>NZ_JABMCN010000271.1 GCF_013179515.1 Pseudomonas sp. CM27
GAAACCCACGCCGGCAGCCCATACAAACAGCTTTGCAAGAGGCTCAACACAAACGAAAAAGCCCCGTCGCATGACGGGGCTTCTGGAGCGACGTCGCAATTAAGCGGCGACGATGCTCACGTAACGGCGCATGAACTCGCCTTTCTTCTCGAACTTGATCACGCCTTCGATCTTGGCGAACAAGGTGTGATCCTTGCCCATGCCAACGCCGTAGCCGGCGTGGAATTCGGTGCCACGCTGACGGACGATGATGTTGCCCGGCTTGATAACCTGGCCGCCATACATCTTCACGCCAAGGCGTTTCGATTCTGAGTCGCGACCGTTACGAGTACTACCACCAGCCTTCTTGTGAGCCATGGTTCAATTCTCCAAATAAATTCAGGGGATCTAGGGGATTAAGCCTGGATGCCGGTGATTTTGATCTCGGTGAACCACTGGCGGTGGCCCATGCGCTTCATGTGGTGCTTACGACGACGGAACTTGATGATGCGAACCTTGTCGTGGCGGCCTTGCGAAACGACTTCGGCCACTACTTTAGCGCCAGCAACCACTGGAGCACCGATGGTGACTTCTTCACCGTTGGCGACCAGCAGAACGCGATCGAAAGTCACGGATTCGCCAGTGGCGACTTCCAGCTTCTCGATCTTGAGGAATTCACCTTCAGCGACTTTGTACTGCTTGCCGCCGGTAACGATTACTGCGTAAGACATGGTATTTCTCCGATAATCCTGCTCACCCAGCGCTTTATATGATGAGTATTGGCTGGCATGGCTGCACAGGGCTGGAACGGCCCGGCGCAATTGCGTAAGGCAGGTGCTGCCCAGGAAGTTAGGGTGCGCGATTGTACGCAACCCGGGTTTTGCTTGCAAGTACCGCCCCCGGCCAGCAGGCACCGCGCCTTGACACACCGGGACCCGCGACCTAGCATGCCGCGCAACCTTATTGGAGCAGCCGATGCAACCCCAAACCTTCTACCGCGCGGTGGCTGATGACTTCAGCGCCGTCGACGAGATCATCAAGAAGCAGCTGACCTCGCGCGTGCCGCTGGTATCGAAGATCGGCGACTATATCACGTCCGCCGGTGGCAAGCGCCTGCGTCCCCTGCTGGTACTGCTGTGTGGCAAGGCGCTCGGCCGCGAGGGCGACGACCTGCGCCTGCTGGCCGCTACCATCGAATTCCTGCACACCGCCACCCTGCTGCACGACGACGTGGTCGACATGTCCGGCATGCGCCGTGGCCGCTCCACCGCCAATGCCCTGTGGGGCAACGCGCCGAGCGTACTGGTAGGCGACTTCCTTTATTCGCGCTCGTTCGAAATGATGGTCGAACTGGGCTCGATGCCGGTCATGCAGATTCTGTCCAAGGCCACCCGCGTGATTGCCGAGGGTGAAGTGCTGCAGCTGTCGCGGGTACGCGACGCCAGCACCACCGAGGACGTCTACATGGAGGTCATCCGCGGCAAGACCGCCATGCTGTTCGAAGCCTCGACCCACAGCGCCGCTGCGCTGGCCGGGGCGAGCGAAGAGCAGCGCGAGGCCCTGCGAACCTTTGGTGACCACCTGGGCGTGGCCTTCCAGCTGGTCGACGACCTGCTGGACTACAAGGGTGACTCGCAGACCTTGGGCAAGAACGTCGGTGACGACCTGGCCGAAGGCAAGCCTACCCTGCCGCTGATCTACACCATGCGCGAAGGTACTGCCGAGCAGGCGGCGCTGGTGCGCAAGGCCATCCAGAAGGGTGGCCTGGAGGACCTGGAGCAGATTCGCGTGGCAGTCGAAGAGTCGGGTGCGCTGCAGTACACCGCAGAGCTGGCGCGCGATTACGTGAAGCGTGCCATTGCCTGCCTGGAAGTGCTGCCGGCCAGCGAATACCGGGATGCGCTGGTAGAACTGAGCGAGTTCGCCGTAGCCCGTACTCACTGATAGAGCGAGTCGCCCTCTTCGCGGGCTTGCCCGCTCCCACAGGATGAGTACCGCCGCTGAGGTTGGTGCTATCCCTGTGGAAGCGGGCAAGCCCGCGAATGCTTTTGTCCGGACATAATCACTTCTGGGAAAATACCTTTTACAATGCAGGCCTTTAACCGCCTGTCTGTTTGTTTGAGGAACCGAAGTGAGCACTCTGCCGCCCTGCCCGAAATGCAACTCCGAATACACCTATGAGGATGGCGCTCAGCTGATCTGCCCTGAATGCGCCCACGAGTGGTCGGCCAGCGGCGACGCCGAAGCGGCCAGCGATGAGGTGGTGAAGAAGGACTCGGTCGGCAACATCCTGCAGGACGGCGATACCGTCACCGTGATCAAGGACCTCAAGGTCAAAGGCTCGTCCCTGGTGGTCAAGGTCGGCACCAAGGTCAAGAACATCCGCCTGTGCGACGGCGACCACGACATCGATTGCAAAATCGACGGCATCGGCGCCATGAAGCTGAAGTCCGAGTTCGTACGCAAAGTCTGATTACTCAAGATTCTGCCAATTGGCGCTTGCTATTTTGATAATAAGAATTATTCTCATTGGAACTGCTATCCAAGGAGAATAGCCATGACTTATCTGATCGACGCCTGGCTGGAACGCCCTCACCCCTACCTGCGCATTCTTCATCGGGAAACCGGCGAAGTGTGCGCGGTGCTTGAAGAAGAAGCGCTCGACGAATTGCGTGACCAGGGCGACCTGGACATGAGCGGGTTGAATTCGAGTGAACCGGGGGTCCTCAAGGAGCTGGTGCGGAATTTGTTTCTGTTCTGCTATGCACGGGCATTGCGCCCTGGGGGAACGGATTGGAATTGAGGCCAGCAGGGCCGGCCTCTTCGCGGCGGTTCGTCGCCACGATTAACCCGCTCCCACAGGAATCGTACAACGCTTGAATTGTGCACAATACCTGTGGGAGCGGGTTTACCCGCGAATGGGCCGCAAGGCGGCCCCAGCGGTGTTACAGAACGTCGAGCAGCTCGACGTCGAACACCAGCACGCTGTGCGGCGGGATGCTGCCAACGCCTTGGGCGCCGTAAGCCAGCTCGCTCGGCACGTACAGGCGCCATTTGCTGCCAGCGTTCATCAGCTGCAGGGCTTCGGTCCAGCCAGCAATCACGCCACCGACCGGGAATTCAGCCGGCTGGCCACGCTCGTAGGAGCTGTCGAACACGGTGCCGTCGATCAGGGTGCCGTGGTAGTGCGTGCGCACGTTGTCTTCGCGGGTCGGCTTGGCGCCTTCGCCAGCGGTCAGCACTTCGAACTGCAGGCCCGAAGCCAGGGTGGTGATGCCGTCACGCTTGGCGTTTTCAGCCAGGAATTCCTTGCCAGCGCCAGCGGCGGCTTCGGCCTTGGCGGCAGCTTCGGCTTGCATGATGTCGCGGATGACCTTGAAGCTGGCCGACAGGTCGGCTTCGCTGACGCGGCTGTCGGCGCCATTGAAGGCGTCGGTCAGGCCGGCCAGGATAGCATCCAGGCTAACGCCCGGTGGCGGGTTGTCGCGCAGCTGGCCGCCCAGCTGGCGGCCGATGCCGTAGCTTACGCGGGTTTCGTCGGTGGACAGGTTGAGTTCGGACATGGTCGTGCTCCACTGCAGGGCGCAGTGCAGCCGCGCCCTTGATGAAAAGGGCGAGCAGCCTAGCACACTGGGGCGCGGCGAGCAGCTACCAGGCCGAGCGCTGGGAAATCGGCACCTTCAGGTCTTCTTCAGGGTGCGAACCCATGCCGCACATTTCGTCCTGGACCGACCAGTGGACCAGGTGCATCGAGACCAACGGGATGGTTTGCAGCAACTTGCGGGCTTCCTCCACCGAGTGCACGCGCAGGCGTTCCCCACGGGCATCGGACAAGGGATGCGCGTGGCCTTTTACCCGGGCCTCGAGCAGGTAGTCACCGCCTTCGATGGCGATCAGGTTCAGTTCGTCGACATGGCCAGCCCTGGCCTCGGCATTGAGCTTCTGCAGGTTCATGAGAGCACCTCGCGTGGGAACCGTGCATGAGAGCTCATTTTTTGTACAGGCAGAGCAAAAGCACAAGCCAGAGACGACGCCGCCCGTCCGTTTTGCAACGGGCGGGCGGCGTCAGCTTCGACCAGGCTCAGTGCTTGGTCAGCTTGTCCAGGTAACCCATGCAGAACGCCGACACCACGAAGGTCATGTGGATGATCACGTACCACATCAGGTAATCGGTAGAGATGTTCTGCGCATCCATGAACACCCGCAGCAGGTGAATGGACGAAATCGCCACGATCGATGCGGCCACCTTCATCTTCAGCGACGAAGAGTCCATCTTGCCCAGCCAGTTGAGCTTTTCCTTGCTGTCGTCGATGTCCAGTTGCGAGACGAAGTTCTCGTAGCCGGAAATCATCACCATCACCAGCAGGCCGCCCACCAGCGACATGTCGATCAGCGACAGGATCACCAGGATCAGGTCCGCCTCGCTCAGGGCAAAGACATTGGGCAGGACGTGGACCACTTCCTGGAAGAATTTCAGCGCCAGGGCCAGCAGGCCGAGGGACAGGCCAAAGTAGATAGGTGCGAGCAGCCAGCGCGAGGCATACATCGCATTTTCGAGAATACGTTCCATGAAGTTCGGGACTCGTCAGGTGACTAAAAAAGCGACGGCGAGTATAGCCAGCCACCTGTTACAGCAAAAGCCCGGTGTTGGGGCTGCCCGGCAGCCCCGGCAGTCGTTCAGGTCTCAGGATGAAACTGGTAATCCCCAAGGTTGCGACAGCGCTCGCCATTGATCCGCCGTAATTGCGCCTGCAGATGCAGACACCAGATTTGCGGGTCTTCGGCCACCTGATACCCATGCAGGGTCAGGCTGTCGACAATGGCATTGAGCACCGATTCGGCCACCATCGGCCCATGGAACGGGCCCTGGGCCTTGATCGCGGAAGGTTGTTCACCGGCCATGCCGGCGGCGAACAGCAAGGTCCACATGCCGTTGTCCCCGGCCAGCGGGCGAATGCTGCATTCGATGCGGGTCACCAGGCCCAGGCACTGGCGTGTGAGGCTGAGGTTGCGCATGGCCGCGTCCCCTCCATAGAGCCTTGTTCAGCCCGAAAAACTCAGGCTGTCTCCATCCTGAACGCTGATACTGTCCTAAGTTCCAGCATAGAATAGCCGCGCAGAAAGTTGGAAAACCGGCGCTGAACGGTAGCACATCGCCGCTAGCGCCGGTTTATTGACTCAGGCCGGCTTGGCCTGGGCAATCATCTCTTCCAGGCGTTCCTTTTCCGCCCTTTCGATTTCTTCCTCACCGATCATTTCGGCAATTTCGCGCAGGCGCTCCACCACCCGGGCGTTGACGCTGCCCTCGGTGAACTGGCCCTTTTCATCCGGCACACCGGCTTCCTCGCCCACCAACAGGCTCAGTGCCTCATCGGCCTGGCTGACGGCGTAGACGTGGAACATCCCATTCTCCACCGCCTGCAGCACACGCTCGTCGAGCATCAGCGTGGCCACGTTGGCCCGCGGAATGATCACCCCTTGCTCGCCGGTCAGGCCACGCGCATCGCACAGGCGGAAGAAGCCCTCGATCTTCTCGTTGACCCCACCCACTGCCTGCACTTCACCGAACTGGTTGATGGAACCTGTGATGGCGAAGCATTGCTTGAGCGGCGTACGCGACAACGCCGAGATCAGGGTGCAGGCTTCACCCAGCGAGGCGCTGTCGCCGTCCACGTAGCCGTAGGACTGCTCCAGGGCGATGCTCGCGGAAATCGCCAGCGGGAATTCCTGGGCATAGCGGCTGCCCATGTAGCCGGTCAGGATCATCACCCCCTTGGAGTGAATTGGCTGGCCGAGGTTGACCTCGCGCTCGATGTCGACGATGCCGCTGCCGCCCGGGTAGACGGTGGCGGAGATCCGCGCCGGCATGCCGAACGCGGAGTCGCCTACTTCCAGCACCGTCAGCCCGTTGCACTTGCCGATGGCCGCGCCTTCGGTGTCGATCAGGATGATCCCGGCCAGCATGTCGTCCAGCACCCGTTGCGATACACGCCCGGTGCGGGTGGCCTTGGCCTTGAGCGCCCGTTCGATGTGGCCGGAGTCGGTCATTTCGTCACTGGCCAGCTGGCGGATGAAATCGGCCTCGCTGACCAGCTGGAAAAGGTCGCCGATACGCGCCGAAAGGCGCGACTGGTTCTCTGCCAGGCGGGCGCTGTAGGTGGCCAGGCGCGCCACTGCGTCGCTGGTCAGCGGCGCCATGCCCTCTTCGTTGGTACGGGTGCGCAACAGTTGGGCGAACTGCTCCAGGTTCTCGTCGACCATGGGCATGTCTTCGTCGAAGTCCACCAGCACCCGGAACATCTCCTGGAAGTCCGAGTCATGGTCCTGCAACGCGTAGTACAGCTGGCGCGAGCCGATGATGATCAGCTTCACGTTCAGCGGAATCATCTGCGGTGTCAGGCTGACCGAGGCCACGCGGCCCAGTTCGCCAATGGGCGACTCCATTTTCAGCTTGCGCGACTGCAGGGCGCGCTTGAGGGCGTCCCACACGAATGGCTCGCCGAGCATTTTCTCGGCTTCGAGAATCAGGAATCCGCCATTGGCACGGTGCAATGCGCCCGGGCGCAGCTGGCGGTACGAGGTGTAAAGCGCGCCCTGGTCGGTGCTGTATTCGATGCGGCCGAACAGGTTGTCGTAGGTCGGGTGCGGCTCGAACACCACCGGCGCCCCGCCGTCGGCGTGGTGGCCGACTACCAGGCTTGGGGCGTACTGCTCTTCGAGCAGTTTGCGTGCGACCGCGTCGGTCTTGCTGTCGTCGACCAGTTGCTCGACCACGGTGCGCAGCAGGTTCAGCTGCACCGATTGCAGGTAGGCGCAGACCGCCGCGTTTTCCGCGTACTTTTCCGACAGCGGCGCCAGCAAAGGTTGCAGGGCCAGGGTAATGGTTTCTTCGTTGAGCTGACGCAGCTGGTTGTTCGACTCGCGCTTCCACTGCGGCAGGCTGGCCAGCTCTTCGTTCAGCCGCTCCTCGAGCATGGCGATGTCATCGTGGAACTGCTCGCGCACCTCTTCGGGCAACTGGGCGAACTCGGCCTCATCCAGCGCCTTGCCCTCGGCCATCGGGGTGAAGGCCACGTTGCTGGCATCGCGGTACAAGGCCACGTCCTTCTCCAGCGAAGCGCGCTCGATCACATCCAGGGCGCGGTCGTAACGCTGGTTGAAGGCGCGGTCGATGGCACCCTTCTTCTGCTGGTACGACGGGTGCTCGAACACTGCCGGGAAGGTGGCCAGCAGGTTGTCGATCAGCCCGCTCATGTCGTTGATGAATTCCCCGGCACTGCCAGACGGCAACTCCAGCGCGCGCGGCTCGCGGCTGTCTTCGAAGTGGTTGACATACACCCAGTCCGCCGGGGTGTGCTGGCGCTTGCCTTCGGCCTTCAGGTAGCGCTTGACGAACGAGAAGCGGCCGGTGCCGGGCTCGCCCATCACATACACATTGTAACCAGGGCGGGGCATGGCCACGCCGAACTGCAGGGCCTCGACAGCACGTTCCTGGCCCAGGACTCCGCGAAACGGCTCCAGATCGTCGGTATTGGTAAAGGCAAACTGCTCGGGTGAGAAACGCCGGGTCAGGGCTTCAGGCGCGAGACGCAGGCGCGCAGCGACAGGATCGGGCATTGGGTTTCCTTACTTCGGCGGGCAGATACGCAGCATTCTGGCGCTGCCCGCGCGCGCCTTGCAAGGCTCGGCGAGACTTTATGTCGCAGCCGGTGCAAGTCATGTAACAGCAAATTTTTCGCAATCAACAACGCAACCTTTAGATCGTGCCTAAACTCCAAGCTGCGCGGGTGGGTGAAATGCTTTCCCGACCTGGCAACCGAGTTGCCAGAAACCCTGACCCT
>NZ_JABMCN010000272.1 GCF_013179515.1 Pseudomonas sp. CM27
GGCGTCTTGAGCTACAGCGTGGCAGTGCGCGCCCTCTGCGAGTTCAGCGCCAAGGTCGGCGACCTGGACCTGCGCTTCACGCCATCGCCGTCCGCCCAGGAAGGCATCGAAGGGCACCGGCGGGTAGTGGCGCGGCGCGCTGCTGGTTACCAGTCGGAAATCACCCTCGAAGGCCAGTTCGACACCCTGCGGGTGCGCGGCCGCGCCGACGGCTACGACCCGGCCCACAACCGCCTGGAAGAGATCAAGACCTACCGCGGTGACCTGACGCGCCAGCCCGCCAATCACCGCCAGTTGCACTGGGCGCAAGCCAAGGTCTACGGCTGGTTGATGTGTCAGGCACGGCAACTGCCCGCCATCGAGGTGGCGCTGGTTTACCTGGATGTCGACAGCGACGGCCAGACGCTGATCAGCCAGCACTGCACGGCTGACGAGCTGCAGGCCTTTTTTGAAACCCAGTGCCAGCGTTTTCTGGCCTGGGCCCAGTATCAGCAGCGGCGCATGGCCGAACGTAACGATGGGCTACAGGCATTGGGCTTTCCCTATGCCCAGTTCCGCCAGGGCCAGCGGCAACTGGCCGAAACACTGTACAAGGCGGTGAGCACCGGCCGCTGCCTGATGGCCCAGGCCAGCACCGGCATCGGCAAGACGCTCGGTACCTTGTTCCCGCTGCTCAAGGCCATGGCGCCGCAGCAACTGGACAAGCTGTTCTTCCTCACCGCCAAGACGCCGGGCAGGGCACTGGCCCTCGATGCCATGCACCAGATTACCGCTGCCACGCCGCAGCCGGCCTTGCGCACACTGGAGCTGATTGCTCGCGACAAGGCCTGCGAATACCCCGACAAAGCCTGCCATGGCGAGTCCTGCCCATTGGCCGCAGGCTTCTACGACCGCCTGCCTGCAGCGCGCGAGGCCGCGGCGGCCGTGCCCTTGCTGGACCGTGCCAAGCTGCGCGAAGTGGCGTTGGCGCACCAGGTGTGCCCCTATTACCTGGGCCAGGAGATGGCGCGCTGGGTGGATGTGCTGGTCGCCGACTACAACTACTACTTTGATGCGCATGCGTTGCTGTTCGGCCTGACTCAGCTGAACCAGTGGCGCGTCGCGGTGCTGGTGGACGAGGCGCACAACCTGGTCGAGCGCGGGCGCAACATGTACAGCGCCAGCCTTGACCAGGGCCAGCTGCTGGCCTTGCGCCAAAGCAAGCCACACGGGCTGGTCAGCGCGCTGGACCGGTTGAACCGTCAGTGGAACGCGCTGTACAAAGAGCAGCGTGCGCCCTACAAGGCCAGCGAGTCGCTGCCTGAATCCTTGTTGCGTGCCCTGCAGCAGTGCATCGGGCTGATCCAGGAGCAGATGAACCAGTCGCCCGCGCACATGGACCCGCAGGTTTTGCAGTTCTTCTATCAGGCGTTGCAGTTCAGCCGGGTTGCTGAACTGTTTGACGAGCATTTTCTGTTCGACATCAGCCAGCGCCAAGGCCCGCGCAAGCGCCGACTGGCGACCCTGTGCCTGCGCAACGTCACCCCGGCACGCCTGCTGGCCCCGCGCATGCAAGCGGCACGCAGTGTGACGCTGTTTTCTGCCACGCTGAGTCCGCGGCACTTCTACAGCGACCTGCTGGGCATGCCGGCCGACACCGCGTGGCTGGAGGTGGCGGCGCCATTTCGACCCGAGCAGCTGGAAGTACGCATTGCCAGCCAGGTCTCCACCCGCTACCAGCAGCGCCAGGCCTCACTGGCACCCATTGTCGAGCTGATTGCCCGCCAGTATGAACAGATGCCGGGCAACTATCTGGCATTCTTCAGCAGCTTTGAATACCTGCAGCAGGTAGCCGGGTTGCTGGCCGAGCAGCATGTGCAGATTCCCATATGGGCGCAGCAACCGGGCATGGATGAAGCGGCGCGCCAGACGTTTCTGGATCGGTTCGTCACCGATGGCCAGGGCATCGGCTTCGCCGTATTGGGCGGTGCTTTTGGCGAAGGCGTGGATTTGCCGGGGACGCGGCTGATCGGTGCATTCGTTGCCACGCTCGGGCTGCCCCAGGTCAACCCGGTCAATGAGCAGTTCAAGCAGCGGCTGGGGCGCCAGTTTGGTGCGGGCTTCGATTACGCCTATCTGTACCCCGGCGTGCGCAAGGTGATCCAGGCGGCCGGTCGGGTCATTCGGGGCGATCAGGATCGTGGTGTGCTGGTGCTGATCGATGAGCGCTTTGCCGAACCGAGGGTACAGCAGATGTTCCCGGGCTGGTGGCCGGCAGCGATAGGCTGATCCGGTGGGCGGGCCTTGGTTCGTTCAGGGCTGCAATTGGGGTAAGATCACGACCCGTGCCAGTTTCAAACGCCTTGCATATCAAGGTGATGGCACTTCTTTGAGTCCGCATGACGTGCAGTACGGTCATCGAGACTCGCTCGTCTGTCGTTATGACTTGCTTCAGAGTTTGGCCGTTGCGCTGGCGGCCCGACGCACCGCTACAGGATTCACGTTTTGTCCGACCTCTCGAAAAACCCGCTGCTGCAGTACATGGCCCGTCTGGCCCCATCCAGCCAGCAAACCATGCGCTACATTCTTCAGGACGCCGCCGACCGGCTGGGCTTTGTCGACTGCAACCTCGTCGAGGTGCCCTGGCATCGGCTGGAGCCCGGCCATGTGATCGCCCTGGTGGCGGCCCTGCGCACCGACGGCTATGCGCCCAACAGTTCGTCGCTATACGTCAACGCCATTCGCGGGGTGATGAACGAAGCCTGGCGCCAGGGCCTGATCGACCATGAGCAGTTGTTGCGCATTCGCGAGGTCAAGCCGGCCACCGGCAGCCGCCTGCCGCCAGGGCGCAACCTGCGCCGCAGCCTGATCCGCGAACTGATGGACGTGTGTGCGGCGGACCCGCGGCCGCAGGGGGTGCGCGACGCAGCGATCATTGCCTTGTTGTACGGCACTGGCATGCGCAAGTCGGAATCGGTGGACATCGACCTGGATCAGGTTGATTTCGAGGCGCGTAGCCTGCAGGTGCTGGGCAAGGGCAACCGCCAGCTGATCAAGTATGCGCCGCCCTGGGCGTTTGAAAAGCTGCAGGCGTGGCTGGACCTGCGCCGCGAAGACCTGCCGGCAGGGGCCGAAGACGACGCGTTCCTGTTCAACCGCATCCGTCGTGGCAGCCACATCACCCGCGCGCGGATCACCAAGCATGCGATCTACTACATCGCCCGCCAGCGCGGTGCGCAGGTGGGGGTGAAGATCATGCCGCATGACTTTCGCCGCGCGTTTATTACCCGGGTGATCGAAGAGCATGACCTGTCGATTGCGCAGAAGCTGGCGCACCATGCCAATATCCAGACCACGGCCAGTTATGACCGGCGTGATGACAACGAACGCCGGCGTGCGGTGGACCGGTTCGACTACTGACTTTCAGTGTTTTTTTTGGGGGGGGCAGTAGGATTGCACCTGTCAGCCCAAACACAATATCCCCCGTACGCCCCATTCCAGAGCGCCCGCAAAAAATAGTTTCATCTTCATTCACCTGCGGAGTTGGCCCGCAACCTGCTATATCCAGCCTGCGAATTTGATCGAGTGGCCAGGCCGCAGGCGCTGCCAAGCGCCCACGGCGGACCCTCTAAACGGCCAGCAGGCCACGGATTTCAGGGGCCGCAGGATGTCGCTCGCGGAGCAGATCGAACAACAACAGGATGCCGCAGGCTGGAGCGCCCATCTGCAGCTGCGCTTCGTCAAGCGCGACGGTGTGACCCGCCTTGGTGCGCGGCGGCATTTCGGTCCTCTTTTGGTGCAGCGGCCTTTCTATCCTGAAGGTCCGCCATGCCACGTCTATGTGCTGCACCCACCTGGCGGCATCGTCGCTGGCGATCGCCTGGAACTGGACATTCATCTGGAGCCTGGCAGCCACGCGCTGCTGACCATGCCCGGCGCCAGCAAGTTCTACCGCAGCATCGGCCCCACCGCGCGCCTTGCGCAGCGCTTCCACCTGGCCAGCGGTAGCACGCTGGAATGGCTGCCACAGGACAGCATCTTTTTTTCCGGCGCTCGCGCCAGCCTCGACAGCCGTTTCACCCTTGAGCCCGGGGCCCGCCTGCTGGCGTGGGAAACCCTGTGCCTGGGTCGCCCGGTGATGAACGAGCGTTTCGAGCAGGGCGCCCTGGACAGCCGGCTGCACATCGAGCAGGCCGATGAAATCGGCCTGCATGAGCGGCTGCGTATCGAAGGCGGGCAGTTGGACAAGCTTGGCGGGCACCCGCTGCTCGCCACCTTCTGTGCCGCACCTGCCGACCAGGCGCTACTGGAACAGGTGCGCCCGCTGCTCGAAGCACTGGGCAACCCGGCCGGTGCGACCCTGCTCGGCTCTTTGCTGGTGATCCGCCTGCTCGACCATGACAACCAACACCTGCAACACACCCTGCAACGCCTGTGGCATGTACTGCGCCCGGCCGTCCTCGGCCTGCCCGCCTGCCCGCCGCGTATCTGGGCCACCTGAGAGAGCGCCATGGAGCTGACCCCAAGAGAGAAAGACAAACTGCTGCTGTTCACCGCCGCGTTGCTGGCTGAACGGCGCCTGGCCCGTGGTCTGAAGCTCAACTACCCGGAGGCCGTAGCGTTGATCAGTGCCGCAGTGCTGGAGGGCGCCCGCGATGGCCGCACCGTCGCTGAACTGATGAGCCTGGGGCGCGAAGTGCTGAGCCGCGACCAGGTAATGCCCGGTATAGCTGAAATGCTCCCCGATGTGCAGGTCGAAGCGACGTTCCCGGATGGCACCAAGCTGGTGACCGTGCATGACCCCATTGTCTGAAACTGCCCCGGAGCCTTGCATGATCCCAGGTGAAATACAGGTCGCCAGCGGCGACATCGAACTGAATTGCGGCCGTGAAACGGTCAGCGTTTGCGTGGCCAACCATGGCGACCGCCCGGTACAGGTCGGCTCGCATTACCACTTTCATGAAGTCAACCAGGCGCTGGTGTTCGACCGCGCGCCGACCCTGGGCTTTCGCCTGGACATTCCTGCCGGCACCGCCGTGCGCTTCGAGCCCGGTCAGGCGCGGACCGTGCAGTTGGTGGCGTACGCCGGCAAGCGCGTGGTCTACGGCTTTCAGGGCAAGGTGATGGGCCCGCTGGAGGGCAGGGCATGAGCCGTATTTCCCGTCAGGCCTATGCCGACATGTTCGGCCCGACCGTGGGTGACCGTGTGCGCCTGGCCGACACCGCGCTGTGGGTCGAGGTCGAAAAGGACTTCACGGTGTATGGCGAAGAGGTGAAGTTCGGCGGCGGCAAGGTTATCCGTGATGGCATGGGGCAAGGCCAGATGCTGGCCGCCGAGGCCATGGACCTGGTGCTGACCAACGCCTTGATCATCGACCACTGGGGCATCGTCAAAGCGGATATCGGCATCAAGCACGGGCGCATCGCAGTGATCGGCAAGGCCGGCAACCCGGACGTGCAGCCGGGCGTCAACGTGCCGGTCGGCCCGGGTACCGAAGTGATTGCGGCCGAGGGCAAGATCGTCACCGCCGGCGGCGTCGACTCGCATATCCATTTCATCTGCCCGCAGCAAGTCGACGAGGCACTGAACAGCGGCGTCACCACCTTTATTGGTGGCGGCACCGGGCCGGCCACTGGCACCAACGCCACCACCTGCACCCCCGGCCCCTGGTACCTGGCGCGCATGCTCCAGGCCGCCGACAGCCTGCCGATCAACATCGGCCTGCTCGGCAAGGGCAATGCCTCGCGACCTGAAGCGCTGCGCGAGCAGATCGCCGCCGGTGCGGTGGGCCTGAAGCTGCATGAAGACTGGGGTTCGACGCCGGCCGCCATCGACTGCTGCCTGGGCGTGGCCGAGGAAATGGACATTCAGGTGGCGATCCACACCGACACCCTCAACGAGTCCGGCTGTATCGAGGACACCCTGGCCGCCATCGGCGACCGCACCATTCACACCTTTCACACCGAAGGTGCTGGGGGTGGCCATGCACCGGACATCATCCGCGCGGCGGGACAGGCCAACGTGCTGCCGTCCTCGACCAACCCGACTTTGCCGTACACGGTCAATACCGTGGACGAGCATCTGGACATGCTGATGGTGTGCCATCACCTTGACCCGAGCATTGCCGAGGACGTGGCCTTCGCCGAGTCGCGCATTCGCCGTGAAACCATCGCTGCCGAGGACATCCTGCACGACATGGGCGCCTTTGCCATGACGTCGTCCGACTCCCAGGCCATGGGCCGGGTCGGCGAGGTGGTGCTGCGCACCTGGCAGGTCGCTCACCAGATGAAGCTGCGCCGCGGGCCGCTGGCACCGGATACCGACTACAGCGACAACTTCCGGGTCAAACGCTACATCGCCAAGTACACCATCAACCCGGCGCTGACCCATGGCATCGCGCACGAGGTAGGGTCGCTGGAGGCTGGCAAGCTGGCCGACCTGGTGCTGTGGTCGCCGGCGTTCTTTGCGGTCAAGCCGGCCCTGGTGATCAAGGGCGGCATGATCGTCACCGCGCCCATGGGCGACATCAATGGCTCTATCCCGACGCCGCAACCGGTGCACTACCGGCCGATGTTCGGCGCCCTTGGCGCAGCGCGGCATGCCACCCGCATGACGTTCCTGCCGCAGGCAGCGATGGACCGCGGCCTGGCCGAGGAACTGAACCTGCGCAGTCTGATCGGCGTGGTCAACGGCTGCCGTCGGGTGCGCAAGCCGGACATGCTCCACAACACCTTGCAGCCGCTGATCGAGGTCGATGCGCAGACCTACCAGGTGCGTGCCGATGGCCAACTGCTGGTCTGCGAGCCTGCCACGGAACTGCCGCTGGCGCAGCGCTACTTCTTGTTCTGAAACCTGTTCTGAAGCCCGTTTTGAAGGAGCACCGATGATTGTCCTGACCCGCCGTATTACCGAGCCCGGACAGCTAAACGAGACCGGCACCGTTACCCTCGATGTCGACAGCCGCATCAAGAGCCGCCTGCGGGTAACCCTTGATGATGGCCGCGAAGCCGGGCTGATGCTGGAGCGCGGCCACCTGCTGCGCGGCGGTGAGCTGTTGGCGGATGCTGATGGCACCCAGCTGATCCGCGTGCTGGCCGCGCCCGAGGCGGTGTCCACCGTGCGCTGCGCCGACCCGCATCTGCTGGCCCGTGCGGCCTACCACCTGGGCAACCGCCATGTCCCGCTGCAGATCGAGCCTGGCCTGTTGCGCTTCCAGCACGATCATGTACTGGACGACATGCTGCGCGGGCTTGGTCTGACGGTGCAAGCCGAACAGGCCCCGTTCGAGCCTGAAGCCGGCGCCTACCAGAGTGCGCCACATGGCCACAGCCATGGCCACGGCCACGATCACCCGTTCGTGCGCCTGCCTGCCCATTCCTGATCTGCCCTGGAGCAACCGATGAAAAAGACTTTCGCCCTGTTTCTGCTGATGTTGGCACTGCCAGCCTTTGCCCACCCCGGGCACGATGGCAACCCCCTGCAAGACGGCCTGCTGCACCCCTTGACCGGCCTTGACCACCTGTTGATGTTGCTGGGCACCGGCGTGCTCGCCGCGCTGACCCGGCGCAGCCTGACGCTGCCGCTGGCCACCCTGGCGGCGATGTTCGGGGGCGCGGTGTGTGGCCACCTGTTCGGCGACGTGCTGGGCATGGAGAGCATGATCGCCGTGTCGCTGCTGGTGGCTGCCGGGGCTGTACTGCTACCAAGCCGTCAAGTACTGATGGCCATGGCCATGCCGGTATTCGCCCTGTTCCATGGCTGGGCTCATGG
>NZ_JABMCN010000273.1 GCF_013179515.1 Pseudomonas sp. CM27
AGCCCTGGGTCAGGGTGGCCACGGCGCGCTCGAAGCGGTCAAGGCCGGCATCGATGTCGGCATCTTCAACCACCAGGCTTGGCGCGAAGCGAACCACGTCCGGGCCGGCCTGCAGCACCATCACACCTTCCTTTTCGGCAGCGTTGAGCACGTCCTTGGCCTTGCCTTGCCAGGCCTCGGTCAGCACGCAGCCCAGCAGCAGGCCCACCCCACGCACCTGGCTGAACAGCTTGTACTTCTGGCCGATCTGCTCCAGGCGGGTTTTGAAGCGCTCATGCTTGGCTTTGATGCCGGCCAGGGTTTGCGGCGTGTTGATCACATCCAGCACCGCGCAGGCCACGGCGCAGCCCAGCGGGTTGCCGCCGTAGGTGGTGCCGTGGGTACCGACGGCCAGGTGCTTGGCCAGTTCGTTGGTGGTCAGCATGGCGCCGATAGGGAAGCCCCCGCCCAGGCTCTTGGCGCTGGTCAGGATGTCCGGCGTCACGCCGTAGTGCTGGTAGGCGTACAGCGAGCCGGTACGACCCACACCGGTCTGCACTTCGTCAAAGACCAGCAGGGCGTTGTGCTGGTCACACAGCTTGCGCGCGCCTTCCAGGTAGGCCAGGTCAGCCGGCACCACGCCACTCTCCCCCTGGATCGGTTCGATCACAACGGCGCAGGTCTTGTCGGAAATCTGTGCCTTCAACGCTTCCAGGTCGTTGTATGGCACGTGGCTGATTCCGGTGATCTTCGGGCCGAAGCCGTCGGAGTACTTCGGCTGGCCACCGACACTGACAGTGAACAGGGTACGACCGTGGAAGCTGTTTACGGTGGCAATGATTTCGTGCTTTTCAGGGCCGAAGCGGTCATGGGCGACGCGACGGGCCAGCTTGAAGGCGGCCTCGTTGGCTTCGGCGCCGGAGTTGCAGAAGAACGCACGGTCGGCAAAGGTGGCGTCCACCAGCTTGTGGGCCAGGCGCAGGGCCGGCTCGTTGGTGAACACGTTGGATACATGCCAGAGGGTGTTGGCCTGCTCGGTCAGGGCCTTGACCAGTGCCGGGTGGCAGTGGCCCAGGGCGTTGACCGCGATGCCGCCGGCAAAGTCGATCAGCTCGCGACCCGACTGGTCCCAGACTCGGGAACCCTCGCCTCGCACAGGAATGAAGGCCGCCGGAGAATAGTTGGGGACCATGACCTGGTCGAAATCGGCACGTTGCACCGGGGCTTGCTCAACGGACATCTGAGTCTCCTGAAGAGGAACGCTGGCCTGGAAGTGGCGAGCGATGGGGGGATTGTAAGGACTGATCCGCGCCTGTCCTTGCGGCCAAGCGACAACTTGTTACAGCGCAAAACCCAGTTTTGAGAAGGTTTTCGGCAATGCGACAAACACTGTCGCAATCGCGCAGTGTACGGGAGAGAGGGGGCTGGGTGAACGGGTGTTCACAGACAATTCGGGGAAGCGGCGGGTGCAAGTCGTTGGTGTTGTGTTGTGACGGAAATCGAGCGCCGCCCCACCATCACCCTCAAGGCATACCCCCCAGGCACTCATCCCAAACCCAACCGAAATCTCAGCCTTTTTCGGCAGGCGCCGAACTCAATTCGAACGGGCTGCTGCTACGCCGCTGGTTCCTATCTTCTCGCGGCGTCGCGCCAAAGAAATTGCGGTACGCACTGGAAAAATGCGGCCCGGAAGAGAACCCGCAGGACAACCCGATCTGGATGATCGACTTGCTGGTCTGCATCAGCATCTGCCGCGCCTTGTTCAACCGCAGCTCCAGGTAGTACTGGCTCGGCACACGATTCAGGTACTGCTTGAAGATGCGCTCCAGCTGCCGGCGCGACACGCATACGTGCTGGGCAATTTCATCGGTAGTCAGCGGCTCTTCGATGTTGGCTTCCATCAAAAGAACCGCCTGGGTCAGCTTCGGATGGCTCGAGCCCAGGCGGTTCTGCAACGGAATGCGCTGGCGCTCGCCACCCTCGCGAATGCGTTCGACTACCAGCTCCTCCGACACCGCCCCCGCCAGCTCCGCGCCGTGATCACGGGCCAGCACTGCCAGCATCAGGTCGGTAACGGCCATGCCGCCACAGGCGGTCAGGCGATCACGGTCCCAGTCGAACAGGTGGCTGGTGGCGATGACCTTGGGGAAGCGTTCGGCAAAATCATCCTGCCAGCGCCAGTGCACCGCAGCCCGATAGCCGTCGAGCAGGCCCAGCATCGCCAGCGGATAAACACCAGCGGACAACCCGCCAATCATGCAGCCGCTACGGGCCAGCTGCTTGAGCGCCGCCGACAAGGCAGCCCCCATCGCCACAGGCGGTTCATCGGCGAGCAGAAACAGCTTGTGGAAGCCCTCAAGCCGGCCAGTCCACGGCTCGCCAGGCAGGCGCCAGGCACTTTCCTGCGCAGGCTCCGCCTGCAGGAACGCCAACTCGTAGACCACGTCCGGATGCACCCGCTGCGCCACCAGCAACACTTCCTCTGCCAGCGCCAGGGTCAAGGGCCTGGTGCTGGGCCAGATGAGAAAACCGATTCGCTGGGTGGTCATAGGGTGCGGTCCGAAACCTGGGGTCGTTCGAGTCTGTGCGCCGGGTCAGGCTGCGCTCGCCGCGCAGCATGCCCTATTCTGGTGCAAAAATGCAGCTTTTACTTCAGGCTGCCGGAGAGGAACTGCTTCAAGCGCTCCGACCGCGGGTTGGCCAATACTTCACGCGGGCAGCCGGTCTCTTCGACCAGGCCCTTGTGCAGGAACACCAACTGGTTGGACACCTCGCGGGCAAAGCCCATTTCGTGGGTTACCACCACCATGGTCCGGCCTTCCTGGGCCAGCGCCTGCATCACCTTCAGCACGTCGCCTACCAGCTCCGGGTCCAGCGCCGAGGTCGGCTCGTCGAACAGCATAACCTCAGGCTCCATGGCCAGGGCCCGGGCAATTGCCACACGTTGTTGCTCGCCGCCAGACATGTGCCCGGGGAAAGCGTCCTTGCGGTGGGCGACACCGACCTTGGCCAGGTAGTGCTCGGCTTTTTCCAGCGCCTCTTTCCTGTTCATGCCCAACACGTGCACCGGCGCTTCGATGATGTTTTCCAGCGCGGTCATGTGCGACCACAGGTTGAAGTGCTGGAACACCATCGACAGGCGCGAGCGCATGCGCTGCAGTTGGCGCGGGTCGGCTGCCTTGAGCGCGCCGTCCTTGCCCGCGACCAGTTTCAGCTCTTCGTTGTTGAGCAGGATCTTGCCGGCGTGCGGCTGCTCCAGCAGGTTGATGCAGCGCAGAAAGGTCGACTTGCCCGAACCGCTGGAGCCGATAATGCTGATGACGTCGCCGGCCTTGGCCGCCAGGGACACGCCCTTGAGCACTTCATGGCTGCCATAGCGCTTGTGCAGGTCTTGGACTTCGAGTTTGTACATGCTGTCGATTCTCACAAAGCGGTCAGTGCTTGCGCGGCGCCAAGTAGCCGAGCCAGCGGCGTTCGGCCATCTTGAACAGGCGCACCAGGATGAAGGTCAGGCACAGGTAGAACACGCCCGCCGTGATGTAGGCCTCGAAAGGCAGGTAGTACTGGGCATTGACCGTACGCGCGGCACCGGTGATGTCGATCAGGGTAACGATCGACGCCAGGCTGGTGGTCTGCAGCATCATGATCACTTCGTTGCTGTACTGCGGCAGCGCACGGCGCATGGCCGAAGGCAGCAGGATGCGCCGGTACATCTTCATGCGCGACATACCCATGGCCTTGGCTGCCTCGATCTCGCCATGGGGCGTGGCCTTGAGGCTGCCGGCGATGATTTCGGCGGTGTAGGCGCTGGTGTTGATGCCGAACGCCAGGCAGGCACAGAAGGTCGCACTGGACAGCAAAGGCCAGAAGATACTTTCACGCACCGCTTCGAACTGGGCCAGGCCATAGTAGATCAGAAACAGCTGCACCAGCATCGGCGTGCCGCGGATCACGTAGGTGTAGAGCCAGGCGGTGAGGTTGACCACCGGCTGTTTCGACACGCGCATCAGGCCCAGCGGCACAGCCGCCAAAAGACCGAAGAACAGCGAAATCGCCAGCAGCTTGAGGGTGGTCAGCAGGCCGCCGAAATACATCGGCAATGCCTCCCAGACAACGTTGTAGTCGAAGATCATAGTTCAGCTACCTTGACGCCCACCGAATAGCGGCGCTCGAGATACTTCAGGGCCAGCAGCGAAACGCTTGTCAGCACCAGGTACAACGCCGCCACCGCCAGGAAAAAGGTGAAAGGCTCGCGGGTGGCATCGGCCGCCTGCTTGGCCTTGAACATCATGTCCTGCAGCCCGACCACCGAGATCAGCGCAGTGGCCTTGGTCAGCACCAGCCAGTTGTTGGTGAAGCCAGGGATCGCCAGGCGAATCATTTGCGGCACCTGGATGCGGAAGAACACCTGGCGGTTGCTCATGCCATACGCCACGCCCGCTTCGGCCTGGCCCTTGGGGATGCCGAGGAAGGCACCGCGGAAGGTTTCCGACAGGTAAGCGCCAAAAATGAAGCCCAGGGTGCCGATACCCGCAACCAGCGGATTCAGGTCGATGTAGTCTTCGTACCCGAGCAGCGGTGCCACCCGGTTGATGATGTCTTGCCCGCCGTAGAAGATCAGCAGGATCAGGACCAGGTCCGGAATGCCACGGATCACCGTGGAATACAGATCACCCAGCCAGGCCAGCCAGCGCACCGGCGACAAACGCAGCGCCACGCCGATCAGGCCGAGGACAATGGCCAGGGCCATCGACGACAAGGCAAGCTGTAGCGTCAGCCACGCCCCGTCGAGGATGACTGCCCCATAGCCTTTCAACATGTTTGGTATTCCTCAGGGCTTGGGAATGAAAAATGGTGCAAACCTCAGAACCTCTGCTGTTTGCACCATTGCACAGGTCAACCCGATGTCTTAGTTCGAGTCTGGACCGTAGATGTCGAAGTTGAAGTACTTCTTCTCGATTTCTTTGTATTTGCCGTTGGCACGGATGGCGTCGATGGCCGCGTTGATGCGGTCGACGTTGGCCTTGTCGCCCTTGCGCACGGCGATGCCGATGCCGTCACCGAAGTACTTGGCGTCGGTGAATGCCGGGCCCACGAAGGCGAAGCCCTTGCCGGCGTCAGTCTTGAGGAAGCCGTCTTCCAGCAGGGTGGCGTCAGCCACGGTGCCGTCGAGGCGGCCGGCTGCCACGTCCAGGTAAATTTCGTTCTGGGTACCGTAAGGCACTACGGTGGCACCTTTGGCACCCAGTACTTCCTTGGCGAAGCGATCGTGGATGGAGCCGCGCTGCACGCCGATCTTCTTGCCTTTCAGCTCATCCAGGCTTTCGCTGACGGTGGTGCCGTCCTTCATGACCAGGCGCGCCGGGGTCAGGTAGTAGCGCTTGGTGAAGTCGACCGACTTCTTGCGGTCGTCGGTAATCGACATCGACGACAGGATGGCGTCGATCTTGCGCACTTTAAGCGCAGGAATCAGGCCGTCGAATTCCTGCTCGACCCAGGTGCATTTGGCCTTCATCTCTTCGCACAGGGCGTTGCCGATGTCGTAGTCGAAACCGGCAATGCTGCCATCGGGCTGCTTGAAGGCGAAGGGTGGGTAGGCGGCTTCGATGCCGATCTTCAGCGGTTTCTCATCGGCCTGCGACACCAGGGAAAACACGGACAGCGCCAGGGCGCCAAGCAGTGCGAGCTTCTTCATCAGGTAACTCCATCGGTACGGGGCAATACAAGGCAGGTAACCGCTGCCCGATATGCGAATGGGTACAACGCAAGCCGCGCAGGGTCGGTCGAAGACCACGAGCGAGTGACTGGCATTTTAACGACAGCCCACTAGTCGATATTTCTTCAAAGCGACAACTACTTACAGAAGCGCTTGAAACCGCAGCGGGCGATGTTGACAGCCATTGCAAAATATGCAAAAGCGCAAGAAATAGAACCTTTAGACCTAGCAATTCCTGGGCCTATTATTGGCAAAGCCTTGTGGTACGGCAAGTGGAGCGTGCTGTGTTGCACAAAAAGGCGGCGGATTTGCACCGAAACCAGGCGGATTTGTTTCCTGCCGCCCCGATCTTGCGCAGGACCGGTGACATATCGGTTACCGATGAATGTCGGGTAACAGTAAAGCAAAAACCCCGCCGGTTGCCCGGTCGGGGTTTCATTCACCAAGGCTGCTGCGCAGCCTTTGCGCCTATCAGGCCGAGGCCAGGTTCATCGCCTTGTGGGTATCGATCAGGTGCTGCACCACCCCCGGGTCGGCCAAGGTCGAGATATCGCCCAGGGCATCATACTCACCGGTGGCAATCTTGCGCAGGATACGGCGCATGATCTTGCCCGAACGGGTTTTCGGCAGCCCCGGCGCCCACTGGATCACATCCGGCGAGGCGATCGGACCGATCTCCTTGCGCACCCAGTTTTTCAACTCCAGGCGCAGCTGCTCGCTGGCCTCGATGCCGGCATTGAGCGTGACATAGACATAGATGCCCTGCCCCTTGATGTCGTGCGGCACGCCCACCACGGCGGCTTCAGCCACTTTCGAGTGCGCCACCATGGCGCTTTCGATCTCGGCAGTGCCCATGCGGTGGCCGGATACGTTGAGCACGTCATCCACACGACCGGTGATCCAGTAGTAACCGTCCTCGTCGCGACGCGCACCGTCGCCGGTGAAGTACATGCCACGGAAGGTCTTGAAGTAGGTGTCGACGAAACGGTCGTGGTCGCCATACAGCGAACGCGACTGGCCCGGCCAGGAATCAAGGATCACCAGGTTACCTTCGGCGGCGCCGTCAATCAGGTTGCCCAGGTTGTCTACCAGCGCCGGCACCACACCGAAGAATGGGCGGGTCGCCGAGCCTGGCTTCAGGCCGGTTGCGCCCGGCAGCGGGCTGATCAGGATGCCGCCGGTCTCGGTCTGCCACCAGGTGTCGACGATCGGGCAACGCTCCTTGCCCACAGTCTTGTAGTACCAGTTCCAGGCTTCCGGGTTGATCGGCTCGCCCACCGAACCCAGCAGGCGCAGGCTGGAGCCGTCAGCTCCTTCGACTGCAGCCTGCCCTTCCGCCATCATCGCGCGGATGGCTGTTGGCGCGGTGTACAGAATATTGACCTTGTGCTTGTCGACGATCTTCGACACCCGGGTAATGTCTGGGTAGTTCGGCACGCCTTCGAACAGCAAGGTGGTGGCACCGTTGGCCAGCGGCCCGTAGACGATGTAGCTGTGGCCAGTGACCCAGCCGACGTCGGCGGTGCACCAGTACACCTCCCCGGGGCGGTAGTCGAACACCCGCTCATGGGTCAGCGCGGCATACACCAGATAGCCGCCAGTGGTGTGCAACACGCCCTTGGGCTTGCCGGTGGAGCCGGAGGTATAAAGGATGAACAGCGCTTCCTCCGCGCCCATCTCTTTCGGCGCGCAGTGGCTGGAGGCGACTTTCATCAGGTCTTCGTACCAGATGTCGCGGTGCTGGTGCCAGGCAATCTCGCCACCGGTGCGCTTGCACACGATGATCTTCTGCACGCTGTTGGTTTCGGGGTTGGTCAGCGCCAGGTCGACGTTGGCCTTGAGCGGAGTACGGCGACCGCCGCGCAAACCCTCGTCGGCCGTGATCACCACCTTCGACTTGCAGTCGATGATACGACCCGCCAGCGCCTCGGGCGAGAAGCCACCGAACACCACCGAGTGGATCGCACCGATGCGGGCACAGGCCAGCATGGCGACCACGGCCTCGGGGATCATCGGCATATAGATGGTGACA
>NZ_JABMCN010000274.1 GCF_013179515.1 Pseudomonas sp. CM27
CGACCAGCAACTGACCCTGAAAACTGCCGACGGCAAGACCGAAGTGGTCAAGCCGGTGGCCGCCAACGGCCGTGGCGAGCGCGAGATCAACCCGGTCAAGGTCAGCCTGGCGCTGTACCAGGGCGACAAGAAAGTCGGTGACGTGAAACCCGTCGCTCTGGAGCGCGGCGAAGCTGCCGTGCTGTACGTAACAGGTTCCGGCAACAGCTTGTCGCCGGTGTGGGTAACTCGCCCCGTGGCTAGCAACTGATCCCCCTGCCTCTAAACGACTATTGGAGAAACATGATGATCCCGGTAATTCTTTCTGGTGGTAGCGGTTCGCGTCTGTGGCCTCTGTCGCGCAAGCAGTTCCCCAAGCAGTTCCTGGCCCTGACCGGTGAACACACCCTGTTCCAGCAAACCATCGAGCGCCTGGTGTTCGAAGGCATGGACACGCCGATCGTGGTCTGCAACAAGGACCACAAGTTCATCGTCCAGGAGCAGCTGAGCGCACTGAAGCTGGAAACCCAGGGCATCCTGATGGAACCGTTCGGCCGCAACACCGCGCCGGCCGTGGCCATGACTGCCATGAAACTGGTCAATGAAGGCCGCGACGAGCTGATGCTGGTGCTGCCCGCCGACCATGTGATCGATGATCAGAAAGCCCTGCAACGTGCCCTGGCCCTGGCCACCGTGGCCGCCGAGCGTGGTGAGATGGTGCTGTTCGGCGTGCCGGCAACCCGGCCGGAAACCGGCTACGGCTACATCCGCTCCAGCCAGGACGCGTTGCTGCCCGAAGGCGTGGCACGCGTTGCGCAG
This sequence comes from Pseudomonas sp. CM27, assembly GCF_013179515.1. Lineage (GTDB taxonomy): Bacteria > Pseudomonadota > Gammaproteobacteria > Pseudomonadales > Pseudomonadaceae > Aquipseudomonas. The sequence continues at coordinate 799 of NZ_JABMCN010000274.1, forward strand.
TTCGTCGAGAAGCCCGACGAAAAACGCGCCGCCGAATTTGTCCAGGCCGGTGGCTACTTCTGGAACAGCGGCATGTTCCTGTTCCGTGCCAGCCGCTTCCTCGAAGAGCTGAAAAAGCACGACGGCGACATTTACGACACCTGCGTGCTGGCCCTGGAGCGCAGCGAAGAAGACGGCGATGTGCTGAGCATCGACGAGGCAACGTTTGCCTGCTGCCCGGACAATTCCATCGACTACGCGGTGATGGAAAAAACCCAGCGTGCCTGTGTAGTACCGATGTCGGCTGGCTGGAGCGACGTGGGCTGCTGGTCGTCGCTGTGGGAAGTGCACGAGAAAGACCACAATGGCAACGTTACCAAGGGCGATGTGGTGGTGCAGGACAGCCACAACTGCATGATCCACGGCAACGGCAAGCTGGTGTCGGTGATCGGCCTGGAGAACATCGTGGTGGTGGAGACCAAGGACGCCATGATGATTGCCCACAAGGACAAGGTCCAGGGCGTCAAGCAAATGGTCAAGACCCTGGACGAGCAGGGCCGCAGCGAAACCCAGAACCACCTGGAAGTGTATCGCCCGTGGGGCTCGTACGATTCGGTGGACATGGGCGGCCGCTTCCAGGTCAAGCACATCACCGTCAAACCGGGCGCCAGCCTGTCGCTGCAGATGCACCACCACCGTGCCGAGCACTGGATCGTGGTGTCCGGCACGGCCGAGGTCACCTGCGACGAGAACGTGTTCCTGCTGACCGAGAACCAGTCGACCTACATTCCGATCGCCTCGGTGCACCGCCTGCGCAACCCGGGCAAGATCCCGCTGGAGATCATCGAGGTGCAGTCCGGCAGCTACCTGGGCGAGGATGATATCGAGCGCTTCGAGGATGTGTATGGGCGAACCTCCACGCCGGTCGAGCGTGGGGTTTCGGTGAAGACCATCGCGCAGTAAAGCGCAGTCGATAAATGCACAAACCCGCTGCGGGCTTTACCGTAGCGGGTCTGTCCAAGGGCATCACGCCCGAAAGAAAAAATTAAAAGTTTACGCAGTAATGCCCTTGTGACATTTCATACGTTACCTCCCCGACTGCAAAGCTCAGACGATAGTTGAAGCTGAGTTGTTGGCCCGGTTGCCATTTCATGTTTTCCACAACCAGGTTTCTCGCGTTATACAAACCCGCACCCAAATTACCAAATGCCCGATAGATAATAAATTCTCCATCGCGATTTATGCCGGCGCGGAAGAAGACGCCCAGTTTCCCGTTGTTCAGATTTTCATACGCCCGCAAGATCATACCGCCCTCAGAAGCCTCCGAAATCTCAGGCGACTCGGTATAGTAACTGTTGTGACCGAGGTAAGCCGGAGAGAGCGCCGCAGTGCTCTTGCCTTTGAGCGCTTTCCACTGTGCGGTCATCATTTCCGGTTCAAATTCCACGCCCTGTTTTTCCTGAATGTTCATCATGTTCTGTTCGCTCACACGTTGTTGATAAATTCAAATGACATTAACTGGGCCTTAGTGCCCTGAAGACCCACGCCCGAAAATGCTTTATTTTCAGTGGCGAAAAAAATTTATGAGAATTTGCGCTCTGCTGCTACTCACAGTGTTGGGAGTTACAGATAGCATCGCAATGTGATTGCGCTGACTTTCGAGCGCATGCGCTGCACGTGGCGTAGCGCATGCCAACTGCAAGGCAGCCTCCCGCTTTTGAGCACATGCCATTTCAGGCTACGATAGTCGAACCCCTCGCAACCAAGGTCTGCAAGCCCCATGATCATCGGTGCCTTGCTCATACTCACCTGGCTGGTGCTACTGTTGCGCTACCCGGCCAAGGCCCTGCCGATTTCCCTGGCTGCCGTGTGCGGCCTGGGCCTGGTGGCCCTGTTCGTCATCTGGCAGGACAACCGCGAAGCCTCGCAACTGGCCCGCCTGGACCTGCGCCTGAGTTATGCCCCCGAGCAATGCCCGGCGGACCGTGCCCTGCAGGTACACATGAAGAACGGCAACAAGGCGCCGCTCACAGAGCTGCGCTGGCGCGTGGCGGCGTATGCCCCGGGCGACACCGTGAACCTGGCCGAGAACACCTACAATGCCCCGCGTTACCGTGGGCCAGGTGACCTGCAGCCGGGGGCCGAGTGGAAGGACTGCCTGCCATTGCCGCCATTGCGCTCCGGGTATCGTCCGCAAACCCTGGAGTTTCGTGCCGAGCACCTGCAGGGTACATTTGCCAATTGACTTATCACATGTGCAGACCTCTTCGCGGGTGAACCCGCTCCCACAGGGACAACGCAGGTCTTGAATACTGTGGGGTACCTGTGGAGCGGGTTCATCCGCGAAAGGGCCCATGCAGGAAAATCATCTCCCTGACAACAGGCCTCCACCTATGCCCACCGTCCTCATCACCGGTTGTTCCAGCGGCATCGGCCGCGCCCTGGCCGACGCCTTTCGCGATGCCGGCCACCATGTCTGGGCCACCGCGCGCAAGCCAGAAGATGTCGAGCAACTGAGCGCCGCCGGCTTCAGCGCCCGGCAGCTGGACGTGAATGACAGCGACGCCCTGGCCCGCCTGGCCGACGAACTCGAAACCCTCGACATCCTGATCAACAACGCAGGCTACGGCGCCATGGGCCCGTTGCTCGACGGCGGCGTGGACGCCCTGCGCCAGCAATTCGAGACCAACGTGTTTGCCGTGGTCGGTGTCACTCGGGCACTGTTCCCGCTACTGCGCCGCTCACGCGGGGTGGTGGTGAACATCGGCAGCGTCTCAGGGGTGCTGGTCACTCCCTTCGCTGGCGCCTACTGCGCTTCCAAGGCAGCCGTGCATGCGCTCAGCGATGCCTTGCGCCTGGAGCTGGCGCCTTTCGGCGTGCAAGTGATGGAAGTGCAGCCGGGGGCGATCGCCTCGCAGTTCGCCAGCAACGCCCAACGCCAGGCGGAGCAGGTACTTGTGGCAGGGTCGCCGTGGTGGCCGTTGCGCGAGCATGTACAGGCACGGGCGCGGGCTTCGCAGGACAAGCCGACTTCGGCGGCGGTGTTTGCCAGAGGGGTGTTGACGGCGGTAAGCAAGTCGCCGGTGCCGGCGCTGGTGCGGTTGGGTAACGGCAGTACAGCGTTGCCGGTGATGGCCCGATTGCTGCCACGGCGGTTGCTGGACTGGGCTTTGCGCAAGCGTTTTGGGCTGCTGCGACCGCTCTGAGGGCGTGGTTGCCTATGCCGCCCTCTTCGCGGGTAAACCCGCTCCCACAGAGCTGTGTCATCCCTGTGGGAGCGGGTTTACCCGCGAAGAGGGCGGCACAGACAACAAAGAATCAGGCGATGGAGCGTAACACTCCACCATCCACCCGCAAGGCAGCCCCGGTGGTAGCACTGGCCTGCATCGAAGCCAGGTACACCACCATATTGGCCACCTCTTCCACCGTCGCCAGGCGCTTGAGCAGCGAGGTCGGCCGGTGCTCGGCGAGGAAGTTCGCTTCCAGTTGCTCAGTCGACACACCCTGCTCCCCGGCCAGCTTGGCAAAGAAGTCGCCGACACCTTCCGAGCGGGTAGGCCCAGGCAATACCGCGTTCACCGTCACCCCGCTACCGGCCAAGGTCTCGGCCAGGCCACGCGACACCGCCAGCAGCGCGGTCTTGCTCATGCCGTAATGAATCATCTCGGTCGGGATCTGCAGCGCCGACTCACTGGACAGGAACACCACCCGACCCCACTTGCGCTCGGCCATGCCCTGGGCGTAGTGGCGAGACAGGCGCACCGCGCTGAGCACGTTGACATCGAAGAACCGCTGCCACTCCTCGTCCTCGATCTCGAAGAACGGCTTGGGCTCGAAGATGCCGAGGTTGTTGATCAGGATGTCGCTGTGCGGCACCTGGCCGAACAGTTTTCGCGCACCGTCGCGGGTACTCAGGTCGGCGGCGATACCGATGATGCGCGCCTGTGGCAGGCGTTCGCGGATGGCGTTGAGGGCTTCATCGACCCGGGCTTGAGTGCGGCCGTTGACCACCACTTCGGCCCCCGCCTCGGCCAGGCCGATGGCGATGGCCAGGCCAATGCCGGCGGTGGAGCCGCTGACAATGGCGCGCTTGCCGTTCAAGGAAATCTGCATCTGTGCCTCCTCAATTGTCTGGGGAATCGCCAGGGCTGCTTTGCGGCCCCGGCTTTTACGCTTTCTTCACCGGCTGCTCGTCGAATGCCTGCCAGCCACCACCCAACGCTTTGTACAGCCCTACCAACGCCTGCGACACCGCCGCCGAGCTGTCGATCCACTGCTCTTCGCTGGCCAGCAACGCCCCTTGCACCGTCAGCACATTGAGAAAGTCCACCGCGCCTTCCACATACTGGCGCTGGGCGGTTTCCAGGGCGATGCGGTTCTGTCGCACCGCCTCGGCCAAATGATCCCGACGCAACTGGCTGGCGTTGTAAAGGCGTAGCACATCGTCAATTTCATGCCAGGCGCCAAGCACTACCTTGCGGTAGTTCAGCGCCGCCTCCTGCTGCTGGGCTTCCCGCAATTCCAGCGTGCCCTTGAGCCGGCCACCCTCGAAGATCGGCAGCGAAAGCTGCGGCCCGAAGGCGAAACGGCGCGAGTCCCAGCCAGCAAAATCGGACAACTGCATGGCCTGGAAACCGACACTGCCCGACAGGCGGATACTGGGGTAGAAGTCGGCCTTGGCCACGCCAATGCTGGCAGTGGCGGCATGCAGGCGGGCCTCGGCCTGGCGGATATCCGGGCGCCGCTCGGCCAGCTCGGACGGCAAACCGATGGCGAACTTCTGCTGCGGCGCAGGCAGCTCGCCAGCCGGCAGCAACTCGGCCTGCAAACTGCGCGGCGGTTCGGCCGCGAGCAGGCTGAGGGCGTTGATCAAGTCATCGCGCCGCGCTTCCAGGCTTGGCAGGCGCGACTCGATCGAGGCCACCTGGGCACTGGCCTGGGCCACGTCGAGGCGAGTGGCGACACCTTCCGCCTGGCGATTTTCCGACAGCGTCAGGCTGTGCCGGGCGACCTTGAGGTTGTCGCGAGTCACATCAAGGGTGTGCTGCACGGCACGCAACTGGATGTAGTTGCCGGCGGTTTCCGACAGCAGCGCCAGCAACACCCCGCGCCGATCGTTCTCGGCCACTTCGACCGTGGCATCGGCGGCCTCGACCTGACGCCGCACGCGGCCCCACAGGTCCAGCTCCCAGCCGGCTACCAGGTCACCCTGCCAAAGGTTGAAGGCTTGCTTGCCTGCCTTGCCCGACGGGTCACTCAGGCCCTCGGCGCTGTTGCGGGCGCGGCTGTAGCCGGCGTTCACGTCTACCGACGGCACTTCATCGGCGGCCACAGTGCTGCGTAAGGCACGGCTTTGCAGCAGGCGGGCACTGGCCATCTGCAGGTCGAGGTTGCGCTCGGATACGCGCTGGATCAGTGCGCTCAGGCGAGCGTCGTGGAAGGTTTCCCACCAGCGCAGTTCCAGTGGCTCGGCCTGCGGCTGGCTGGCCGCTGCCTCGCCTTGCAACGGCGCCCACTGTTGCGGCGCCTGGCTGTCGGGGCGCAGGAAGTCCGGGCCCATGGTGCAGCCGGCCATCAGCACGGCCAGCAACAACGGGCTCAAGCGTAATGCCGGTTTCATCGTGCGCTTACCTCTTTGCCGTCCAGCTTGTCGCCACGGGTATCGATGGTCGCTTCCACCGACATGCCCACACGCAGGCGCGCGAGCAGCGGCTGGCCGTCATCGAAAACGATCTTCACCGGGATACGCTGCACCACCTTGGTGAAGTTGCCGGTGGCGTTGTCCGGCTTGACGGCGGCGAAGGTGACGCCGGTGGCCGGGGCGATGCTTTCTACATGCCCCTGCAGTTTTTCGCCGGAGAACGTGTCGACGCTGATGCTCACCGGCTGGCCCGGCTGCACGTGGGTCAACTGGGTTTCCTGGAAGTTGCCGACCACATAGGCCTGCTGCAAGGGCACCACCGACAGCAGGCGGGCACCTGGATTGACGTACGCACCGACACGCAGGGCGCGCTCGCCGACCATGCCGTCCACCGGCGCGCTGATGCGGGTATAGGACAGGTCGAGCCGGGCCTTTTCAACGCCCGCTTCAGCCCGCTTCAACTGGCCATCGGCGCTGGCCACCTGGGCGGTAAGGATGTCCACCTGCTTGCGTGCTGCCACCAATGCCGCCTGGGTATTGGCCAGCCGCGCGCGGGCCTGGTCGACGCCGCTGCGCGCCTGCTGGGCGTTCTGCACGGTACCGGCACCCTGCTCGGCCAGGCGGCTGTAGCGGTTGACTTCATGATCGGCGAACGCCGCTTCGGCCTGCGCCGCTTTCACCGCCGCCTCGGCCTGGGCGATCAGCGCCGCCTGGCGCTCGAGGGTGGCACGGGCATCGGCGCTTTGCGCCTTGGCCACCAGCAACTGCGCCTGCGCGGCATCCAGCGCGGCCTGGTAGTCACGGGCATCGATGGTCGCCAGCAACTGGCCAGCCCTGACTTGCTGGTTATCTTCTACCAGCACTTCCTTGATGAACCCGGCAACCTTCGGTGCGACCACGGTGTAGTCGGCGATCACATAGGCGTCATTGGTGCTCTGGCGGTGGTCGCTGCCAAACATCCAGGGGCCGATGATGCCGGCCAGGACAGCGACGGCAAGCACCGCGCCGATGAACAGGGTTTTGCGGTTGTTGGTCATTTCAGCGGTTCTCGAATTCATCCAGGGTTCAGGCCACCGCACGCGGCGGATAGACCCGGGTAGGCACGAAAGGAATCAGGCAGATCAGGGCCACTGCAATGCAGGCCATGACCAGGTAGAGGTCGGCGGAGGTCAACACCAGCGCCTGGTCGTGGATACGCTTGGCCAGGCCTGCGCTGTTG
>NZ_JABMCN010000275.1 GCF_013179515.1 Pseudomonas sp. CM27
CGCTATCTATTAGTAGATTTCGGTAGCGTTTGCCCTTCGACGCCGCAAACCAGCGCCCGTCCTACAGCCTGCACTCAGAATTATCCCCTTCCTTGTAGGGCGTTTCCCAAACATACTGCCAACCTGTTCAAACTGTTGCGACGGATTCGGACGCGCTCTAGTCTCGGCTTGTCGTTGTGGAATCAGCGACCGGCTTTGACAGGCCGATTACTCAAGTTTCCGTTGCAGCGCTTAATGGCAGCTGTGCGTGGGGCATATTCGTGTGCGCCGGGTCCTTGGGTACCGGTCTGTCAACCCATGTATAGCTGCCTCCATTCGTTTGACAGCGTTGCCAGGCGGCTCCACTACCCAAGGAGCTTACATGCGCAAGATAGTCCCCGATCCACCCTACTCCCTCGATTCCACCCAGGTCCTGCAAGACACTCTGGTCCAGTCCTCAGAGTACGTACTCTGCGCCCTGTCCGTCGCACGCCAATCCGTGCAACTCAACCGACCGCCCGCAGCTCTATCGTGATGCAGGCTGTGATCCATGAAATGGAGGCGGTACAGAGCCTGGTCGAGTCGTAAGCGTCCGGCGAACTCACCTTCCGAACTCCAGCTTTAAGGGCGATGGTGTCCGCGTATTTTCAAGCGGACGCGATCGCCCTTATCGCCAGGATTTCCATGCGCCAACGAAGTTCTTATCCGAAACCGTTCAAAGCCCAAGTCGTTCAGGAATGCCTGCAACCTGGCGCATCCATTTCCAGTGTCGCCATCAGCCACGGCATCAATGCCAACGTCATCCGCAAATGGATGCGGCTCTATGGAGATCTGCCCGCAGCGACTTCACTACCGGCATTTGTCCCACTAAAAGCCGCACCTAAACGGCCAGTCGAAGCGTCAGTGATCATCGAGTTGCCCATGGCCGGGCAAGTGATCACGGTTAAATGGCCAGCCTCAGATCCCGAGGGCTGCGCACAATTTGTTCGGGCTGTTGCTCAATGATCCGCATCGATGCGATCTGGCTGGCCACCGAGCCGATGGACATGCGCGCCGGCACCGAGACGGCATTGGCCCGGGTAATTGCTGTGTTCGGTGCGGCGAAGCCGCACTGCGCTTATCTGTTCGCCAATCGCCGGGCCAACCGGATGAAAGTGCTGGTGCACGACGGCGTGGGCGTCTGGCTTGCAGCGCGGCGACTTAACCAAGGCAAGTTCCACTGGCCCGGCATTCGCCATGGCTGCGAGGTCGAGAACCAGATGACCCCGGAACAGCTTCGTGCCTTGGCGGCACAGGCGTTGCAGTTGCAATCCCAGGTCGAGGCGATGAGCAGGAAGATCCAGAACGATGAAATCCTCATCGAACAGTTCAAGTTCGAAATCGCCTTGCTCAAACGCCACAAGTTTGCCAAGCGCAGCGAACAAATCAGCCCGGCGCAAGGCAGCTTGCTGAATGACCTGCTCGACACAGACCTTGAAGCTATCGAGGCCGAGCTAAAACAGCTTCTCCCAGCTGCGCCACAGGCCAAACCACGGCAATCCCCGAAACGTGCGCCCTTGCCGCCGCAGTTTCCACGCACCGTCATTCGCCATGAACCCGAAAACACTCAGTGCGCCTGTGGTTGCCAGCTCCAACGCATCGGCGAAGACGTCAGCGAGAAGCTGGATTACACGCCGGGCGTGTTTACCGTCGAGCAACATGTGCGGGGCAAATGGGCCTGCCGTCAGTGGCGGCGATCATGAGTTTGATCCAGTCGGCACGCATGAATGGGCATGATCCGTATGCGTATCTCAAGGACGTGCTGATGCGGCTGCCAACGCAGCGGGCGAGTGAAATCGGCCAACTGCTGCCGCATCAGTGGTGCCTTCCTGAGTTACACAAGACCTCATGTCCGTAGACCTACACTACGCCGCCTGTCAAAAGCACTCACTTTAGGATCCTGGCTTGTCAGCTCGCTACGATATTGCTAGTTTCGATCTATGACTAGCTATTGCCTTACCTCGACTATCACCACCACGACCGCTGAAAGCGGAGCGTTCGAGGTGTCGTGAGCCAATAGCAGACGAACTTCAAAGGCCCGCCAGCGATGGACAGGGCCTTTTTTTATGCCCTTGTGTCGCTGGAACAAACGCAAGGAGATGCACTCATGTATGCCCTGTTGATACTCGATATCCAAGTCGGGCTTGTTCACGGCCCGGAAAAGCCATGGCGCTGTGAAGAGTTGTTGGAAACAGTGAACACCCTGATGGACAAGGCACGCAGCGCTGGCGCTCCGATTTTTCTCGCGCGCCACGTCGGGCCCGCTGGATCTCCAATCGCACCAGACAGTCCCTTGACGATGGTTGCGCAGGAACTGAAGCTTCTGGGTGGCGAGGTGGTATTCGAAAAGCGGCGGCCCAACGCATTCGAATTAACCGATCTTGCGGACAATTTGCGGTCTCGCGGGGCTACCGGTGTGGTAATCACCGGCATGAAAACTCAATACTGCGTCGATAGCACCTGCCGTGCTGCTCGTGATTTTGGCTTCAATGCGGTACTTGTCACCGAAGGTCATACCTGTTCAGACACGCCGGTGATGAAAGCTAAGGACATCGTTGCTCATCACAATGCAACTCTGGATGGGCCGTTTTGCCAGCTAGTTCCGGCTGAAGAGTGGAGTTTCTAGCAGAGTTCAAAACTACGGGAATGCGCATGACTTGCCGTAAGCACTGGCACCGTGTGACATTCCCGCACTCCAACTTGGGTCGTGAAGGGTCTGATGTATATCAATGGCCCAAACACGCTCGTATCTGAAAATAGACCGCAAGATGTATTGCCGGAACGCTTACAAGCCAGCTCCCACCCAGACCGCATCGAACTCAAGCCATGCGCCGTATTTGTGGGAGCCTGGCTTGCCGGCGATGGGCCGCAAAGCGGCCCCAATTGCTTAACTGACTGGCATTGACCCAAAGCCCGTTTGTGCGCCGATTATCGGACACACTTCGTACGAACGGGCTCGACCCGCTACCTGATGCTGGCAAAAGCCAAGGGTGTGAATCAATTTGCGCAAGACGCAGGCGTCAATCGGGAATCTCTCTATAAAACCCTGAAGGGCGGCGATAAAACCCGTTTCACTACTATTCAGAAACTCATGCTTGCCTTGGGTGTAGAGCTCACCGTCAGACCGCTCAAGAAGCTCCCCGCTTCCTCTTAGGCTCGGACCGCGCAAAATTGGGGCTGATGACCGCCAGCTATTTGGCGACACGCACAACGAAAAAGCCCCTGAAAGCTTTCGCTCCCAGGGGCTTGATCTTGTATGGCGGAGAGATAGGGATTTGAACCCTAGGTACTGTTGCCAGTACAACGGATTTCGAATCCGTTTTCGCCTTCAAATTTATTTGGGCCTATTTTTTAAATCCCAATAAAATCAGTCACTTAAACGCATCATGACACAACAGCATTCCACACCATTGGGGGGATCAATTCCCCCAAAATTCCCCCAACGTACGTGTTAGATTCACCGACACGAAGCGACCGGATACCATGAACATACTGGGGGGCTGCACATGCTAACCGACGACCAAATCGAAGCTGCAAAGAAAGCAACCAAATACACACACAATGATCACCTTCACGAGCACCCTGACTGTATTCGGTTCGCCTACGAATGGCTTGACGCACAGACAAAAATCAAGGGACTGCAGAAACGTCCTTTTGCCATCAAGCATTTAGTTGAGCGTTGGGCGGGCCGCTACGTTTCTCAATCCGATGTGGAGGTCGCCGCTACCCTTCACCCTGAAATCCGTGGCACTTACCCTGCGTTCAATATCAGCGCCAGGCTTGTGAATCCGTCCAGAGCCCGGATCGCTCACTTGGGGGAGACAGGTAAGCATCATTACAAGCAGGAGAAAGGATTCGACGACTACGCCAGTTCTGAAGGCTGAAATCCTATTTGCAGGCACTGACTGCTGCTTCTAACAGACGCTCGTAGCCAATGCGCTGACGGCGCTCCGCAAGCAGTGCCCGCACCTTTACCTCTAGGCTGTCGGTCTTGCTCAGGCCGGCTGCCGTCCAAGTCGGTACTGCTACCTCCGGCGCGCGGCACGGCACCTGCACCGGCACCTCGACGCGCACATACTGAACCCGGGGCTCTACCTTCCCTGCGCAGCCGGCCACCCCAATTGCCAGCACCAGCCCGCTCCCACAGACGAGGCCACGAATTACGTGACCTGCAGCCTGAAAAAGGCCAATTCCGCTCCTACAGATGATCGAGTTCAGCCCCAGCCTCATAGGCCAAGCTCCTTGTCGATGATGGAGGAGGCAGCGGCGCACTGGTCGCCGCCGGTGTGCTCTTGTTGCAGCCGGTTCGCCGCGGCGTAGTCGATGCCTGCACTGGCTTTGGCATCGCCCACTGCCTTATCGGCGCCGGCCTGGCGTGCGTTCGTGGCCAGGGTCAGATCACCCAGGGCCTTGCCCTGCTCCTGTGCCAGGCCGGCCAGGTTGTCGCGCGCGGCGCTGCACTGGGCGGCCTTGTCTTGCTGGTCATCAAGCAACGGCCGGAAGTGCCCGGTGGCTGCCCAGATGCCCGCCATCGCGCCGACCAGGATCAGCAAAACAGCTCTGGAAAGCCGCGCCACCCAGCCGTTCACGCCGTCCCCAGGAACAGATCTCGCTCAGCGGCCCGCCGGCGGACCAGTCCGGCCAGTACCTGCCCGCCAGCCTTGTTCCAGCGCGGAAACTGCTCGGCAGCGGCTGCGTAGTTGCCTGCATTGAGCAGCCGGCGGAGCGTGGACGATTCAAGGTTGGCCGCGCCCAGGTTGTAGGTGAAGCTCATCAGGGCGTCCCACTGGTTTTGGCTCAGCGGCGCCGTGACCAGGCGCTGAACCTCAGGCTCGAAGCGCTGCACGTCGTTCAGCAGCATGCGCTCGGCCTGCTCCTTGGTGATCGACATCCCCGACTTCACGCCCCGGGTGGCACCGTAGCCGATGGTCCAGACGCCGACTGAATCCTGATAGGCCTGCAGGCGCAGGCCTTCGAATGACTTGATGAGGCTCAAGCCGCGTTGCGATGTCCGCATAGCGTTTCTCCAGGCAAAAAAATACCCGCTCACTGGCGGGTTCTGTGTGTCTTGTTGTTGGCTGGGCGCCGGCTAGATCTCTGCCCTGAAGGTAAGGTAGACGTTGCCAAGCCCGCTGATGTCTTGGAGCTGGCCTGTGCCGCCGTCGACAAAAGTCACCCTGGCGGTACCGTCATCGCGGTTGTAGCGGCCACACAGGGCATGCAGGCGGCGGCCCGTGAGCGTGGTGTTGTCATCCGTCAGCTGCGCGATCATCAGCGGGTGCAAGCGCATGCCGGCACCGTCATTGCCTCGCATCGTTACGGTCAGCGCTGCAGCGGCCGCGTCGTAGCTCAGCGACTTGATGCCATCGGCCTGGTAGTTCGAGTTCAGCGAAGGGACGCCGGAAGAGACCAGGATCAGGCCGCGAGCAAGAATCCGCGGCGCCCCCAGGTCAGTGTCGTAGATGCTGATCCTCGGCGTATGAAACTCAAACGAGCCCTCCCCCATGGCGGCGAAGTTGCCGATGGCAAACGTAACGCGCAGGTTGTCGGGCGAGCGCAATGGCGTGGTAAAGCTCACCACGTACTCGCGCCACTCACGCGACTTGATTTCGATGCTGCTGCCACCTCGATCCAACGGCAGGTAGTCGATGGCCACGGCCCCGCCCACCCCGCCGGTTGACCGGCCGTAGATCTTCATTTCGACTTTGACACCAGGACCCACCAGAACGCTTTTTTCGTACTTGGTCGAGACCCCCGCCGGCGAGTAGATCCGGCCAATGCCGTCCGAGATCGAATAGGTGCCACCCACACCAAGCATCGAGGGGATGTAGGTATTAAGATCGCTGGGGATGTTCATTGGCTGACCTTGAGCGAGACGTTGGAAATGATGCGCCGGATACCGAGCTTGCGGATGGCAGGCAGCTGGCTCTGCCGGTCGACGGTGTAAACACCCCAGTCAACGCCCTTGGAAAAGGCATAGGCAACGGCCTCGGGGATGGCCAGCGTGGCGTCGTAGTCCCAGATCAGCGATCCCTTCCCGAGCGCGGCCACCTGGTCGATGTAGCCCTTGACGGTGGACACGCTGGTGGACACGCCGAGCAAGCCAACTTCCATGTTCTTGTTGGCGGCCCGAGTCATGGTCAGTATGTTGAGGTTGAACGACCCCATGCAGCAGGCACTGTCCATGCCGTACTCGACGATGAGATCAATCATCCCCTGCAGATCGGCGGTGCTCCGGTAGCGCTTGAACTCGGGGTAGATGAAGGCGCCGGCCGTGCGCGCGATCTCCAGATACTCGGCAAAGCGCGAGAGCCGCACCGGGGCGAACCGCGTCCCCTGTCCCGATTTGAGCTCAAGGCTGTCCAGATAGGCCGAGGACAGCGATGTGAAGGTGCCGGTGCCGGTGGTCAGGCTGTCCACAGTGGTGTCGTGGAACATGTAGTACTCGCCATCAGCGCTGACCGCCACATCGCACTCAAGGGCATCCGCCCCGGCGCTCAGGGCTGAGGAAAACGCCAGGGCGGTGTTCTGCGGCGCCTGAGTCATGAAGCCGCGATGCGCGACCAGCTCGATGGGACGGCTGTTGCGTTGCTCGAAAGTCGAGTAGTTCAGCGTCTCCAGGAAGGTCATGGCCCTCTGCAGCAGATCGCCACTGTCGAGCCGCACCCGGTTGCCGCCGCCGGGCGAAAGAAGATCAGCCCGAAGTACGTTGTCGCCGCGCGATACCAGCTTGGCGGAGTCGGTCGCCCAGACCCCGGTCAAAACCACTGGCGGGGCGTAAGCGGCGCTCAGCCCGTACAGCTCATCGGCATACCGCACCACCTGTTGATAGCCGGTGAAGGTCACGCCGGCGGCGTAGTCGCCCAGGTATTCGAATCCTGTGCTTTCGATAGCCTCCCGGTACCGGGCCTGGCGTTCGGTCTCAGCTGCATCGAACTCATTCTCCATGCCGAGCATGCTTTTGCGCGGACGGCCGAGACGATCGAGATAGCTGCCCTCCTCACCCAGCGAAAAGCTGTCCAGGTTCTCGGCGTTATCCAGAAGGTCCCGCGGGTCTTTCGACCCAATCGGGTTGAGGGTGGCGTAGGTCGTCATTCCTCTACCTCACTTGGCTCTTCAGGTGGCGTCGAAAGCTGGTTCTCCAGCTGCAGCACGCGGGCTTGCAGCACCTGGTTAGCGTCGAGCGCTTGCTGGAGCTCGCCCGCTAGCGAATCTCGGGCCTGCTCCAGCTCGCTCACGCGCCCCTGCAGCGCCTGGTTGGCCGCCAGCGTATCTGCCGTGGCTGAGCCAACGTACTGCCCAAAAAGGGCGAACGCCTCGGAGTCACCTTCCACCAGCGGCACCAGCGGCCCTTCACTGGCGGAGCCGAAACGTTCCCCGTCGCGCAGCACGCGGGTAATCGTCTGATAGTGCGCGCCGTAACTACCGTCCTCGCGAACGCGGATCAGGATTTCGTAAAGGGAGGTCTGTTCGATCAATTGGCTCATGTTTAGCTCACAGTGGTGTTGGTGTTGAGGATCTTCCAGGCCGTGCCATTGGACTTGCAGGTCTTCGAGCCGTCGGCAGC
>NZ_JABMCN010000276.1:0-1149 GCF_013179515.1 Pseudomonas sp. CM27
TGCTCAGCGTCACAACCAGGTCGTTGGCCAATGCAGTGTTGATGTGCACGGTGAAGGTCGGCTTCACATTCTCGGCGACCGATACCTGGTCAGCCGTGATGGTGACCTTGACGATGTCACCTTCGTTACCGCCACCCGGGTTTGGATTGCCTGGCGTGCCTGGCTCATCGGTAACCGTGGTGCTGACCGGGGTCTTGTCCAGGGTCAGTTGTTCGAACTTCCACGCATCTGCACCGCTGACGTCGGCAATAGCCTTCACGACCGGGTCGTTGGCGCCAACATACACGTTGTCTGGTGCAGTGACTGTAATTGAGCCGGTGTTGCTGTTGGCGGGTACCACAACAACGGTCTTGCCATCGCTTAGCGTGAAGTACAGCGCCGAGTGGTTATCCACCGGCAGGCCGTCCTCGTTGGTCAGCGTGACGGTATAAGTGATCTCGCCACCTTCGGTTACCGAAGGTGTAGCAGTCAGTCTGGCGACGACTTCACTGATAGTGTCCGAGATTTCAACGGTAGCCGGGCCACCGATGACCAGGTGCTCGAAGGTGGCACCCTGGACAGTGGCGTTGGTGACGCTGAGGGTGAGAGAGCCAGCGTCCTTGATGACATCATCGCCTTGGGCGGAGGCCTTGTATTCGACTTCGGTTTTACCGGCTTCGATAGTCACCTTGTCGCCGTTGGACAGGGTAACAGTCAGTGGACGGTCCAGTGCCTGGCTTACTTTCACTGTGAAGGACGGCTGCTGGTCCTCGGTCACGTTGCCATTGCTGACGATGCTGACGGTGACGGTATCGACACTGTCATTGATGACAGTCGACGCCGGAGTCAGGTTGGGGGTCAGCTGCTCGAAGTTACCGCCGGTGGCGTTCTCGATGGTGACGCTGACGGTGGAACCGTTGTTGTAGACGTCGTTAACCGGGGTCTGGAAGTCGACACTGCCCTGGGTCTTGCCCGCTTCAACAGTGATGGTCTGGCCGTTGGACAGAGTCACGGTCAGCGGCGTCTGAGCAGGGTTGCTCAAAGTCACGGTGTAGGTGATCACGCCGCCTTCGGTCACCGACGGGCTGGCCGTCAGGGTCGCGGTAGTGGTGTCGACCGAATCATTGATCGTGGTTTGAGCAGGGGTCGGGTTCGGGGTCAGCTGCTCGA
>NZ_JABMCN010000276.1:1248-7564 GCF_013179515.1 Pseudomonas sp. CM27
AAGTTGCCGCCAGTGGCGCTATCGATGGTGACGCTGACGGTGGAACCGTTGTTGTAGACGTCGTTAGCCGGGGTCTGGAAGTCGACACTGCCCTGGGTCTTGCCCGCTTCAACAGTGATGGTCTGGCCATTGGACAGGGTCACGGTCACCGGCGTCTGAGCAGGGTTGCTCAGGGTCACGGTGTAGGTGATCACGCCGCCTTCGGTCACCGACGGGCTCGCCGTCAGGGTCGCGGTAGTGGTGTCGACCGAATCATTGATCGTGGTTTGAGCAGGGGTCGGGTTCGGGGTCAGTTGCTCGAAGTTGCCGCCAGTGGCGCTATCGATGGTGACGCTGACGGTGGAACCGTTGTTGTAGACGTCGTTAGCCGGGGTCTGGAAGTCGACACTGCCCTGGGTCTTGCCCGCTTCAACAGTGATGGTCTGGCCGTTGGACAGGGTCACGATCACCGGCGTCTGGGCAGGGTTGCTCAGGGTCACGGTGTAGGTGATCACGCCGCCTTCGGTCACGCTTGGCGAGGCGGTCAGGGTCGCGGTGGTGCTGTCGATGGTATCGGTGACCTGGGTAACTGCAGGCGTTTGCGGCAGCGTTACAGTCAACCCACCGCCACCGGTGGCACCTGTCACGGTCGCCGAAATCTGGCCACCATCGATATAGGGCGTATCGTTCGCCGGCACCACGACGTTGATGCTACCGCTGGTCTGCCCGGCCGGAATGACGATGACGGCACCGTTTGACAGCGTGATTACCAGGCTGGTGGTCG
Source organism: Pseudomonas sp. CM27 (assembly GCF_013179515.1). Classification (GTDB taxonomy): domain Bacteria; phylum Pseudomonadota; class Gammaproteobacteria; order Pseudomonadales; family Pseudomonadaceae; genus Aquipseudomonas. The sequence goes on from NZ_JABMCN010000276.1 coordinate 2,012, forward strand.
GTGCCTGGCCAACCGTGGCGGTATAGACGATTACGCCACCCGCTTCACTGATAGAAGGCGTGGCGCCAAGAATCAGGTCAGTAGCAACGTTGGTATCTGTGGTCGGCGTAGTCACCAGGTTGTTGCCATTGGTGTCCAGCAGGCCAACCTCTTCACTGTCCAATACCGCAGCGAAGCCCAGCCCGTCAGTCGGGAAGCCAACAGTCGGATCGACCCTGCCTGCGGTTTCTTCAAGCATCACGAAGCTGTGGCCGCCGCCCAGCGCGCCACCACCGCCTGCTGCCGACGGGCCGGCCGCAGTAGCTTCAAGCTCGGTAGTAGGGTCGACACCCGCAGCGATCGCCTGCTGCAGCTCTTCAACCGACGGCGCAGCCTGTGCGGTGGCCTGGCTCAGGTCGGTGCTGCTGTCGGGAGCATCGGCACTCCACTGGGTGTCACGGCCAAGGTCAAGCAGACGGCCATCAGCCAGTTCCAAAGTTACTGCGCCACCAGGGCCAGTGAGGACCTCATCACCGGACAACAGACGGTCACCCTCGATGAGCACACGGCGGATGCCTTCTGGGGATACCGCAATAACCTGGCCGACAATACTTTTGACGATGGCTACAACGCTGCTCATTGGACTCTCCGTGTGACCCTGTGGGTACTTCCCTGCCAGAGCGGCACTTCTAAGCCACTTCAGGCGGAACTATGTCATTGATCATCTGGCGTTTTTGACGCCAATATTCCGTCTATAACTATTTGGAATTACTTAACTGCCAAACTATTGACCTTATACAGGCCATCCTAAACAATCGGCAATGTAATGTCACATTGATATTCGAACCTTAGCCAACCGTTTCCGGGGGGCAAATGCCGTGCTTCATTTAAAGCGGATAACGTTGGCGGTTCAGGTGCCGTTTCAGCCCCTTCGGCGATCGTGAAACACGCCTCGGGGCACGCCTTCGATGGGGTCTGTCAAAGTCTGAGGCGTCAAAGATTCCGCCACCTGCCCCACAGGCGATACACACGCACAAACCTTGCCGGGAAGCCAACCACATAGCGGCCTGCAGGCCAGGCAGCGCTATGGTCCGTGGCCGCCAAAATCACCAAAAGACACCTGCCCTCACGCTGTCAAATGACAGGGAAAATGTTGTAAATCAAAGACGTGAGTGTGGGGACAGCCATTACCGTCACTCCATTGCAGAATCCGGGCGGCAATTATTGAACACAGAGTCCCTGGAGATCGGCTTTTTATAGATAAATTTTGACTAAATACTTACAGCGTTACGCCAATAAAGCAGCGCCTGTTTAATGACAATGACTAAGCTGGACAGTGACCCCCTCGCTGCCACTCGCATCAGGAACGCTATGCTGCAAACTGATTTCCAGCAGGTCGCCTACCGGATCAAAAATGAAACATCCATGACCCAGTCACGTCTGGTAGAAATGAACCACGTAGAATTGTTTACTCAACACCGATTCAAGGCGACCATTGGCCTGCCCCGGCGTGAGGACGCCAGCGTCCCCAGCCCCACAGCCTGGTACAGACCATAGAGAGCCAGGGTGAGCCCGCCAGCCTGTACGGCGGCACACCCACCCCACCCACCCACAAGGATGAAGAGAGCGCCGCGTGGAATCCGAAGTCAGTCGAGTCCAACTCAGCCACGATCCACGCAGTCAGCATGACGACCCCCTGCTGGATAGTCTGCTGAGCCTGTGTGTCCTGCACCAGAAACCTGCCAGCCGGGTCATGCTGACCACCGGCTTGCCGCTGCCTGCCCAGCGCCTGAGCCCCGAGCTGCTGCCCCGCGCCGCCGCCCGGGCCGGGCTGCAGGGGCGGTTGCTGCAACGCAAGCTGGAGCAGATCCCGAAAATCGCCATGCCGGCCATGCTGCTGCTCAAAGAAGGCCGCAGCGCCGTCCTGCTGGGCTGGGAAAACGATGACACCGCGCGCCTGCTGCTCAGCGAGAGCGACGGCGGCGAAGTGCACGTCAGCCGCGAAGCGCTGCAAAGCGACTACAGCGGCCGGGTGTTCTTCGCCCAGCCGCAACACAAGTTCGACGTCAACCACGGCAATCTCATCCCGCGGACAAAGTCGTGGTTCCGCGACACCTTGCTGCGCAGCAAATGGCTGTATATCGATGCCATCGCCGCCAGCCTGGTAATCAACCTGATCGCCCTGGCCGCGCCGCTGTTCGTGATGAACGTGTATGACCGCGTGGTACCCAACCAGGCCACCTCGACGCTTTGGGTGCTGGCCATCGGTATTGCCGGCGCCTACATCTTCGACCTGATCCTCAAGGGCCTGCGCGGGCTTTGCCTGGACCTGGCCGGCAAAAAGACCGACCTGATCATTTCGGCGACACTGTTCGAACGCATCGTCGGCATGTCGATGAAGTACCGGCCGGCAAGGGTCGGCAGTTTTGCCCAGAATATTCACGAGTTCCAGGGCCTGCGCGACTTCCTTGCCTCGCTGACCCTGACCAGCCTGATCGACCTGCCCTTCACCATCCTGATCCTGGTCGTCATCGCCATCATTGGCGGGCACCTGGTATGGATCCCGATCATCGCCTTCCCGCTGGCTCTGGGAATCGGCTACGCCTTGCAACGGCCGCTGATGGCGACCATGGAGCGGACCATGGCCCTGGCCTCGGAGCGCCAGTCCAGCCTGATCGAAACCCTGGCCGGCCTGGATGCGGTAAAGGTCAACAACGCCGAAAGCGAACGCCAGTACATGTGGGAGCAGACCCTCGGCACCCTCAGCCGGCTGGAACTGCGCGTGAAGGTGCTGTCGAGCCTGGCGATGAACATCACCTTGCTGATCCAGCAACTGGCAGGTGTGGCGATGATCTGCGTCGGCGTGTACCTGATCATCGACGGCAACCTGAGCATGGGCGGCCTGGTGGCCTGCTACATGCTCAGCGGCCGCGCGCTCGGCCCGCTCGGGTCGCTCAACGGCCTGCTTGCCCGCTACCAGCAGGCCAAGGTGACCATGGTCTCCACCGACCACATGATGGAGCTGCCCCAAGAGCGCAACTTCGAAGAGCGCCCACTCAGCCGCAGAGTGCTGCAGGGCAGCGTCGAGTTTCGCGGGGTCGACTTCACCTACCCCAACCAGCAGAACCTGGCCCTGAAAAACATCAACCTGACCATACGCCCCGGCGAAAAGGTCGGCATCATTGGCCGAAGTGGCTCGGGCAAGAGCTCCCTGGCCAAGCTCATCGTCGGCCTGTACGAAGCCGATGGTGGCTCGTTGCTGGTGGATGGCGTGGATATCCGCCAGATCGACGTCAGCGAGCTGCGCCACAACATCGGCTACGTGCCGCAGGACATCCAGCTGCTGGCCGGCACCCTGCGCGACAACCTGGTCAGCGGCGCCCGCTACATCGAAGACGAGCTTATCCTGCAGGCTGCCGAACTGGCCGGCGTGCACGAGTTTGCCAGGCTGCACCCGGACGGATACGAGCTGCAAGTGGGCGAGCGTGGGCAAAACCTGTCCGGCGGCCAGCGCCAGAACGTCGCCCTGGGCCGAGCGCTGCTGCTCAACCCGCAGATTCTGCTGCTGGACGAACCGACCAGCGCCATGGACAACACCGGTGAAGAACGCCTCAAGCAGCGCCTGCAGGCGGTGGTGGAAGGCAAGACAGTGCTGCTGGTCACGCACCGTGCCTCGCTGCTGTCGCTGGTGGACCGGCTGATCGTGATCGATCGCGGGCAGATTGTCGCCGATGGCCCGAAAGCCGCGGTCATGGATGCGCTGAAGAAGGGGCAGATCAGTGTTGCATAAGCTGGATATGGGGCAGTTCAAGAGCGGCCTGCGGCGCTATTTCAAAGGCAGCGACTCGTTGGGCGGGCAACCGTTGCCCGAGGTCAACAAAGCCCTGATCGAGGATGCGCCGCGGGTAGTACGGCTGACCATCTGGGGCGTGATCCTGTTCTTCGTGTTCCTGATCGTGTGGGCCAGCGTCGCCCGCATCGACGAAGTCACGCGAGGTGAAGGCAAGGCCATTCCGTCTTCCAAGGTGCAGAAGATCCAGAACCTGGAGGGCGGCATCGTCGCCGAAATATTCGCCAAGGAGGGGCAGATTGTCGAAGTCGGCCAGCCGCTGTTGCGCCTGGATGAAACCCGCTTTGCCTCCAACGTCGGTGAAACCGAGGCGGACCGCCTGGCCATGGCCTTGCGGGTCGAGCGCCTGAGTGCCGAGGTGCAGGACAGCCCGCTGAAAATCGACGAAGAGCTGCGCAAAGCTGCACCAAGCCAGGCCGCGAACGAAGAGTCGCTGTACCTGAGCCGTCGTCAGCAACTGCAAGACGAGATTGGCGGCCTGCAGCAACAGTTGGTGCAGCGCCAGCAGGAACTGCGCGAGTACAGCTCCAAACGCTCGCAGTACGCAAACAGCCTCGAATTGCTGCGCAAGGAAATCGGCATGTCGGAGCCGCTGGTGGCCACAGGTGCGATCTCGCAGGTAGAAGTACTGCGCCTGCGTCGTGCCGAAGTGGAAAACCGCGGCCAGCTGGACTCCACCGCGCTGGCTATCCCGCGTGCCGAGGCGGCCATTCGTGAGGTGCAAAGCAAGATCGAAGAAACCCGTGGCAAATTCCGCAGCGAGGCGCTGACCCAGCTGAACGAGGCGCGCACCGAGCTGAACAAGGCCACCGCCACCAGCAAGGCGCTGGACGACCGGGTGCACCGTACCTTGGTCACTTCGCCGGTGCGCGGTATCGTCAAGCAGATGCTGGTCAACACCATTGGCGGGGTGATCCAGCCTGGCAGCGATATCATCGAGGTGGTGCCGCTGGACGACACGCTGGTCATCGAGGCGAAGATCCTGCCCAAGGACATCGCCTTCCTGCACCCTGGCCAGGAAGCGACGGTGAAGTTCACGGCGTATGACTACACCATCTACGGGGGGCTCAAGGCCAAGCTGGAGCAGATCGGCGCAGACACCATCACCGATGAGGACAAGAAGACCACGTATTACCTGATCAAACTGCGCACCGATCGCAGCCACTTGGGGACTGACGAGAAGCCGCTGCTGATCATCCCGGGGATGGTGGCGACGGTGGACATCATGACCGGCAAGAAGACCATCATGAGCTACTTGCTCAAGCCGATCATGAAGGCGCGTTCGGAAGCGCTGCGCGAGCGGTAATCAGCTTGGCCACTGCTTTCTGGTGGCTCCTCTGGCCCTATCGCCGGCAAGCCAGCGCCCACAGGCACTGCACCGACTTCAAAGGCTGTGCAGTATCTGTGGGAGCTGGCTTGCCGGCGATAGGGCCGGAACTGCCAGTACGACAACTCAGCGCCAGGGCGCGGGCTCGCCTACCAACTGCCCCTGTATCCCGCCCACACCCATCTCCTTCAACACTCGCCGCTCGCCTTCCGTCTCGACCCGTTCGGCAATCAGCGGCAAGTCGATACTGTGAGCCGCGCGCTGGATGGCCTCGATGAACAGCCGTTTGTGCTGCTCGTGATCGATGTTGCGGATGTAGCTACCGTCAATCTTCAGGTACGCCAGCCCCAGGTGCGCCAGGTTGCCGATCATGCTGAAGCGCCCGCCAAAGCGTTGC
>NZ_JABMCN010000277.1 GCF_013179515.1 Pseudomonas sp. CM27
ACGCTGCAGTTGGTGCCCTCCACGGCAAAATTGGAGAGGTTTTTCGCCGCCCCGAAACCGCCCGGTACAATCAGCGCATCGAAGTCTTCGGCCTTCGCCTCGCGAATGTCCTTTACCTCGCCGCGGGCAATCCGCGCCGATTCCACCAGCACATTGCGCGACTCGGGCATCTCTTCGCCGGTCAGGTGGTTGATGACATGCATCTGCGCGATGTCCGGCGCGAAGCACTGCACCTGCGCACCGCGCTGGTCGAGGCGCAGCAGGGTGATCACGCTTTCGTGGATTTCGGCGCCGTCATACACGCCACAGCCGGAAAGAATCACCGCTACTTTTTTTGTCATGCTCATTGCTCCAGTGTCGAGGCGCTAAATGTCCTCTAGTTTGGCAGATGGCGCCATAGGCATAACCGGGCCTGCGGACAGTCCTGCGCAAAATCCTGCTTACTTGGATCGCAATTACGCTGGGGTGTTCATTCTTTGAGGCGGTCTGTTCGGCAACGTACCGGCGCACTGGGCTTAGCGGTGGTCGCGCCGCTGGCCTGGGTCCTGCTCGTGCTTTACAGCTTGCTCAGCCTCTGGGGCCTGGGCTTCGCTCGCCGCCTTGCGCTCGGCGCGCAGGGTGCGGAAGCGCCGGCGCAGCCACAGCAAAACGCCCAGCATCAACAAGCCGCCAAGCACCCATAGCTCGTAGCGCTTCACGTTGCCCAGCAGGCCTTCGAGGATGGCGCCGAAGTGGTAGGCAGCCGCGCCCAGGGCGATTGCCCAGATGGCCGCGCCAATCCCGTTCAGCAGCAGGTAGCGGCGTGGCGGATAGCCCGACAGGCCAATGGCCACCGGCATGACCGTGCGCAGGCCATAGACGAAGCGGAAACTCAGCACCCAGATGTCGGGGTGGCGGCGGATATGGTCCAGCGCTCGGGCACCCATTGCCTGCCAGCGCGGTTTGCGCGCCAGAATCCGCCGCCCGTGGCGACGGCCCATGAAATACCACAACTGGTCACCGGCGTAGCTGCCCAGAAACGCCACCAGGCATACCAGCTTGATGTCCATGTAACCGCGGAACGCAAGGAAACCCGCAAGCACCAGGATGGTCTCGCCTTCAAAGAAGGTGCCTAGAAAAAGGGCGAAGTAGCCGAAATCCTGCAGGAATTGTTGAAGCATTTTCTGAGGTGCTGGCGAAATGAACGCGCAGCCTACCCCTTCGCGCGCATTCGTGAAAGTGTCCAAATGTGTCTCGACGTGAACATTTCCTACACGGACAATGCCAGATGCTACGCGTCATCGCTTGCCCTGCTGTGTAATGCAGGCGTCATAATGGTCGCTTATCTTGCCGCTCAATTGATGATAGGGCATTAACGTCCTCAGGAACGCCAGATGAATAATGAAGTGCTAACCCCTGTCGCGATCAAGGATGCTCAAGAGCTCCCCGAAGAGATGCTGCAGACCCCGCCAGACCTGCCGCCGGCGCCCGAGCCCGAGCCAGTGGCAGAGCCGGTGGCCGAGCCTGCCGCCCCCACGCCCGCCCCTGCACCGGCAATCGCCGTGCCTGGCCTGGACGACAGCAGCCTGTACATTCATCGCGAGCTTTCGCAGTTGCAGTTCAACATCCGTGTGCTGGAGCAGGCACTGGACGAGAATTACCCGCTGCTCGAGCGCCTCAAGTTCCTGCTGATCTTCTCCAGCAACCTCGACGAGTTCTTCGAGATCCGCGTCGCCGGCCTGAAGAAGCAGATCAATTTTGCCCGTGAACAGGCCGGTGCCGACGGCCTGCAGCCGCACCAGGCATTGGCCCGCATCAGCGAGCTGGTGCACTTCGAAGTCGACCGCCAGTACGCGATCCTCAACGACGTGCTGCTGCCGGAGCTGGAAAAGCACCAGATTCGCTTCATCCGCCGCCGCTACTGGACACCCAAGCTCAAGACTTGGGTGCGCCGCTATTTCCGCGACGAAATCGCGCCGATCATCACCCCGATCGGCCTCGACCCGACTCACCCGTTTCCGTTGCTGGTGAACAAGAGCCTCAACTTCATCGTCGAGCTCGAGGGCGTGGACGCCTTCGGGCGTGACTCGGGCCTGGCGATCATCCCGGCGCCGCGCCTGCTGCCGCGGGTTATCCGTGTGCCGGAAGAGGTCGGCGGGCCAGGTGCCAACTACGTGTTCCTGTCGTCGATGATCCACGCGCACGCCGACGACCTGTTCCAGGGCATGAAGGTGAAGGGCTGCTACCAGTTCCGCCTGACCCGTAACGCCGACCTGGCGCTGGACTCCGAAGAAGTCGACGACCTGGCCCGCGCCCTGCGCGGTGAGCTGTTCTCGCGCCGCTATGGCGACGCCGTGCGCCTGGAAGTGGCCGACACCTGCCCGAAACACCTGTCAGATTACCTGCTCAAGCAGTTCAGCCTCAGCGAAAGCGAGCTGTACCAGGTCAACGGCCCGGTCAACCTGACCCGTCTGTTCAGCATCACCGGCCTGGACAGCCACCCGGAGCTGCAATACACCCCGTTCACCCCGGCAATCCCCAAACTGCTGGTGAATGCCGACAACATCTTCAGCGTGATCAGCAAGCAGGACATCCTGCTGATGCACCCGTTCGAGTCTTTCACCCCGGTGGTCGACCTGCTGCGCCAGGCCGCCAAGGACCCACACGTGCTGGCTGTGCGCCAGACGCTGTACCGCTCGGGGGCCAACTCGGAAATCGTCGACGCGCTGGTGGATGCGGCCCGTAACGGCAAGGAAGTCACTGCGGTGATCGAGCTGCGTGCGCGCTTCGACGAAGAGTCCAACCTGCAGATGGCCAGCCGCTTGCAAGCGGCCGGTGCGGTAGTGATCTATGGCGTGGTCGGCTTCAAGACCCACGCCAAGATGATGCTGATTTTGCGCCGCGAGCATGGCGAGATCGTGCGTTATGCGCATCTGGGTACCGGCAACTACCACGCGGGTAACGCCCGCCTGTACACCGACTACAGCCTGCTGACCTCTGACGACGCCCTGACCGAGGACGTTGGCAAGCTGTTCAGCCAGCTGATCGGCATGGGCAAGACCCTGCGCATGAAAAAGCTGCTGCACGCGCCGTTCACCCTGAAGAAGGGCATGCTCGACATGATCGCGCGGGAAACCCAGTTCGCCCTCGAAGGCAAGCCGGCGCACATCATCGCCAAGTTCAACTCGCTGACCGATGCCAAGGTCATCAAGGCGCTGTACAAGGCCAGCCAGTCGGGCGTGAAGATCGACCTGGTGGTGCGTGGCATGTGCTGCCTGCGCCCAGGTATTCCGGGGGTTTCGCACAACATCCAGGTGCGCTCGATCATCGGTCGCTTCCTGGAGCACACGCGGGTGTTCTACTTCCTCAATGGCGGCGAAGAGCAGATTTACCTGTCCAGTGCCGACTGGATGGAGCGCAACCTCGACAAACGTGTCGAGACCTGCTTCCCGGTAGAAGGCAAGAAGCTGTTGCTGCGGGTGAAGAAGGAGCTGGAAAGCTACCTGACCGACAACACCCATGCCTGGACCCTGCAGCCAGACGGGCGCTACGTGCGCAGCACCCCGACCGGCAACCAGAACCCGCGCAGTGCCCAGGCGACCCTGCTGGAGCGCCTGAGCAACCCGGTCCTCAACGTACGCTGAGGACGAAGCCGACCCGGGCCAGCCACTCCGCCTCGTTGGCGAAGTCGGCCTGGGTCAGCTGGTTCTGCTCCAGCCAGCCAGCCGGGAACACCACGACGAGGCTGTTATCGGCCGCGTTGAGCTCTACCTTCGGCATTTGCTGAGTACCACGGATGTGGTGGAACAGGATGGCGAAGCGCAGCAGCACGCACAGGCGCAACAGCTTGACGCCTTCCTCGCCCAGGTCGGCGAACTTGTCCTTGGGGATATTGCGCCGATGGCCGCGTACCAGCAGGGCCATCATCTGTTGGTCCTCGCGGGAAAAGCCCGCCAGGTCCGAGTGCTCAATCAGGTAGGCGCCGTGCTTGTGGTAATGGTAGTGGGCGATGTCCAGGCCTATTTCGTGCACTTTAGCCGCCCAGCCCAGCAGATCGCGCCAGTTCCCGCCTTTCAGTCCCCATGCTTCGGCCACTTGGTCGAAGGCATGCAGCGCCTTGCGCTCGACCCGCGCGGCCTGGCCGTGATCTACGTGGTAGCGCTCCATCAGCGAGTTGAGCGTGCGTTCGCGCACATCTTCGTGGTGATGGCGGCCCAGCAGGTCGAACAGTACGCCTTCGCGCAGGGCACCGTCACAGTGGTCCATGCGCTGTAGCTCCAGCGCATCGAAGATGGCTTCGAGAATCGCCATCCCGGCCGGGAAGATGGTCCGGCGGTCGGGTTTGACGCCATCGAAGTCGATCTTGTCGACCTCGCCCAGCTTGAACATCTTGCGTTTGACCCAGGCCAGGCCCTCGGCGTTGACCTCGCCATTGCCCAGCCCGCCAGCCTTGATGGCGGCACCAATGGCGCGGATGGTCCCGGACGAGCCGATGGCCTCGTCCCAGGTCAGGCGGTGCAGCGCGTTCTCGATGCTCATCAGTTCCAGGCGCGCGGCGGTGTAGGCCTGGGCGTAGCGGGCCGGGGTGATCTTGCCGTCGCGGAAGTACCGCTGGGTGAAACTCACACAGCCCATCTGCAGGCTTTCGCGCAGCAGCGGCTCGAAGCGCTGGCCGATGATGAACTCGGTGCTGCCGCCACCGATGTCGGCCACCAGGCGCTTGCCGGCGGTGTCGGCCAGGGTGTGCGAGACACCCAGGTAGATCAGGCGCGCCTCTTCACGGCCGGAGATGACCTCCACCGGGTGGCCGAGGATGGCTTCGGCGCGCTGGATGAATTCGTTGCGATTGCGCGCTTCGCGCAGGGCGTTGGTACCGACGATGCGCACGGAGCCTGCCGGCATTCCGTTGATCAGCTGGGAGAAGCGCTTGAGGCAGTCCAGGCCTCGTTCCATGGCTTCTTCGCTGAGCATGCGCTCTTCGTCGATGCCGGCGGCCAGCTGAACCTTCTCGCCGAGCCGCTCGAGAATGCGGATTTCGGTATGGTGGGCCTTGGCCACGACCATGTGGAAACTGTTGGAGCCAAGGTCGATGGCGGCGATCAGGGACAGGTTCTTCGCGATGGTATGCGGCATGATCTGGTTGTTCTCGGTCGTTAACCCGGCAATCGTGCCACGATAGCAGGCTGACGCCAACGCGTGACACGGCAAGGCTTGATGCAAGGCAATGTGCCATTCGATGCTATGACACTTGTGTGACAGTTTCGATTCGCGGCGTCTTGCGCAACTATAGTTACACTCAATCGTCCGCGACTTCCTGTAGGGCGTGGGTGCAGCTATGATGGGCCACGTTTTTTTGCTTACGACCCTGGAGATATCCATGAGCAGCGATTTGATCAAACACGTCACCGACGCTACCTTCGAAGCCGAAGTCCTGCAGGCTCAAGGCCCGGTGCTGGTCGACTACTGGGCTGAATGGTGCGGCCCATGCAAGATGATCGCGCCGGTTCTGGACGACATCGCCTCCACCTACGAGGGCAAACTGACCGTAGCCAAGCTGAACATCGACGACAACCAGGAAACCCCGGCCAAGCACGGCGTGCGTGGTATCCCGACGCTGATGCTGTTCAAGAACGGCAACGTCGAAGCGACCAAGGTTGGCGCACTGTCGAAATCGCAGCTCGCCGCGTTCCTCGACGCCCACCTGTGATGTGAAAAACCCCGCCGATGCGGGGTTTTTTTTGCCTGCAGGGGTTGTGGCAGCGGGTTTGCTTGCGAATTCGATGTTGAGCCCCGCGCCGCCTTCACGGGTAAACCCGCTTCCACAGGGCATAATTTACCCGGCCAAAACCACTAGACGCAGAAAAAAGCAAGTGTTACATTCGGCCTCGCACTGCTTCTCCAGTGCCCTCTACATGCCGTCGCCGAAGCATCCCAATTCGAATCAGTACGCGATCTTGTCGCCATCTAGCGGCGCGGCCTCATTAAGCCAGAGCTTAATCCTCCCTTCTTACATGATTACGTCACTCCCCTTATGAACCTGACTGAACTCAAGCAAAAGCCGATTACCGATCTTTTGGAAATGGCCGAACAGATGGGCATCGAAAACATGGCCCGTTCGCGCAAACAGGACGTGATTTTCGCCCTGCTTAAAAAGCACGCGAAAAGCGGCGAAGAGATCTCGGGTGACGGCGTGCTGGAGATTCTCCAGGATGGTTTCGGTTTCCTGCGTTCGGCCGATGCGTCCTACCTGGCCGGCCCGGACGATATCTACGTCTCGCCCAGCCAGATCCGTCGCTTCAACCTGCGTACCGGCGACACCATCGTCGGCAAGATCCGCCCACCGAAGGAAGGGGAGCGTTACTTCGCTCTGCTGAAGGTCGATACCATCAACTTCGACCGCCCGGAAAACGCGAAGAACAAGATCCTGTTCGAAAACCTGACGCCGTTGTTCCCGAACAAGCGCCTGAAGATGGAAGCCGGTAACGGCTCCACCGAAGACTTGACCGGCCGCGTCATCGACCTGTGCGCCCCGATCGGCAAAGGCCAGCGTGGCCTGATCGTGGCTCCGCCGAAGGCGGGCAAGACGATCATGCTGCAAAACATCGCGGCCAACATCACCCGCAACAACCCCGAGTGCCACCTGATCGTCCTGCTGATCGACGAGCGCCCGGAAGAAGTGACCGAAATGCAGCGCACCGTGCGCGGCGAAGTGGTTGCCTCTACCTTCGACGAGCCGCCGACCCGCCACGTGCAGGTTGCCGAGATGGTGATCGAGAAGGCCAAGCGCCTGGTCGAGCACAAGAAGGATGTGGTCATCCTGCTGGACTCCATCACCCGTCTGGCGCGTGCCTACAACACCGTGATCCCGAGCTCGGGCAAGGTGCTGACCGGTGGTGTCGACGCCCACGCCCTGGAAAAGCCAAAGCGCTTCTTCGGTGCTGCGCGTAACATCGAAGAGGGCGGTTCGCTGACCATCATCGCCACCGCGCTGGTCGAAACCGGCTCGAAAATGGACGAAGTGATCTACGAAGAGTTCAAGGGTACCGGCAACATGGAGCTGCCGCTGGATCGCCGCATCGCTGAGAAGCGCGTGTTCCCGGCCATCAACATCAACCGCTCGGGCACCCGCCGCGAAGAGCTGCTGACCGCCGACGACGAACTGCAGCGCATGTGGATCCTGCGCAAGCTGCTGCACCCGATGGACGAAATCGCCGCCATCGAGTTCCTGGTCGACAAGCTCAAGCAGACCAAGACCAACGACGAGTTCTTCCTGTCCATGAAGCGCAAGTAAGCGGTTCAAGTCCGGATTGATTGGGGCTGCTTCGCAGCCCATCGCCGGCAAGCCAGCTCCTACAGGTACTGCGCAGCTCTTGAAGCTTGTGCCGGACCTGTTGGAGCTGGCTTGCCGGCGATGGGGCGCGAAGCGGCCCCAAGTCATTTTTGGCCATTAGGCGCCGAACGGCGCTACACTCTGCACCCCCGACCGATACGGCCAACACGAGGCTCCTGCATGCAGTAT
>NZ_JABMCN010000278.1 GCF_013179515.1 Pseudomonas sp. CM27
AAGAGCATGATCGGCCTGACGCTGGAACGTCCGGTCGGCGAGCGGTTGTACGGCAGCCTGGCGCTGGCGGCGTTGGCCGTGACCAAGGGGGCAAGCATCCTGCGTGTCCATGACGTGGCCGAAACTGTCGATGTAGTGCGCATGATTGCTGCGGTGCAAAACGCCGAATAAGAACATTGGAGTCCCTATGAGCAGAAAATATTTTGGTACCGACGGCATTCGTGGCCGCGTCGGCGTATACCCGATCACGCCGGACTTCATGCTGAAGCTCGGCTGGGCGGCCGGCATGGCCTTCCGCAAGGCGGGCCACTGCCGGGTGCTGGTGGGCAAGGACACGCGGATCTCCGGCTACATGTTCGAGTCGGCGCTCGAGGCCGGCCTGTCTGCAGCAGGTGCCGATGTGCTGCTGCTCGGACCGATGCCGACGCCGGCCATCGCCTACCTGACGCGCACTTTCCACGCAGAGGCCGGTATCGTCATCAGTGCCTCGCACAATCCGCATGATGACAACGGCATCAAGTTCTTCTCGGGCCAGGGCACCAAGTTGCCGGACGAAGTCGAGCTGATGATCGAGGAGCTGCTCGACCAGCCGATGACCGTTGTCGAGTCGGGCAAGCTGGGCAAGGTTTCGCGCATCAATGACGCCGCCGGCCGCTACATCGAATTCTGCAAGAGCAGCGTGCCGAGCAGCACCAGTTTCGAAGGCCTCAAGCTGGTGGTCGATTGCGCCCACGGCGCCACCTACAAGGTCGCGCCAAGCGTATTCCGCGAGCTGGGTGCCGACGTGACCGTGCTGCACGCCCAGCCGGACGGCCTGAACATCAACGAAGGCTGCGGCTCGACCCATATCGAGTCGCTGCAGGCGGCCGTGCTGGTGGGGCATGCCGACCTCGGTATCGCCTTCGACGGCGACGGCGACCGCGTGCTGATGGTCGACCACACTGGCGCGATCATCGACGGTGACGAGCTGCTGTTCATCATCGCTCGCGACTTGCACAGCCGTGGCAAGCTGCAGGGCGGAGTGGTCGGTACGCTCATGAGCAACCTGGGCCTGGAGCTTGCACTGAAGGACCTGGATATCCCGTTCGTGCGGGCCAAGGTCGGCGACCGGTACGTGATGGCCGAGCTGCTGGAACGTGAGTGGCTGGTCGGTGGTGAAAACTCCGGCCACGTGGTGTGCTGCAACCACACCACCACCGGTGACGCGATCATTGCCGCGCTGCAGGTGCTGATGGCGCTCAAGCGTCGTGGTGAAAGCCTCGCACAGGCCCGCCAGGCCCTGCGCAAGTGCCCGCAGGTACTGATCAACGTGCGCTTTGGGGCGAGCAAGGTCGACCCGCTGGAGCACCCGGCGGTCAAGGAAGCCAGTGCCAAGGTGACCGAAGCGTTGGCCGGTCGTGGCCGTGTGCTGCTGCGCAAGTCCGGGACCGAGCCGTTGGTGCGGGTCATGGTCGAGGGCGAAGACGAAAGCCAGGTGCGCACGCACGCCGAAGCGTTGGCCAAACTGGTCGGCGAAGTTTGTGTCTGAAGGCGCTTGCCAGCGCAGATCTGGTTGGGTAAGATCTGCGCCCACTTTGACCGACGAGGTAAAGCATGCGTCGCCCTATGGTAGCTGGTAACTGGAAGATGCACGGTACCCGCGCTAGCGTCGCTGAGCTGACCGAAGGCTTGAGCAATCTTGCCTTGCCGAGCGAAGTGGAAGTCGCGGTATTTCCACCCGCCTTGTTCATCAATCAAGTGATCGATGGCCTGGCAGGCAAAGAAATTACTGTCGGCGCACAGAATTCTGCTGTACAACCCGAACAGGGTGCGCTGACCGGGGAAGTTGCTCCGGAGCAGCTGGCTGAAGCAGGTTGCAAGTTGGTGTTGGTGGGTCACTCGGAGCGTCGCCAGATCATTGGCGAAACCGACGATGTGCTCAATCGCAAGTTTGCAGCGGCCCAGGCCAAAGGTTTGAAGCCAGTGCTTTGCATAGGGGAGACCCTTGAAGAGCGCGAGGCGGGCAAGACGCTAGAAGTTGTCGGGCGTCAACTAAGCAGTATCATCGAAGCTTTCGGTGTTAAGGCTTTTGCCAATGCAGTAATTGCCTATGAGCCTGTATGGGCCATCGGTACGGGCCTTACGGCCTCGCCACAGCAGGCCCAGGATGTGCACGCCGCCATCCGCGGCCAGCTGGCGGCAGAAGATGCTGAAGTGGCTGCGAAGGTGCAGCTGCTCTACGGCGGCAGCGTGAAGGCGGCCAATGCGGCCGAACTGTTCGGCATGCCGGATATCGATGGGGGGCTCATTGGTGGAGCGTCCCTGAACGCAGACGAATTCGGTGCAATTTGTCGCGCCGCAGGAAACTGAACAAATGCTGGAAACAGTCATCGTTGTTTTTCATCTGTTGGCAGCGCTGTCGCTTGTAGTGCTGGTTCTGTTGCAACAGGGTAAAGGTGCTGAAGCAGGTGCATCTTTCGGCGCGGGTGCCTCAAACACCGTGTTCGGGAGTCAGGGCTCTGCAACATTCCTAAGTAAATTCACTGCTATACTCGCTGCCACTTTCTTTTTGACAGCACTTGGGTTAGGATACTTCGCGAAGCAACAAGCTCACCAGCTTAGCCAAGCAGGTCTTCCAGATCCAGCAGTGCTAGAAGTGAAAGAGCAGCAAAAGCCGGCAGTTAATGATGATGTACCGGTGCTCCAACAGCAGAAGAGTGAAGTCACCCCTAATACTGGTGATGTACCTCCTCCGGCAGAAGAGCAGAAGTAACGGGTTTCAAGTAGTAGTATTGCCGAGGTGGTGGAATTGGTAGACACGCAACCTTGAGGTGGTTGTGCCCATAGGGTGTAGGGGTTCGAGTCCCCTTCTCGGTACCAATTAAAGCTTGAGAGCCCGCTTTAGCGGGCTTTCTTGTAGGTGATCGTTTGGATTTGACCCCCAACGGGGTTCGGTCTTATACTTTCGCCCCAGCTTTGTCGCGGGGTGGAGCAGCTTGGTAGCTCGTCGGGCTCATAACCCGAAGGTCGTTGGTTCAAATCCAGCCCCCGCAACCAGCTTCAGCGGAGCCCCTTTTCAGGGGCTTTTTGCTAACCGAACAGTTTTCGGCGTCGTTGTCCAACGGCGCTTTCAGGGATGGGCGCTTCGCCCATTTTTTATTTGCACAGCATGCACGAGGGGGTTCAGGTGTCGAGCAAGCTAGAACAGTTGCAGGCCTTGTTGGCCCCGGTGGTCACGGGGTTGGGCTTCGAATGCTGGGGGATTGAATTCGTCTCCCAGGGCAAGCATTCGGTACTACGTGTCTACATCGACAAGGAAGGCGGGATTCTGGTGGACGACTGCGCAGAAGTCAGTCGCCAGGTCAGCAGCGTTCTTGATGTGGAAGATCCGATCAGCTCTGAATATACCCTAGAGGTTTCTTCTCCTGGCATGGAACGCCCGCTGTTCACGCTTGAACAGTTTGCCTCGCATGCCGGCGAACAAGTGAAGATCAAGCTGCGCTCACCCTTCGAGGGTCGTCGTAACTTCCAGGGCCTTCTCCGCGGTGTGGAGGATCAGGATGTGGTGGTCCAGGTGGACGACCAGGAGTTCCTGTTACCGATCGACTCGATCGACAAGGCCAATATTATTCCCAGTTTTGACTGAGACGTGCCGGGCCCGGTGGACTATCCGGGCCCAATGGCTTGCGCAAGGCGAGGCGTACGATGAGCAAAGAAGTACTGCTGGTTGTTGAATCGGTATCCAACGAAAAAGGTGTACCGCCCGGCGTCATTTTCGAAGCGCTGGAAGTGGCCCTGGCCACTGCAACCAAAAAACGTTTTGAAGATGAAGTCGACCTGCGTGTGGAAATCAACCGCCACACCGGTAGCTACGAGACCTTCCGTCGCTGGACCGTGGTCGACGAGGCCGATCTTGATGATCCGGCAATCGAGACCTGGCTCGACAAGATCAAGGACACTCACCCGGAAGCCAAGATCGGTGACGTGATCGAAGAGAAGATCGAGTCCATCGAATTCGGTCGTATCGCCGCCCAGACCGCCAAGCAGGTCATCGTGCAGAAGGTCCGTGAGGCCGAGCGCGCCCAGGTGGTCGACGCCTACCGCGAGCGCGTAGGCGAGATCATCTCCGGTACCGTCAAAAAGGTTACCCGCGACAACGTCATCGTTGACCTGGGCAACAACGCCGAGGCCTTGCTGGCTCGCGAAGATATCATTCCGCGTGAAACCTTCCGGGTCGGCGTGCGCCTGCGTGCACTGCTCAAGGAAATTCGCACGGAAAACCGTGGTCCACAGCTGATCCTGTCGCGCACTGCGCCACAGATGCTGATCGAGCTTTTCCGCATTGAAGTGCCGGAAATTGCCGAGGGCCTCATTGAAGTCATGGCCGCCTCCCGTGATCCGGGATCGCGAGCCAAGATCGCCGTCCGCTCCAAGGACAAGCGCATCGACCCGCAAGGTGCCTGTATCGGCATGCGTGGTTCGCGCGTCCAGGCCGTATCCGGGGAGCTGGGTGGTGAGCGTGTGGATATCGTCCTGTGGGACGATAACCCGGCGCAGTTCGTCATCAACGCCATGTCGCCGGCTGAAGTCGCGGCGATCATCGTTGATGAAGATGCCCATGCCATGGACATCGCCGTCGCCGAAGACAACCTGGCCCAGGCCATTGGCCGTGGCGGTCAGAACGTTCGCCTGGCCAGTCAGTTGACTGGCTGGACCCTGAACGTGATGACCGAGAAGGACATCCAGGCCAAGCAGCAGGCCGAAACCGGTGACATCCTGCGCAATTTCATTGATGAACTGGAAGTCGACGAGGAGCTGGCCCAAGTGCTGGTCGACGAAGGCTTCACCAGCCTCGAAGAAATTGCCTACGTACCGTTGGAAGAAATGCTCAACATCGATGGCTTTGACGAAGATATCGTCAATGAGCTCCGCGCTCGAGCCAAGGACCGTTTGTTGACCAAGGCCATCGCTACCGAAGAAAAACTGGCAGACGCCCACCCGGCCGAAGACCTGCTCTCCCTTGAGGGCATGGACAAGGACCTGGCGGCTGAACTGGCGGTGCGCGGCGTGGTTAACCGCGAAGACCTGGCCGAGCAGTCGATCGACGATCTGCTCGACATCGACGGCATCGACGAAGAGCGTGCCGGCAAGTTGATCATGGCCGCCCGAGCCCATTGGTTCGAGTAATTAGGCGCGGCCTGAGGAGAGAAGTGCATGACGCAAGTCACGGTGAAAGAACTGGCCCAAGAGGTCGAGGCACCGGTAGAGCGCCTGCTGCAGCAGATGCGTGAGGCAGGTCTGCCGCACACCGACGCCGGTCAGGTAGTGACCGACAATGAGAAGCAGACCCTGCTGACTCATTTGAAGAGCAGCCACAAGAGCAAGGCGGAAGAGCCGCGCAAGATTACCTTGCAGCGCAAAACCACCAGCACCCTGCGTGTCGCCGGTAGCAAGAGCATCAGCGTAGAAGTACGCAAGAAGAAAGTATTCGTGCAGCGCAGCCCGGAAGAAATCCAGGCTGAGCAGAAGCGAGAGCAGGACGAGCGCCGCGCGGCTGAAAACGCCGCTCGCGACAAGGTTGACGCCGACGTTCGCCAGCGCAACGAAGAGCAGGCTCGCCGGCAGGCAGCAGAAGCCCCTGCTGCTGCCCCGGCAGCCGCCGCCAAGCCAGCTGCAGCCGCGGCTCCGGCCCCGGTAGTCGCTGACGCACCGGCGTCCGAAGACGCTGCAGCCCGTGCTGCCGAGCGCAAGAAGGACGAGACCCGTCGCAACGAAAGCCGTACTCGCGATGACGACCGTCGTCGCGGCGAGGCTCCGCGTGTGTCGATCAAGGTCAAGGTCAAGGAGAAGGAAAAAGCGCCGACTCCACGTGCCGCTCCGCGCACCACCGACGAAGAGAGCGATGGCGCTCGTCGTGGTCGTGGTGGCAAGGGCAAGCTGAAGAAGCGCAACCAGCACGGCTTCCAGAACCCGACTGGTCCGGTCATTCGTGACGTGACCATCGGCGAGACCATCACGGTCTCCGAACTGGCCAACCAGATGTCCGTCAAGGGCGCCGAAGTGGTCAAGTTCATGTTCAAGATGGGTACTCCGGTCACCATCAACCAGGTGCTCGACCAGGAAACCGCTCAGCTGATCGCAGAAGAGCTGGGTCACAAGGTCACCCTGGTCAGCGATACCGCCCTGGAAGATTCCCTGGCCGAATCGCTGAAGTTCGAAGGCCAGACCGAGTCGCGCGCCCCGGTCGTTACCGTCATGGGTCACGTTGACCACGGCAAGACCTCGCTGCTCGACTACATCCGTCGTGCCAAGGTTGCCGCTGGCGAAGCCGGTGGTATCACCCAGCACATCGGTGCCTACCACGTGGAAACCGACCGCGGCATGGTCACCTTCCTCGATACCCCAGGTCACGCTGCGTTTACCCAGATGCGTGCCCGTGGTGCCAAGGCTACCGACATCGTCATCCTGGTGGTGGCGGCGGACGACGGCGTGATGCCGCAGACCCGTGAAGCCGTACAGCATGCCAAGGCAGCTGGCGTCCCACTGGTTGTAGCAGTGAACAAGATCGACAAGCCGGGTGCCGACCTCGATCGCATCCGTAACGAACTGTCGGTTGAAGGCGTGACCTCCGAGGAATGGGGTGGTGACACGCCGTTCGTCAAGGTTTCGGCGAAGATGGGTACCGGTGTCGACGAGCTGCTTGAAGCCGTCCTGCTGCAGGCCGAAGTGCTTGAGCTGACCGCCACTCCGACCGCTCCTGGTCGTGGTGTCGTCGTCGAATCGCGCCTGGACAAGGGCCGTGGCCCGGTGGCTACCATCCTGGTTCAGGACGGTACCCTGCGTCAGGGCGACATGGTCCTGTGCGGCTCCAACTATGGCCGCGTACGTGCCATGCTCGACGAGAACGGCAAACCTGTGAAGGAAGCCGGCCCGTCGATCCCGGTCGAGATTCTCGGCCTGGACGGTACCCCGGAAGCCGGTGACGAGCTGTCCGTGGTTGCCGACGAGAAGAAAGCCCGTGAAGTTGCCCTGTTCCGTCAAGGCAAATACCGCGAGGTCAAGCTGGCCCGTGCTCACGCCGGCAAGCTGGAAAACATCTTCGAGACCATGGGTCAGGAAGAGAAGAAGACCCTCAACATCGTCCTCAAGACCGATGTACGTGGTTCCCTGGAAGCGTTGAACGGCTCGCTCGGCAGCCTGGGCAACGATGAAGTCCAGGTGCGCGTGATCGGTGGTGGCGTTGGTGGTATCACCGAGAGCGACGCCAACCTGGCGCTGGCTTCGAATGCAGTACTGTTCGGCTTCAACGTGCGTGCCGATGCCGGCGCGCGCAAGATCGTCGAGCAGGAAGGTCTGGATATGCGTTACTACAACGTGATCTACGACATCATCGAAGACGTCAAGAAGGCCCTGACCGGCATGCTGGGCAGCGATGTTCGCGAGAACATCCTGGGTGTCGCGGAAGTGCGTGACGTGTTCCGTTCGCCGAAGTTCGGCGCCATCGCT
>NZ_JABMCN010000279.1 GCF_013179515.1 Pseudomonas sp. CM27
CCGCCTGGGCATCGCGCCTGGCCGAGCAGGGCGACCGTTGCCGGTTGCCACGGGGCAAGGCCAGGCAGCGTCACGTCTGAGCCATCCCGGTTGCTGTGCCGGCCCTTTCGCGGCTAAAGCCGCTCCCACAGGGTTAGCTTTGGCTTAGAACACTGTGCAGGCCCTGTGGGAGCGGCTTTAGCCGCGAAAGGGCCGGCACAGGCAGCAAATTCCTTTCAGGGATCACACTGATCCCGGCCCACCATCGCCACCTCCTATGCAACGCCGTGCGTTGGCGTAGAATGGTCGTCTTTGTCCAATGACATCCCATGTACATATCCCCCTGG
This sequence comes from Pseudomonas sp. CM27, assembly GCF_013179515.1. Classification (GTDB taxonomy): domain Bacteria; phylum Pseudomonadota; class Gammaproteobacteria; order Pseudomonadales; family Pseudomonadaceae; genus Aquipseudomonas. Next base: position 327 of record NZ_JABMCN010000279.1, read on the forward strand.
CCCCTGCGCCGGGGCGGTCGTCGATGTCTTTACCTATCTGATTAGAGGGCTTGGTTTTGGCTCAATACGTCTACACCATGCATCGGCTGAGCAAAGTCGTGCCGCCGAAGCGGGAAATTCTCAAGAACATTTCCCTGTCGTTCTTCCCGGGCGCCAAGATTGGCGTGCTCGGCCTGAACGGCGCCGGTAAATCGACCCTGCTGCGGATCATGGCGGGCGTCGACAAGGAATTCGACGGCGAAGCCCGTCCGATGCCCGACATCAACGTTGGCTACCTGCCACAGGAACCGCAGCTGGACCCGAACAAGACTGTGCGCGAAGTGGTCGAGGAAGCGGTCAGCGTGATCAAGGACGCCCAGGCGCGCCTGGACGAGGTCTACGCCGCCTACGCCGACCCGGACGCCGACTTCGACAAGCTGGCCGCCGAGCAGGCCAAGCTGGAGTCCATCCTGCAAGCCGCCGACGGCCACAACCTGGAGCGCCAGCTGGACGTCGCTGCCGACGCCCTGCGCCTGCCGGCCTGGGATGCGCGAATCGAGCACCTGTCCGGTGGCGAGAAGCGTCGTGTGGCCCTGTGCCGCCTGCTGCTGTCGGCCCCCGACATGCTGCTGCTCGACGAACCGACCAACCACCTGGACGCCGACTCGGTGGCCTGGCTGGAGCGCTTCCTGCACGACTTCCCGGGCACCGTGGTAGCCATTACCCACGACCGTTACTTCCTCGACAACGTCGCCGGCTGGATCCTCGAACTGGACCGCGGTGCCGGTATCCCGTACGAAGGCAACTACTCGGGCTGGCTGGAAGCCAAGTCGGACCGTCTGGCGCAGGAATCCAAGCAGCAGAGCGCCCACGAAAAGGCCATGAAGGAAGAACTGGAATGGGTGCGCAAAGGCGCCAAGGCCCGCCAGTCCAAATCCAAGGCCCGTCTGCAACGCTTCGAAGAAATGCAGTCGCAGGAATTCCAGAAGCGCAGCGAAACCAACGAGATCTACATCCCGGCCGGCCCACGCCTGGGCGACAAGGTCATCGAGTTCAAGAACGTCTCCAAGGGCTATGGCGATCGCGTGCTGATCGACAACCTGTCGTTCGCCATGCCTAAAGGCGCGATCGTCGGCGTTATCGGCGGTAACGGTGCCGGTAAGTCGACCCTGTTCCGCATGCTGATGGGCAAGGAGCAACCCGACTCGGGCAGCATCGAGATCGGCGAAACCGTGCAGCTGGCCTGCGTCGACCAGAGCCGCGAAGACCTGGACGGTGGCAAGACCGTGTTCCAGCAGGTTTCCGACGGTTCCGACATGATCAAGATCGGCAGCTACGAGATCCCGTCGCGTACGTACGTTGGCCGCTTCAACTTCAAGGGTGGCGACCAGCAGAAGTTCGTCAAGGACCTGTCCGGTGGTGAGCGTGGCCGCCTGCACCTGGCGCTGACCCTGAAGGAGGGCGGTAACGTCCTGCTGCTCGACGAACCGTCCAACGACCTCGACGTCGAAACCCTGCGTTCGCTGGAAGAAGCCCTGCTGGACTTCCCTGGCGCCGCGATCGTGATCTCTCACGACCGGTGGTTCCTGGACCGTGTGGCTACCCACATCCTGGCCTACGAAGACGACTCGAACGTGGTGTTCTTCGAGGGCAACTACACCGAGTACGAAGCAGACCGCAAGAAGCGCCTGGGCGATGCTGCTGCCCAGCCGCACCGTGTACGGCACAAGAAACTGGCCCAGTAAGCCGGTTTACTGATGCACAGGAATGGGGCCCACGGTGGCCCCATTTTTGTGCCTGGCTGAAACAAGCCTGCGCCTATATAGGGGGTCTTTTTGTATACACTTATATAAAACGCACCAAATAATTTCAAAAAAACGACATCTCGCCCTATTCCAGTGCAATTGCTTCTTGGTACATTCCTGAAAAAACCAATAAGTCCAAACCCTTCGGTGAGATGTCTACCATGATCGAATCTGTCGACAATTTCCTTGCGCGCCTCCAGCAGCGTGACCCAGGCCAACCCGAATTCCACCAGGCGGTGGAAGAGGTGCTGCGCACCCTGTGGCCGTTCCTCGAAGCCAACCCTCACTACTTGCAATCGGGCATCCTCGAGCGCATGGTCGAGCCCGAGCGTGCGGTACTGTTCCGTGTGTCCTGGGTAGATGACCACGGCAAGGTGCAGGTCAACCGGGGCTACCGCATCCAGATGAGCAGCGCCATCGGCCCGTACAAGGGCGGCCTGCGCTTCCACCCGTCGGTGAACCTCAGCGTGCTGAAGTTCCTGGCCTTCGAGCAGGTATTCAAGAACTCCCTGACCTCGCTGCCCATGGGTGGCGGCAAGGGCGGCTCGGACTTCGACCCGAAAGGCAAGAGCGACGCCGAAGTGATGCGCTTCTGCCAGGCGTTCATGAGCGAGCTGTACCGCCACATCGGCGCCGACTGCGACGTACCGGCCGGTGACATTGGCGTGGGTGCCCGCGAAATCGGCTTCATGTTCGGCCAGTACAAGCGCCTGGCCAACCAGTTCACTTCGGTGCTGACTGGCAAGGGCATGACCTACGGCGGCAGCCTGATTCGCCCGGAAGCCACCGGCTACGGTTGCGTGTACTTCGCCGAAGAAATGCTCAAGCGCCAGGACAAGCGCATCGACGGTCGCCGGGTGGCAATTTCCGGTTCCGGCAATGTCGCCCAGTACGCTGCGCGCAAGGTCATGGACCTGGGCGGCAAGGTGATTTCGCTGTCCGACTCCGAAGGCACCCTGTACGCCGAAGCCGGCCTGACCGACGCCCAGTGGGAGGCGGTCATGGACCTGAAAAACGTCAAGCGTGGCCGTATCAGCGAGCTGGCCGGGCAGTTCGGCCTGGAGTTCCGCAAAGGCGAGACGCCGTGGAGCCTGCCCTGCGATATCGCCCTGCCGTGCGCCACGCAGAACGAGCTGGACGCCGAAGACGCCCATACCCTGCTGCGCAATGGCTGCATCTGCGTGGCCGAAGGTGCCAACATGCCGACCACCCTGGCGGCTGTGGATATCTTCCTGGACGCCGGCATCCTCTATGCGCCGGGCAAGGCTTCCAACGCCGGTGGCGTGGCCGTGTCGGGCCTGGAAATGTCGCAGAACGCCATGCGCCTGCTGTGGACTGCCGGTGAAGTGGACAGCAAGCTGCACAACATCATGCAGTCGATTCACCATGCCTGCGTGCACTACGGTGAAGAGGCCGATGGCCGTATCAACTACGTGAAAGGCGCGAACATCGCCGGCTTCGTGAAAGTGGCCGATGCGATGCTGGCGCAGGGCGTGGTCTGATTCGCGATTCCTGGGGCCGCTTTGCGGCCCTTTCGCGACACAAGGCCGCTCCTACAAGCGATCGCGAGCAGTCAGTCTGTCGCGGTCCGCTGTAGGAGCGGCCTTGTGTCGCGATGGGCTGCAAAGCAGCCCCCTGGGACCTCAATCTCCACCCAAAACCTCAAGCACTTCTATCACCTGCTCTCCCACAGGCCGCCGCCACACCACCTCGTCCCCAGGCCCGGCACCCAGCAACGCCCGCCCCAGCGGCGACCCCCAGTTGATCAGCCCGCGCCCCGCATCGGCTTCATCCTCGCCCACCAGTTGCACCACATGCTCCTGGTCCTGGGCATCGACAAACCGCACCCGGCTACCAATCTGCACCTTGCTGCCCGACGTCGCAGCCGGCACCCGCTGAGCGCTCTGCAACCGCGCATTGAAGTAACGCAGGTCGCGCTCGATATCGGCCAGGCGCTGCTTGTCGCCACGCTCGCCCTGCGCCTGCAGTTCGCTGCGCAAGGCATTCAGCCCGGCCACCCGTTCCTGCAGCTGGCGCAGGCCGCTGGCGGTCACGTAGTTGGGTTGTTCGCTGACACGCCGCTCAACCGGTTGGTCGGCCTGGGCGGCGGCCTGGTCTTCGTTGACGAATGCTCGGCTCATGGCGGGCCTCCTTGTGCAGGTGACCATGATCGCAGGCCGGCAGTTTCAACGGATGTCCGTTTGCGACTCAGTCGTGGCGATAGGCCTTGGCGGCGCCACGGTCCTTCTCCTGCTCCCACTCGCGGTCGCGCTGGTCCCAGAAGCGTTCGTGATACTGGCGCTGCTCTTCGCTGTTCTGCATGGCGTGGCACTGGCGGAAGCCGTCATCCCAGCCGGTTTCGTACTGGCGTTCGTGCAGGTAACGCGGCACGTCCTTGCGGAAGTTGCCCACCATCAGCCCGGCCGCCTGGCGACCGCTGCCGCAGCCGTCCTGGAAGCCATCGGCATAGGCGGGAGGGTAACCGTGCTCGACCATCTGCTGATGGGTGGTTTCGCAACCTGACAACAACAACGCGATGCACACGCCGAACCAGTACCGCAACATGACTACAAGACCCTCCAGTTGATGAGAGAGAGTCTAGGTGGCGAGTTGTCGGGGAGGTGTCAAAACAGTGTCAAAGACTCGGTTGGATCACACTGTTGCCTGTACCTGCCCTATCGCCGGCCAGTTCCCACAGGTACTGCACCGGCCCGGCAGGCCCAGGTTATCCTGTGGGAGCTGGCTTGCCGGCGATGAGGCCCGTGCAGGCAACCGGCAACTTTCAGTAGTGATACCACTTCAGCTCCAGCATCACCTCGTTCTGCGCCGTGGCCAGGTGGCTGAATTCCCGCGAAGCGCTCAACCTCAGCCCCAGGTTCTGGCTGATCTCCCACTGCTGGTTCAGGCTCACACTGCGCCGCACCTCGCCATTGGTGAAATAATCGCCCTTGGCCTCCAGCGTCATGTTGCCCAGCCCGTTGCGCCACAACAGCCCGCCATTGAAGCCCGCCGCCGGGGCGATGAACTGGGCGAAGTCGTTGTGATGCTCGACCCGCACCGTACCCAGGGCAAAGCCCAGCAACCCGTCAGCCAATTGCCAGGTACCGCCAGCCCCACCGTTGACGTGGCTTACCAGCACCTCGTCATCATGCTTGCCCGGCACCCGCTCCAGGCCACCGGCTACTTGCCATGACCAGGGTTTGAGCAGCTCGTTGCGGGGTGTCAGCGAGCGGATGGTGGCCAGGTCCAGGCGCTGCACCTGCCAGTCGTTGCCTTCGTACTGGCGCAGCTTCAGCTGCAGGATCTCGATCTGCGCACCCAGCGGGAAGCCATAGGCGTTGTCATTCAGGTCGTGGTACGCCATGCGCAGGCCGTATTCGGCGTAGGCACGGTCCTCACGTGTGCCCACGCCCAGCTGCCAGGTGCGTGAGTCGTGGCCATCCTCGGGCAGGCCGGGGCGTTCGATCTGCAGCGGTGGTGGCGGGTTGCTGTTGATCGCCCGCAGCAACTCGAAGCTGCGCCCGGCGCGCGCAGGGTCGCGTTCCTGGCCGTTGGCGCGGTAGCGCTCCAGGCGGTAGGCGGCGTCCTGTACCAGGGCTTGGCGCTCGCGGGGCAGGGCCTTGAACTCAGGGCTTTGCAGGCGCTTGGTGTCGGCGCTCACCGCCAGTACCTGCTGTTTTTCGTCATGGTCCAGCGGCTCGGCACGCGCCAGTAGCTCACGCTCGCGTGACGGGCGATACGTTTCGCTGGCGACCAGGCCGGACTGCTTCACCGCCTTCACCGTGTCGGTGGGGATGGCAGTCAGCGGAAACTGCGAGGTCAGGTCCAGGCTGGGGCGGGCCACCTGCAGCAGCTCCAGCAAACGATACGAGCAGTTCTCGTCGAAGAAGAAGTAGTCGAACTGGATCTGCTTCAGTTCCCACACATGTTCGACCATGCGCCCGGTTTCTTCGGGGGTAATGTCCAGCTGGTACTCCCACAGGTCGCGGTTTTCCAGGCTGCGGTATTCGGATAGTTTTTCCTGGTAGGGCATCAGCGCGAACAGCCCCGGGTAGCCACCCATCAGGCCTTTCCAGGCATACAGGATGCTGTTGTCGCTGCCTTCGATGTACGCGCCAAAGTTGATTGCATAGCTGAGCAGCGTGGTGTCGTCGCTGCGGGTGCTTGACTGGTCGATGCGCAGCAGGGTGTGGCCGAACATCGATGACGGGCTGTTCAGGTAGGCCGCCGGAAAGATCAGCGCCGCACTGTGCGGATCGATCGACTGGTACCAGGTCTTGAATTCCTGGCAGTCCGGCTGCGGCAGGTCTTGCAGATCAAGCTGCTCGCGCAGCCAGCGGGTGCGCGCCGGGAACACGCACTGGGCGTGTTTGTCGCCCAGGCTGGCCGGTTGGTACAGCGCCTGGACCGTGGCTTGCAGCTCCTGGTCGGGGTGGTGCGCGCCATCCTCGGCGAGGAAGAACGCGTCATCGTCCACATAGCTGCGCCAGCCGCCAAGCTTGGCGGTTTCATAATGGCCCAGGGCAATCCAGTAAGGGGTATTGGCCAGTTGCTGGACACGGCCTTGGTCCAGCACCGGTGCAGCATGAACAGGGGCGCAAGCGATCAGCGCCAGGGAAGCGAGGCGTTTGAGCATATCGGGCAACTACTTCTTGACGATGCCGAAAGAAAGGCGAAACCCGCCCCAGCGCTGGGGCGGGAACAGCTGCGCTTAGGCCTCTGTTGCGTATTTGGCCAGGCGTGGGTCGGTTTTCAGGACAGCCAGGGTGTTGCTGTGCACGGTTTCGGCCGTGACATCGGCGCTGGTGAAGATCTGGTTGAAATGCTGGTGAGCCACCGACTCGAAGTAGCCGCGGTCTTCCGGCGCCACACCCAGTACCACGGCATAGGTGGTCAAGGCTTCGCCCTGGCCCATGGCCATGTCTTCCGACAGCTCGTTCATCATGCCATTCATGGCGAACCAGGACTTGCCGCCATAAGTCAGCGAAGCCTTGGTCGAGCAGCCGTTGGTGCCGGAGGTCATACCGAAGGTGGCGTTACCGGAGGTGCCGTTGGTGGTGGAAGCCAGGAAGTGTGCCGGCGTACCGCGCTGGCCTTCGAACAGCATGTTGCCCCAACCGCAGTTCGGGCCGCCTGGCGCTTCGGCCATGGCGTTCAGCGAGACCACGGTGAACAGAGTACCCAGAAGAATCCGTTTCATAGCATTTGTTCTCTTTGTCTTAACCAAGGGTCAGGGTTTCTGGCAACTCGGTTGCCAGGTCGGGAAAGCATTTCACCCACCCGCGCAGCTTGGAGTTTAGGCACGATCTAAAGGTTGCGTTGTTGATTGCGAAAAATTTGCTGTTACATGACT
>NZ_JABMCN010000028.1 GCF_013179515.1 Pseudomonas sp. CM27
GCGCGATCGTGCATGCCAGCGGTTCGTTCGCCATGGCGTTCTGGTTCATTGGCGGGGTGGCGTTGATGGGGACGCTTTCGTATTCGCTGCTGCTTGGGAAGCTGTATCGCATTGAGCTGAAGACGGCTGACTGAGCCTGAGGTGTTGTGGCTGTACTGGCTTCTTCGCGGCTAAAGCCGCTCCTGCAGGGGTAGCGTCAACCCCGAGGGCACACCGTCCCCCTGCAGGAGCACCTTAGCCGCGAAGAGGCCAGCACAGGTTACTTGGATAGTCCAACCCAACCCCGCTTTCGTCCAACTTTGCCGGCCAGCCTGTGACATACGCTGGCCACTCCAGAACGGAGGATCCACCCATGACTTACCTGTTCAACCCGCCGGCCATCGTCAGCCTGCCGATCCGCGGCAGCGATGCGCGCTTTCCGGTCGGCCGGGTGTTCTGCCTGGGCCGCAACTACCCATGGCCGGAAACCTACGGCCCGGCGCCACAGGAGCCGGTGTTCTTCATGAAACCGGCAAGCAATGTGGTCGAGGCAGCGGGAGAGCTGCCCTTCCCGCCGCAGACCGACGAGTTCTGCCACGAAATCGAGCTGGTCGCGGCCATCGCCAAGGGCGGTGCCGACATTGCCCCGGAACATGCCCTGGAACACGTGTTCGGCTTTGCCGCCGGCCTGGACATGACCCGTCGCGATCACCAGCGCAAGGCCAAGGCCGAGGGCCTGCCATGGGAAGCGGCCAAAGTGTTCGAGGCATCGGCACCCATGACCGCCATCGTCCCCGCCAGCGAATGCGCCTGGCCGCTGAATGCGGCGCTGTGGCTGCAGGTCAATGGCCAGGAGCGCCAGCGCGCGCACCTCAGTCAGCAGACCTGGGCGTTGGCCGAAGTCATCAGCCGGCTGTCCCGCCAGCTGCCGCTACGCCCGGGCGACCTGATCATGACCGGCAGCCCGCCCGGCGTGGCGCCGCTGAACCCGGGCGACACGATCCATGCCGGCATCGACGGTATCGGCGAACTGCACCTGCGCGTCGGCCCCCGCCCTGTCGGGCAAGCCGCCAACGCTGCCTGATTCCCCTGGAGTGACGAAATGAAGCAGAACAAGAAAATCGCTTTGGTCACCGGCGCCGGCAGCGGCATCGGCCTCGCGGTCGCCCTCGCCTTGCTGGAAGACGGCTTCAGCCTGGTCCTCGCCGGGCGCCGCCGCGAACCGCTGCAAGCAGTCGTCGAACACGCGCAGGCAGCGGGCGGTGAAGCCATGGCTGTACCCACTGACGTGCGCGATGAACAGAGCGTCGCGCAGCTGTTCGCCACCATCGAGGAGGTACATGGCCGCCTGGACGTGATCTTCAACAATGCCGGCATCAACGCCCCCGCCGTACCGGTCGACGAGCTACCGCTGGAAAACTGGCGCAACGTCATCGCCACCAACGTCGACGGGGTGTTCCTCTGTGCCCGTGCGGCCTTCGGCCTGATGCGCCGCCAGCAGCCGCAAGGCGGGCGGATCATCAACAACGGCTCGATCTCGGCGCATACCCCGCGCCCGTTCACCGCGCCCTACACCGCCAGCAAGCATGCGGTGCTGGGCCTGACCAAGGCACTGGCGCTGGATGGCCGGCCTTACAACATCGTCTGTAGCCAGGTGGACATCGGCAACGCCCTGACCGAGCTGTCCGAACGCATGACCCGTGGTGTGCGCCAGGCCAATGGCGAGATCGCCGCCGAGCCGATGCTCGACGTGCGCCATGTGGCCGACGCGGTGCGCTACATCGCCGCGCTGCCGCTGGACGCCAACGTACTGAACATGACCGTGATGGCCAGCAACATGCCATTCGTTGGCCGTGGCTGAACCTTGTTTTCGATGAGCCCTGTTCCTGATGGAGTGACCGATGAAACCAGAAGTCCTGCAACTTAGCCCGATCCTCATCCCGCAAATCCGTGAGCGCCTTGAACAGTTGTTCACCGTACACCGCTACTACGAACAGGCCGACAAGGAGGCCTATGTCAGCCAGCATGCCGACAATATTCGCGGCGTGATCACCGGCGGCCACACTGGTATCAGCCAGGCGCTGATGGCGCGCCTGCCCAATCTGGAAGTGATTGCGGTCAACGGTGTCGGCACCGACGCGATCGACCTGGCCTACGCCCGCGACCGCGGCATCCAGGTGACAGCGACCATCGGTGCCCTAACCGAAGACGTCGCCGATCTCGCCATCGGCATGCTGATCGGTTTGTGCCGGGGTATCTGCACCGGTGACCGTTTCGTGCGCGCCGGCCATTGGGCCACCAGTCCCACGCCGCTGGCGCCGTTGCCGCTGGCCCGTCAAGTGTCGGGCATGCGCGTGGGCATCGTCGGCATGGGCCGGGTCGGCCGCGCGGTGGCGCAGCGGGCGGCCGCGTTCGGTTGCCCGATTCGCTACACCGACCTGCAGGCGCTGGATGTGCCTTACGGCTTCGAGGCCGACCTGCTGCAGCTGGCCAAGGACAGCGATGCGCTGATCCTTGCAGCGGCGGCCGACAAGGGTGAGGCGCTGATCAATCGCGACGTGCTGCGGGCCTTGGGCAGCGAGGGTTACCTGATCAACATCGCGCGCGGCAAGCTGGTGGATGAGCCCGCCTTGACCGCTGCGTTGCAGGCCGGCGAGATCGCGGGGGCGGGGCTGGATGTGTTTGCCGATGAACCGCGAGCGCCCGAGGCGTTGTTCGAGCGTGAGGATGTGGTGCTGCAGCCGCATCGCGCCAGTGCCACGGTGCAGACCCGCACGCGCATGGGCGAGATGGTGGTGGCCAGCCTGGTGGATGTGTTTGCCGGGCATAAACCTCAAGGGCTGGTGATCTAGGCCACCTGTCCCGGCCTCTTCGCGGGTAAACCTGCTCCTGCAACGGGACGCGATCTGTCAGGAGCGGGTTTACCCGCGAAAGGGCCGGCACGGGCAATGCACCATGATCAGGCTACCGCCAATTCCACCCACTCACCCTTCAACCGCACCGGCCACACCCGCAACCGCTGGCCCCCATCATCCAGGCATGCCCCGCTCTGCAAGCTGAAGCGCTGCTTGTACAACGGCGCGGCCACAACCAGTTCCCCTTGCACGCTACCGACCAGCCCGCGGCCGATGATGTTGGCGCCGGAGCGTGGGTCGCGGTTGTCCACCGCGTACAGGGTTTGGGCTTGCCCAGGAAGATAGAACAGCGCGACCTGGGCACCGTCGAGCCACACCACCACGCCAGAATCGGCCACCAGGTCTTGCGCCCGGCATACCGCCTGCCAGTTTTCGCGGGTTTTCACAGCAGCATTGGACAGATTCATCAGACAGCCTCCTCGACAGTAGGGATCAGGTGCAACGGCGCCGCCGGTCGGCGTTGTTCACGTTCGCGCACGAAATGTACGTCCGGGTCGGCGCGATGGTCGTTGACGAAGGTGCGGAAGCGCTTGAGCTTTTCCGGGTCGTTGAGGGCGTTGGCCCATTCGCATTCATACTGCTCGACCACATGCTGCATCTGCGCCTCCAGCTCGTGGGCCAGGCCCAGGCTGTCGTCGAGGACCACCTGCTTCAGGTAGTCCAGCCCGCCCTCCAGGTTCTCGCGCCACACCGACGTGCGCTGCAGCTTGTCGGCGGTGCGGATGTAGAACATCAGCACGCGGTCGATCAACCGCACCAGGGTCTCGTCGTCGAGGTCGGTAGCGAACAGTTCGGCATGCCGCGGGCGCATGCCGCCATTGCCACACACGTAGAGGTTCCAGCCCTTGTCGGTGGCGATCACGCCGATGTCCTTGCTCTGCGCCTCGGCACATTCGCGGGTGCAGCCAGATACCGCGAACTTGAGCTTGTGCGGGCTGCGCAGGCCCTTATAGCGGTCTTCCAGGCGCAGGGCCATGGCGACGCTGTCCTGCACGCCGTAGCGGCACCAGGTGCTGCCCACGCACGACTTCACCGTGCGGGTCGACTTGCCATAGGCGTGGCCGGTCTCGAAACCGGCCTCGATCAGCTCGCCCCAGATCAGCGGCAGCTCGTGCAACTGGGCGCCGAACAGGTCGATGCGCTGGCCGCCGGTGATCTTGGTGTACAGGTCGTACTTTTTCGCCACCTGGCCGATGACGATGAGCTTGTCGGGGGTGATTTCACCTCCCGGAATACGCGGCACCACCGAGTAGGTGCCGTTCTTCTGCATGTTGGCCATGAAGGTGTCGTTGGTGTCCTGCAGCGGCACCAGCGCCGGGTCCATGATCGGCTGGTTCCAGCACGAGGCGAGGATGTTGCCCGCTGCCGGCTTGCAGATGTCACAGCCAGTGTGGCCTTTGCCATGGCGTTCGAGCAGCTGGTTGAAGGTACGGATGCCCTCCACCCGCACCAGGCCATACAGCTCCTGACGGGTGTAGGCGAAGTGCTCGCACAGGCGCTTGTCCACCGCCACGCCACGGGCAGTCAGCTCGTGTTCGAAGACTTGCTTGAGCAGGGCCGCGCAGCCCCCGCAGCCGGTCGCGGCCTTGGTGCAGCCCTTGACCGCAGCGAGGTCGCTGCAACCGCTGTCGATGGCGGCGCACACCGCGGCCTTGCTGACGTTGTGGCAGGAGCAGATGGTCGCGCTGTCGGGCAACGCATCGGCGCCCAAGGCCGGCACGCCACCGCCTTGCGGCAGGATCAACGCTGCCGGGTCGGCCGGCAGGGCGATAGCGTTCTGGGCGTACTGCAGCAGGGTGTCGTAGTAACTGTTGTCGCCGACCAGCACCGCACCCAGTACCCGCTTGCCGCTGGCATCCACCACCAGCCGCCGATAGGCGCTGTTGGCTTCGTCGATGAAGCGGTAGCTGCGTGCGCCCGGCGTGGCGCCGTGGGCGTCGCCGATCGAGCCGACATCCACGCCCAGCAGCTTGAGCTTGGTCGACATATCGGCACCGCTGAATGCCACCGCCGCCTCATCCATCAGCAACGCTGCCAGGTTGCGCGCCATGCTGTAGCCCGGGGCGACCAGGCCGAACACGCTGCCGTTCCACGAGGCGCACTCGCCAATGGCGAAGATGCGCGGGTCGCTGCTGCGGCAGTGGTCGTCGATTACCACGCCGCCCCGCGCGGCGATGTCCAGGCCGCAGGCACGGCCCAGGGCATCTTGCGGGCGAATGCCGGCGGAGAACACGATCAGGTCGGTTTCCAGGTGCTCGCCGCCATCGAAGTTCATGCGATAGCGGTAGGCCTCACCGGCACTGATCGACTGGGTGGCGCGTGACAGGTGCACACTCACGCCCAGCGCTTCGATCTGCGCCTTGAGCGCGGCACCGCCTTCGCCGTCCAGTTGCACCGGCATCAGCCGGGGCGCGAACTCCACCACATGGGCTTCCAGGCCCAGCGACTTCAGGGCGTTGGCGGCCTCCAGGCCAAGCAGGCCACCACCGACCACCACGCCACGGCGGGCATCGGCGGCAGCAGCGCGAATGGCATCAAGGTCGTCAAGGCTGCGGTAGACCAGGCGGGCATGGCCGCTGGAGCCTTCGATCGGCGGTACGAAGGGGTATGAACCAGTGGCCAGCACCAGGTGGTCGTAGCCGTAACGGCCCTCGCTGGTGATCACCTCGCAACGCTCGCGGTCGATTTCCAGCACGGCTTCGCCCAGGTGCAGGTGAACGCCGTTAGTGTTGTAGAAATCGTGCTCGCACAGGGCCAGGGTTTCGGCACAGCTGCCAGCAAAGTACTCGGACAGGTGCACGCGGTCGTAGGCGCGCTGGCGTTCTTCACCAAACACCCGCACCTCGAAGCGCTGCAGGGCGCCACGGCTGACCAGTTGCTCGACGCAATGGTGGCCGACCATGCCGTTGCCGACGATGACCAGTCGCTGTTGTTGCGCGCTGCTCGCTGTTGCCTTCATAAGCCGATCCTCGATCAAAAAAAAAGCGCCTGGAGCCGAAGCTCCAGGCGCCTTTGCCTGTATTCATCACGGTGTGCCCCGGGTTGATCGCCGTTGATCAGCGGGGCTTGTTGTAGTGGAGATAAAGCAGGGACTGTGCCAATTGCCTTGCCTGTGCCGGCCTCTTCGCGGGTGCCCCCCTCCCACGGGGGCTCCACAGGCTCTCAGGCTTGCACAGTACCTGTGGGAGCGGGCTCACCCGCAAAGAGGCCGGCACAGGCATGCACATTCACAGTGCACATCACCCCATCCCGGTGCACTCAGTACACATCCCGCCGATAACGCCTGGCCTTGCTCAAACCTTCGACATAGGCAGCCGCCTGCGCCGCATCCATCCCGCCATGCTCGGCCACCACGGCACGCAATGCCGCATCCACATCCTTGGCCATGCGCTGGGCATCACCACACACATAGAAGTACGCCCCCGCCTGCAGCCAGCGCCACAACTCGGCGCCCTGCTCCAGCATGCGCTGCTGCACATAGACCTTCTGCGCCTGGTCCCGCGAGAACGCCGTGTCCAGGCGCAGGTGGCCGGCTGCCTGCCAGGCTTGCAGCTGGTCCTGGTAATAGAAATCGGTAGCCGCGTACTGCTCGCCGAAGAACAGCCAGTTGCCGCCGTTTGCCCCACGGGCCTGACGCTCTTCGAGAAAGGCGCGAAATGGCGCGATGCCAGTGCCAGGGCCGACCATGATCACTGGCAGGCTATCGTCCTCAGGCAGACGGAAGTGCTTCGACACCTGGGGGAAGATCGCCACCCGCAACGCCTGCGCACGGTCGGCGAGAAAGCTCGAGCACACCCCTTTGCGCTCGCCATAACGAACCGTCGACACGGTCAGGTGTACCTGGCCCGGGTGCGCCAGCGGGCTGGAGCTGATCGAGTAAAGGCGTGGCTGCAACGGCTTGAGCAGCGCCAGCCAGCTGGCCAGCGGCAGCTGCTGGGGGAAAGCGCGCAGTACATCGACCAGTTGCCGGCCCCACAGCCAGGCCTGCAATTCGCTTTTGCACGCGGGCTGCAGCAGGCGCTGCAGATCGGGCGCATTGACGGCAAAGGCCTGCAGTTGCTGCGCAGTGACCTTGGCGATTTCCAGATGCGTTTGCAGCGCTTCGGCCAGAGGCATGGCAGGCTTACCGTTGAGCTCGACCAAGACCTGGCCGTCAAGCTGCATCAGCGCCAGCAGTTCGTCGACCAGGGCCGGGCAGTTACGCGGCCACACCCCCAAGGCATCACCGGCCGCATAGCTGAAGCCGCTGCCACTGAGGTCGAAGACCAGCTGGCGGGTTTCCTTGCTGGCGCCTGGGCCATTGAGCAGGCGGTTTTCCAGCACGCTGGCGACCCACGGCTGCTGCTTGCTGTAGGTGGCCACAGTGGCCGGTTCACTGAGCGCTTGCGCTGTGCTTGCACGCCCCAGCGTGGGCAGCAGGGCCTCGAGCCAGTCGGCGAAGGTGTCGTCGAAGTCCGGCTCGCAGTCCACCCGTTGCAACAGGCGCCGCCCACCCAGCTCGGCCAGGCGCTGGTCGAGCTTGCGGCCAAAGCCGCAGAACTGGTCGTAGCTGGAGTCGCCCAGGGCCAGCACGGCATAGGGCAACTCGGCGCAGTGGGCGCCTTCCTCGCCCTGCAAGGCCTGCCAGAAAGCCGCCGCGCTGTCGGGCGCCTCGCCATCGCCAAAGGTGCTGGCGATCAACACCACACTGGGCACCCCCTGCAGCTGGCTCGGGCTGACCGCCTCCATGCAGCTGAGCTGCACGTCCAGGCCGGCTGCGCGCAGGCGCTCGGCACAGCGTTCGGCCAGCAGCTCGCCATTGCCGGTCTGCGAGGCCCACAGCACCTGATGCTTCGGCGCCGCCTGCAGCGCAACGGGCAGGGCCGCTGGCTGGGCAAACAGCCCGGCGAGCAGGCCGTCGACGAACAACCGGCGGTTGGCAGCCAGCGGCGCAGTGGCCGGCAGGCTGGGCACGCCTTCGGCGCGCGACTGATCCAGGCCCAGCAAAAAGCCTTGCAGGTAATGGCGCTCTTCCTCGGCCAGCACCGGGGCCGGCAGTTGGTCCAGGCCAAGCAGGCGGGACAGGGTGGCGGTCGGCATGCGGGCTGGCTCCGGAATGGCAGTGTTCAGGTCAAGGGCTTCGATACGCTCACCGGCGACCCGCTCAAGGGCCACGGCGCAGTGTTTGAGGGCGGGCTGCAACGACAGCGGGTCGACCGCATCGCAGGTGACGGCATTGATCGCCAGTTGCTCGCCGATCAGGTCGTTCCAGTGGAACGGCGCAAAACAGTTACCCGGCATCACCCGATCACTGATGCGCGCCGGCAGCACGGCTTGGCCACGCCGCGAGCGAATGGCCAGCTGGTCCTTGTCGGCGATGCCCAGGCGAGCGGCGTCGTCAGGGTGAATTTCGACGAAAGCCCCGGGCTCCAGCTTGTTCAGCGCCGGCACCTTGCCGGTCTTGGTCAGGGTGTGCCACTGGTGCTGCACGCGGCCGGTATTCAGCACCATGGGGTAGTCGGCATCCGGCAGCTCCGGCGCCGGCAGCCATGGCCGGGCGAAGAAGCGGGCCTTGCCGCTGGCGGTCGGAAAGGCCAGCGCCGGCCGTTGGCCCTCGGCGTCGTGCAGCATCGCCTGGCTGCTGCCGTCGTTGATATAGCGCAGCGGGCTGCGCTCAGCTTCACGCCCGGGGGCGCTGGGCCACTGACGCGGCTGTTGGCGGAGGTCGGCATAGCCGATACCGCGCAGGTCGTAGCCGGTTGCGGGATTGTGGAAACGGCGGATTTCCTCGTAAACCGCTTCGGCATCGGGGTAGTCGAAGGCCTCGGCATAGCCCATGGCGCAGGCGACGCGGGCGATGATCTGCCAGTCCGGCAGGCTCTGCCCGGGCGGCTCGACGGCGCGTGGCATCAGGGTCAGGTTGCGCTCGCTGTTGATCATCACGCCCTCGCCTTCTGCCCACAGCGCGGCCGGCAGCAGGATGTCGGCGTAACGGTTGGTTTCGGTGTCGAGGAAGGCATCCTGGGTAATGACCAGCTCGGCCTGGCGCAGGCCGTCGATGACCTGCTGACGGTTGGCGACGCTGGCCACCGGGTTGCTGCAGATGATCCAGCAGGCTTTCACTTCAGCCGTTTTCAGCTGTTCGAACAGCGCCACCGTGCCCTCGCCGCCCTCGCTGCGCAGGCTGCCGGGTGCCAACTGCCATTGCTGTTCGACGAAGGCGCGGTCGGCGGCCACCAGCGCCGAGCGCTGGCCTGGCAGGCCTGGGCCCATGTAGCCCATCTCGCGGCCGCCCATGGCATTGGGCTGGCCGGTCAGCGAGAACGGCCCGCTGCCGGGGCGGCAGATCGCGCCCGTGGCCAGGTGCAGGTTGCAGATAGCGTTGCTGTGCCAGGTGCCGTGAACGCTCTGGTTCAGGCCCATGGTCCAGCAGCTCATCCAGTTGTTGGCGCCACCGATCCATTCGGCGGCCTGGATGATGTCGGCCTCGGTCAGCCCGGTGATGGCGGCCACGCGCTCGGGGGTGTAGTCGTCGAGAAAGGCCGGCAGTTGGTCCCAGCCCTCGGTGTGGCGGGCGATGAAGTCGGGGTCGGTATGGCCATTGCGCTGCAGCAGGTACAGCAGGCCGTTGAGCAAGGCCATGTCGCTGCCGGGGCGCACCTGCAGGAACAGGTCGGCCTTGTCGGCGGTGGCACTGCGCCGTGGGTCGACCACGATCAGCTTCGCCCCGGCCTTGACCCGATCGAGCAGGCGCAGGAACAGGATCGGGTGGCAGTCGGCCATGTTGGCACCGATCACCAGGAACACATCGGCGTGCTCGAAGTCCTGATAGCTGCCGGGCGGGCCGTCGGCACCGAGCGACAGTTTGTAGCCGCTGCCCGCACTGGCCATGCACAGGCGCGAGTTGGACTCGATATGGCGGGTGCGGATAAATCCCTTGGCCAGTTTGTTGGCCAGGTACTGGGCCTCCAGCGACATCTGCCCGGACACGTACAGCGCCACTGCATCGGCGCCGTGCTGGTCGATGATGCCGCGCAGGCGTGCAGCGGTGGCGGCGATAGCCTGGTCCATGCCGGTGCGTATCGGCTGCTGGCTGCGTTGCTGGCGCACATAGGCGTCCGCCATGCGCCCGGCGGCGCTCAGCGGCACATGCGCGGTAAGGCCTTTGGTGCACAGGCGGCCGAAATTGCTGGGGTGCAGTTTGTCGCCGCTGATCTTGCCGACCTTGCCGTCGGCAACGCTCATGACGATGCCGCAACCGACGCCGCAATAGGGGCAGACGCTGCGTACTTCGCTATTGGCCATGGGCGGGCTCCTGTTCCGGGCGTGCAAAAAAGGCGCCGGTTGCCCCCGCCTTGCCTGGCAAGCGGGGACAACACGGCGCCTTTGTCGTGAAATGTTGTGGGCAGTCGACGTTGATAGCCCTGGATGCAGGTTGATCAGCAAATTACGGGCCAGCTGTGCCGGCCCTTTCGCGGGTGAATCGGATCGCCGCACCGCCGCTCCCACAGGGTTGACGCAAGGCCTGAGGGCGGTGATGTGCCTGTGGGAGCGAGTTCACCCGCGAAAGGGCCGGCCCAGGCAATGCACCAAGCGGTGGCAGCCTCGCACTCCCTGGCGCTATGCTGGGTCAATTTCCAGCATGAGCGCCTGCCCTCCCCCCATGTCCAAAGTGATTCTCAAGACCCCTGCCCAACTCGACCTGATGCGCCGTGCCGGCCAGCTGCTGGCCCAGGTGTTCGCCGAACTCGACGGTTTCATCCGCCCTGGTGTTACGACGATGCAAATCAATGACCGCGCTGAAGCGTTCATCGTCGACACGCTCAAGGCACGCCCGGCGAGCAAGGGCCAGTACGGGTTCCCCTACTCGCTCAATACCTCGGTGGACCACGTCGTCTGTCATGGCATCCCCAAGGCGGATGAAGTGCTGAAGGACGGCTCGATCATCAACGTCGACATCACCCTGGAACAGGGTGGCTACATCGCCGACTCATCGAAGATGTACTGTATCGGGCACATCAGCGATGAAGCGCAGCGGCTGGTCGACACCACCTACGACGCGTTGTGGAAAGGCATCGAACAGGTGCGCCCGGGGGCGACGCTCGGTGATATCGGCCATGCCGTGCAGCGCCATGCCGAAGCAGCGGGCTACAGCGTGGTGCGCGAATACTGCGGGCATGGCATTGGCCAGCAGATGCACGAAGGGCCGGAGGTGCTGCACATCGGCCAGCGCGGGATGGGCATGAAGCTCACGCCGGGCATGGTGTTCACCATCGAGCCGATGATCAACCAGGGCAGCCGCGGGACACGGACGTTGAAGGATGGCTGGACGGTGATTACCCGCGACAACAGCTTGTCGGCGCAGTGGGAGCATACCGTGGCGGTGACCGAGGATGGTTTTGAGGTGCTGACCTTGCGGGAAGAAGAGCGCCGTCGCTGACGGTGCTGCATTCCATGCGTTCAGTAACAAAAAAAGCGACCCTAAGGTCGCTTTCTTTGTTACTTCCGGGTGTTCAGTGGGCCCTGGAAGTGGAATATGGCGCAGCGGACGGGACTCGAACCCGCGACCCCCGGCGTGACAGGCCGGTATTCTAACCGACTGAACTACCGCTGCGCTATACATCGAGTGGTGGGTGATGACGGGATCGAACCGCCGACCCTCTGCTTGTAAGGCAGATGCTCTCCCGGCTGAGCTAATCACCCATGTCTCTCGGTGTGGCGCGCATTCTACGGGCGACTTTCCGCTCTGGCAAGCACTTATCGAAGTTTTTTCAAATATCGTACAAATGCCAAAATTCGCCCACAAAAAAAGCGACCCTAGGGTCGCTTTCTTTGTTACTTCCGGGTGTTCAGTGGGCCCTGGAAGTGGAATATGGCGCAGCGGACGGGACTCGAACCCGCGACCCCCGGCGTGACAGGCCGGTATTCTAACCGACTGAACTACCGCTGCGCTATACATCGAGTGGTGGGTGATGACGGGATCGAACCGCCGACCCTCTGCTTGTAAGGCAGATGCTCTCCCGGCTGAGCTAATCACCCTTCGTCTCGGTGTGGCGCGCATTCTACGGACGCACCTGTACCCTGGCAAGCACTTTTTAAACTTTTTTCAAAAAAAACCTCAGGCCTTTCAAAGACCTAGCGCTGCGGTGCAGTTGTTTTACCGATAAGCCACTGCTGGCCCTGTGACAGGGCTGGTCTCAGAGCAGCGCTCGGAGAATAATGCCCGCCTTATGCATTAAGGAGAGATTGCCCCTCATGTGGTTCAAGAACCTGCTGACCTACCGCCTGACCCAGGATGTCCCGTTCGAGGCTGAAGCGCTGGAAGCCGCCCTGGCCAGCAAGCCGGCCCGCCCCTGCGCCAGCCAGGAGCTGACCACCTATGGTTTCGTCGCGCCGTTCGGCAAAGGCGAAGACGCTCCCCTGGTGCATGTCAGCGGCGAGTACCTGCTGATCGCCGCGCGCAAGGAAGAACGCATCCTGCCGAGCAGCGTGGTCAACGACGCGGTCAAGGAAAAGGTCGAAGAGATCGAGACCGAGCAAATGCGCAAGGTCTATAAAAAGGAGCGTGACCAGATCAAGGACGAGATCATCCAGGCGTTCCTGCCGCGCGCGTTCATCCGCCGCTCGATGATCTTCGCCGCAATTGCCCCGCGCCTGGGCGTGATCCTGGTCAACTCGGCCAGCGCCAAGCGTGCCGAAGACCTGCTGTCGACACTGCGTGAAGTGATGGGCTCGCTGCCGGTGCGCCCGGCGACAGTGAAAATTGCACCGGCTGCCACCATGACCGACTGGGTCAAGTCGCAGCAGGCCGCCGAAGGCTTCTATGTGCTGGACGAATGCGAGCTGCGCGACACCGCCGAAGACGGCGGCATCGTGCGCTGCAAGCGCCAGGATCTGACCAGCGAGGAAATCCAGCTGCACCTGAGCACCGGCAAGGTGGTGACCCAGTTGGCCCTGGCCTGGCAGGACAAGCTGTCGTTCGTCCTGGACGACAAGATGGTGATCAAGCGCCTGAAGTTCGAGGAGCTGCTGCAAGAGCAGGCCGAGCAGGACGGCGGTGACGAGGCGGCCCAGCAGTTCGATGCCAGCTTCCAGCTGATGATGATGACCTTTGCCGAGTTCCTGCCGGTGCTGTTCGAGGCACTGGGTGGTGAAGAGATTCCGCAAGGGGTCTGATGTGTCTTGAAATGCCAGTGCAGGCCTGAAAGCCATTTTTGTCTGCACCGGCCCTATCGCCGGCAAGCCAGCGCCCACAGGTACGCCACAGTTTTCAGAATCTGTCGCCTACCTGTGGGAGCTGGCTTGTCGGCGACAGGGCCGTGGAATTTCACAAAGCAATAAATAGAAAAGGAATTGCCCCCCATGCGCGCCCTCGCCGCCCTCAGCCGCTTCGTCGGCAACACCTTCGCCCTGTGGGTGCTGGTGTTCGCCGTGCTGGCCTTCCTGCAACCGCAATGGTTCATCGCCCTCAAGGTGGCCATCGTGCCGCTGCTGGGGCTGGTGATGTTCGGCATGGGCCTCACCCTCAAGCTCGACGACTTCGCCGCCCTCGCCCGCCAGCCCTGGCGGGTAATGCTGGGTGTGGTCGCACACTTCGTGATCATGCCGGGCATGGCCTGGCTGCTGTGCCAGCTGTTCCACCTGCCGGCGGAAATCGCCGTAGGCGTGATCCTGGTCGGCTGCTGCCCAAGCGGCACGGCGTCGAATGTGATGGTGTGGCTGTCCAAGGGCGACCTGGCGCTGGCCGTGGCGATCGCTGCAGTCACCACCCTGCTCGCCCCGCTGCTGACCCCGGCGCTGATCTGGTTCCTGGCCTCGGCCTGGTTGCCGGTGTCCTTCATGGACATGTTCTGGTCGATCCTGCAGCTGGTGATGCTGCCCATCGTGCTCGGCGTGCTGGCCCAGCGTTTGCTCGGTGCCCGGGTGCAGGCAGCGGTACAGGTGCTGCCGCTGGTATCGGTGGTGAGCATCGTGATGATCGTGTGCGCGGTGGTAGCAGCCAGCCAGGCGAAGATAGCCGAGTCGGGGCTGCTGATCATGGCGGTGGTGATGCTGCACAACAGCTTCGGTTATCTGCTCGGGTACCTGACCGGCAAGGTGTGCAAGCTGCCTCTGGCCCAGCGCAAATCGCTGGCGCTGGAGGTGGGCATGCAGAACTCCGGGCTGGGCGCAGCATTGGCTGCGGCGCACTTCTCGCCGCTGGCGGCCGTGCCCAGTGCTTTGTTCAGCGTCTGGCACAATATTTCCGGGGCGCTGCTTTCGACCTGGTTTCGGCGGATGGATGAGCCTGAGACCGAGGCTGAAGGGATCGAACCGGCCAAGCATTGATGTATGCCTATGCGGGCCTCTTCGCGGGTGAACCCGCTCCCACAGGGCCGCACAGCCATCAGGCCTTGTGGGAGCGGGTTCACCCGCGAAGAGGCCCGTACAGGCTTGCCCTGAGACCCGCAGGTGTGCACCATGGTGCTCACTGTGAGGACGACCTCGCGACGCACCGCGTGACCATTCCGGGGACGGCCCCATCATTTGCAACGATGGAGACGCACCATGTCCTGGATCATCCTGTTCTTCGCCGGCCTGTTCGAGGTCGGCTGGGCCGTCGGCCTGAAATACACCGACGGTTTCAGCAAGCCACTGCCCACCGTACTCACCGTCGCCGCCATGGCTGTCAGCCTGGGCCTGCTGGGCCTGGCCATGAAAGAGCTGCCGCTGGGCACTGCCTATGCCATCTGGACCGGCGTTGGCGCGGTTGGCACGGTAGTCGCCGGCATCATCCTGTTTGGCGAGTCGATGGCCCTGATACGGCTGGCCAGCGTGGCGCTGATCATCATCGGCCTGGTAGGCCTGAAAGTCAGCGCCAGCTGACCCCCTCCCCTAGCGCAGGTCACCTCGCAAACGGCTGACCTGCTCGCGCAACACGTCGGGCTGCGCCGCCTCCACCGGGATCGCGGCGCCGGCCACGATGGTCACCCGCGACCACAGCCGCTTGAAAAAGCCCTTGGCCGGGTCGCGGCTGAAGAAGCTGCCCCACAAACCCTGCAACGCCAGCGGAATCACCGGCACCGGGGTTTCTTCGAGGATGCGGTTGACGCCGCCCTTGAACACGTCGATCTCGCCATCACCGGTCAGCTTGCCCTCGGGGAAGATGCACACCAGTTCGCCATCGGCCAGGTACTCGGCAATACGCGCAAACGCCCGCTCGTAGATGGTCGGGTCTTCGTTGCGCCCGGCAATCGGAATGGCGCCTGCGGTGCGAAAGACGAAGTTGAGCACCGGCAGGTTGTAGATCTTGTAGTACATCACGAAGCGGATCGGCCGGCGGATTGCCCCGCCCAGCAGCAGTGCATCGACGAACGACACATGGTTGCACACCAGCAACGCTGCGCCCTGGTCGGGGATGCGCTCGAGGTCACGGTGCTGCACGCGGTACATCGAATGGCTGAGCAGCCAGATCAGGAAGCGCATGGTGAACTCGGGCACGATCCTGAAGATATAGGCGTTAACCGCGATATTGAGCAGCGACACCACCAGGAACAGCTGCGGAATACTCAGCTCGGCCACGCCCAGCAGCACGATGGTGAGCAGCGCCGACACCACCATGAACAGGGCATTGAGGATATTGTTGGCGGCGATCACCCGCGCGCGCTGGTCTTCGGCAGTGCGCGCCTGGATCAGCGCGTAAAGCGGCACGATATAGAAACCGCCGAACACACCAAGGCCAACGATGGAAAGCAGAATCCACCAGGCCTCGCGCATGCCCAGCAGCGCCAGCCAGTCATGCGGCGTCGCTGCCGCCGGCACATCGCCGGAATGCCACCACCACAGCAGGCCGAACAGGGTCAGGCCGAACGAGCCGAACGGTACCAGGCCGATTTCCACCTTGCGCCCACTAAGCCGTTCGCACAGCAGCGAGCCCAGCGCGATGCCCACCGAAAACAGTGTCAGCACCAGGGTCACGACCGTACCGTCACCGTGCAGCCAGTCCTTGGCGTAGGCCGGGATCTGCGTGAGGTAGATGGCGCCGACGAACCAGAACCACGAGTTGCCGACAATCGAGCGCGACACCGCTGGCGGCTGGCCCAGACCCATGCGCAGGATCGCCCACGACTGTTTGAAGATATTCCAGTCCAGGGCCATTTCCGGCGCGGCGGCAGCCGCCCGCGGGATCCAGCGGCTGGCCAGGTAGCCGAGCACTGCCGTGCCGACCACGCCACCAGCCACCACCGTGGCATAGCTATCGGCCGACATCATCACCCCGGCGCCGATGGTGCCGGCGAGGATGGCCAGGAAGGTGCCGGTTTCCACCAGCCCATTGCCACCGACCAGTTCCTCTTCACGCAGGGCCTGCGGCAGGATCGAATACTTCACCGGGCCGAACAGCGCCGAGTGGGTGCCCATGCCGAACAGCGCCACCAGCATCAGCGCCAGGTGGTTGGTGATGAACCCCAGCGCACCGACCGACATGATCACGATCTCGGCCAGCTTGATGAAGCGGATCAACGCATCCTTGGCGAACTTTTCCCCAAACTGCCCACCCAGCGCCGAGAACAGGAAGAACGGCAGGATGAAGAGCAAGGCGCACAGGTTGACCCAGATCGAACGGTCACCGTCGCCCAGGCTGAGCTTGAACAGGATCGCCAGGATCAGAGACTGCTTGAACAGGTTGTCGTTGAAGGCACCCAGTGACTGGGTGATGAAGAACGGCAGGAAGCGCCGTTTGCCGAGCAAGGTGAATTGCGAGGAGTGACTCATCGTCCTTGGTCCTGGGTTCGGCCAGAAGGGCCCGTTGCCTTATTAGAATGCGCATGACGCTGCAAAGCCACATCGCAGATGTCAACTGACAGTAATGACAGTAGCGAGTTACGCGCCCAGGCATCAATGTCCAGGCTATGTGTTCTGCCGGAAACCTGGATGAACAAGCGTATCGGTCTGATCAAGGTTTTGCGCAAAAGGCCTGTGGCAACCCTCTGGCTTGCGGCCTTGCTCGCCGCCTACCCCGCCAGCGGGCACTCCATGAGCGCCGACAAGGACGCGTTGCTGGATGCGCTGCTCAGGCAAATGACCGTGCAGGAGAAAATCGGCCAACTACGCATGCAGCATGCACGCGCTGCGCCGCCCTCCAGCACGGAGCTCGATGCGGTTGCCCGGGGTGAAGTGGGGGCGATGTTCACCGAACCCGGCATAACCCCTGCGCAGATCCGCGCCCTTCAGCAGGCGGCCACCCAGCGCAGCCGGCTGCGCATCCCGCTGTTCTTTGCTGGCGATATGGTGCACGGGCAGCGCACGATCTTTCCGATCAACCTTGGCCAGGCTTCAAGCTGGGACCTCGACGCAATCGCCAGCGCTGCCCGGGTGGCCGCCATCGAAGGTTCCGCCGATGGCCTGGACATGACATTCGCCCCCGTGCTGGATATCAGTCGCGATCCGCGCTGGGGCAGGATGTCGGAGGGCTACGGCGAAGATACCTACCTTGCCGCACGCATCGCCCAGGTAGTGATCCGCGCACTGCAGGGGCCGACACTGGGGGCCAGCAACAGCTTGATGGCCTGCGTAAAGCATTTCGCCGGCTATGGCGCAGTCGAGGGTGGCCGCGACTACAACACCACGGACATGAGCGAGCGACGCCTGGCCGAAGACCACCTGCCGCCCTTCAAGGCGGCGGTGGACGCCGGGGCTGGCGCTGTAATGACCGCGTTGACCAGCCTCAACGGCGTGCCGGCAACTGCCAACCGCTGGCTGCTGCAGGACGTGCTTCGTCGGCAGTGGCAGTTCAACGGGCTGGTCATCAGTGATCACGGTGCGGTGGCGGAGCTGACCGACCATGGAATTGCCGAGGACGGCCAGGGTGCGGCGGAAGCGGCGTTCACCGCCGGCACACAGATGAGCATGAGTGACCGCTACTTCGCCCGGTACTTGCCGAGCCTGATCAAGCAAGGGCTGGCAAGTGAGCAACAACTCGATGCCGCGGTGCGCCAGGTGCTGTCCACCAAGTACGATCTTGGCCTGTTCCATGACCCTTTTCGCCGCCTGCAGGCACCCCATGCAGCCGTCGGCGAAGCGCAACGCCTTCACCGTGCCGAGGCCAGGGATATGGCGCGGCGCTCGCTGGTACTGCTGAAAAATCACAAGCAGGTACTGCCACTGAACCCGCACGCGAACATCGCCCTGGTCGGGCCGCTGGCCGACAATGCGCTGGACATCCTGGGCAGCTGGCATGCCAGCGGCAAGCCCGGGCACGCGATCACCTTGCGTCGGGGCATCGAAAACGCCCAGGCACCTGACGCCAGGCTGGTGTACGCCAAAGGCGCGAACATCAGTGACGACCCGCTTGCCTTTGCACTGCTGGCCGACAACCAGATGAGCTTCGATCCGACGGCGCCCGAAACCCTGATTGCACAGGCCGTCGCCGCTGCCCGCCGGGCCGACGTCATCGTCGCCGCCCTGGGTGAGGCCCGGGGTATGTCCCATGAGGGCGCCAGCAGGACCGACCTGAATCTGCCGGAGCAGCAGCGGGCGTTGCTGCGCGCGCTGAAGGCGACTGGCAAGCCGTTGGTGCTGGTACTGATGAATGGTCGCCCGCTGACCATCACCGAGGAAAGCCAATGGGCCGATGCGGTGCTCGAGACCTGGTTCAGTGGAACCGAAGGTGGCAATGCCATCGCCGACGTGCTGTTTGGCGATTACAACCCCTCTGGCAAGCTGGCGGTGACCTTCCCGCGCAGCGCGGGCCAGATTCCGATGTACTACAACCATCTCAACACCGGTCGGCCGTTCGATCCGGCAACGCCATCTGCTTATCGATCACGCTACTACGACATCGACGATACGCCGCTTTACCCCTTCGGTTTCGGCTTGAGCTACACCCGATTCAGTGTCTCGCCACCCCGTTTGTCGAGCGCCCGATTGCGATCGGGGCAGGATTTGCGTGTCGCGGCCACTGTTCGTAACGAAGGGACCCGCAGCGGTGAAACAGTCGTGCAATTGTATGTGCGTGACCGTAGCGCCTCTGTAAGCCGGCCGGTGAAACAGCTGATAGGGTTCGAAAAGCTGCTGCTCGAACCCGGCCAGACTCGAGAGGTGGTTCTTGAAATACCCCAGTCTGCGCTCGGCTTCATGGACCGTGACTTGCGCCCTGTCATTGAGCCCGGCGGGTTCGACGTGATGGTCGGCCTGGACTCGCAGGCGCTGGAAAAGGCCAGCTTCCAGGTGATGCCCTGAGGGCTCCCCGGCGATGGGCTGCACAGCCCGCCTGATGTGGCATATGCTCCGACCAGGCTGTTCCACAACAAGGACGTGGCTATGTTCGCCGCCATAAGACGCTACCCGCACACCGTGCGCCTGCTGCTCACCACCACCTTCACCCTGACCGTCGCCCGCGCCCTCACCCTGCCTTACCTGGTGGTGTACCTGGCCGACAACTTCCAGCTGCCGATCAGCCAGATCGGTCTGCTGATCGGTGGCGCGCTGATCATTGCCTCGCTGTTGAGCCTGTACGGCGGCCACCTGGTGGATACCTTGCGCAACCACACGCTGGTCAGCGTCAGCACCCTGCTGTTTGCCCTGGCCTTTGTCGGCGCCGTCGCCAGCCGCTCGGCACTGCTGTTCTTCCTGTGCCTGGTGCTGATCAATCTGGCCCTGGCGGTGGTGGATATCGCTGCCAAGGCCGGGTTCTGCGCGTTATTGCCGGTGGAAGAGCGGGCCGAAGTGTTCGCCATCAAGTACACCCTGAGCAACGTCGGCTATGCCACCGGCCCGCTGCTGGGCGTAGCCATGCTGGAGTTGCACGACCATATGCCGTTCATCGCCTCCGCCGTGCTCGGCCTGGGCATGTGCCTGGCCTACTGGCGCCTGGGTGATCGCAGCCTGCAGGCCAGTACGGCGGAAAAACCTGCGGCCGGTTTCGGCCAGGTGGCGCTGGGGCTGGCGCGGGACCGCAGGCTGGTGTGCTTTACCCTGGGCGGGGTGCTGAGCGCGGTGGTGTTCGGCCAGTTCACGGCCTACCTGTCGCAGTACCTGGTGGTGACCAGCAGCCCGGCCGAGGCGGCGCGGCTGGTCGGTTACCTGGTGACCACCAACGCGGTCACGGTGATCGCCCTGCAATACCTCATTGGCCGGCGCATCAGTCGTCAGCGCCTGATGCCCTGGTTGCTGGCCGGGATGGGCCTGTTCATTGCCGGGCTGCTGGGTTTTGCGCTGGCCGGCTCGGTGCTGGCCTGGTGCCTGGCGATGCTGGTGTTCACCCTGGGCGAAATCATCGTGATCCCGGCGGAATACATGTTCATCGACCTGATCGCGCCGGAGCACCTGCGCGGGGTGTATTACGGTGCGCAGAACCTGTCCAACCTTGGCGCGGCACTGGGGCCGGTGATGGTGGGGTTCGCCCTGGTGCACCTGTGGCCGGGGGCGATCTTCTACCTGCTGGTGTTGTCGGTGATACTGGCAGGGGTGTTTTATGGGTTGGGTACCCGTAAAGCATGACAGAGGCTTGCCGGCTCCCCCTGCGACCCGCTGCCACGCGACTATCGTCGGCGCTGACGTAACGCCACCTGCGTGCCAGACTGACTGATCGGGACCGCGTTATCTTTTTGCTTCGGAGTTTTCATGTCGTTGTCCAGCGGGCTGATCGCCGTGGTCGCCCTGGCCTATATGGCCGTCATGTTCGCCATCGCCTTCTATGGCGACCGCCGCAGCACGCCGTTGCCGCCGAAGCTGCGTGCCTGGGTGTACAGCCTGTCGCTGGCGGTGTACTGCACCAGCTGGACCTTCTTCGGCGCGGTCGGCCAGGCCGCCGAACAGCTCTGGGCGTTCCTGCCGATCTACCTGGGCCCGGTGCTGCTGCTGCTGTTCGCGCCCTGGGTGCTGCAGAAGATGGTGCTGATCAGCAAGCAGCAGAACATCACCTCGATCGCCGACTTCATCGCCGCCCGCTATGGCAAATCGCAAACCCTGGCGGTGGTGGTGGCGCTGATCTGCCTGGTCGGTGTCTTGCCGTACATCGCCTTGCAGCTCAAGGGCATCGTGCTGGGCGTGAACCTGCTGATCGGCGCCAGCGCCGACGCCACCGGCACCCGGGTACAGGACACCGCACTGGTGGTGTCGCTGGTGCTGGCGCTGTTCGCCATCGTCTTCGGTACCCGCAGCCTGGATGTGACCGAGCACCACCGCGGCATGGTGCTGGCCATTGCCTTTGAGTCGCTGGTCAAGCTGCTGGCCTTCCTGGCCGTGGGCATTTTCGTCGTCTTCAACCTGTACGACGGTTTCGATGACCTGTTCACCCAGGCGCGCCAGTCGATCCACCTGCAGGACTACTGGCAAGAAACCATCAACTGGCCGTCGATGGTGGTGCAAACCGCCGTGGCGATGATGGCGATCATCTGCCTGCCGCGGCAATTCCACGTCACCGTGGTGGAAAACATCGAACCCCAGGACATGCGCCTGGCACGCTGGGTGTTCCCGATGTACCTGGCGCTGGCTGCGCTGTTCGTGGTGCCGATTGCCCTGGCCGGGCAGATGCTGCTGCCGGGGACGGTGATTTCCGACTCGTTCGTGATCAGCCTGCCGCTGGCCGAGGCCCACCCGAGCCTGGCGCTGCTGGCGTTCATTGGCGGCGCGTCGGCAGCCACCGGCATGGTCATCGTCGAGGCCGTGGCGCTGTCGACCATGGTGTCCAACGACATGCTGCTGCCCTGGCTGCTGCGGCGCAACAACGCCGAGCGGCCGTTCGAGGCATTCCGCCACTGGATGCTCTCGGTGCGTCGGGTCACCATCGTGGTGATCCTGTTGCTGGCCTACGTCAGTTATCGCCTGCTGGGCTCCACGGCCAGCCTGGCGACCATCGGCCAGATCGCCTTCGCCGCCGTGACCCAGCTCACCCCGGCCATGCTCGGCGCGCTGTACTGGAAGCAGGCCAACCGGCGTGGCGTGTTCGCCGGCCTGGCCGCCGGCATTTTCCTGTGGTTCTACACCCTGGTGCTGCCAATTGCCGCGCATAGCCTGGGCTGGTCGCTGCAGCTGTTCCCGGGGCTTGCCTGGCTGCACGGCAACCCGCTTGACCTGCCGATCAGCCCGTTGACCCAAGGCGTGGTGCTGTCACTGGCGGGCAACTTCACCCTGTTTGCCTGGGTGTCGGTGCTGTCGCGCACCCGGGTGTCCGAGCACTGGCAGGCCGGCCGTTTCATCGGCCAGCAAACCAGCGCCCGCCCTAGCAGCAAGCCGCTTCTGGCGGTACAGATCGACGACCTGCTGACCCTGGCCTCGCGCTTTGTCGGTGAAGAGCGCGCGCGGCAGAGCTTCATCCGCTTCGCCTACCGCCAGGGCAAGGGCTTCAACCCCAACCAGAATGCCGACGGCGACTGGATCGAACATACCGAACGCCTGCTGGCCGGCGTGCTTGGCACCTCGTCGACCCGCGCCGTGGTCAAGGCCGCCATCGAAGGCCGGGACATGCAGCTCGAAGACGTGGTGCGCATAGCCGACGAAGCCAGTGAAGTGCTGCAGTTCAACCGCGCCCTGCTGCAAGGGGCCATCGAAAACATCAACCAGGGCATCAGCGTGGTTGACCAGAACCTGCACCTGGTCGCCTGGAACCGCCGCTACCTGGAACTGTTCAACTACCCGGACGGGCTGATCAGCGTAGGCCGGCCGATTGCCGACATCATCCGCTACAACGCCGAGCGCGGCTTGTGCGGCCCCGGCGAGGCGCAGGTGCATGTGGCCCGGCGCCTGCACTGGATGCGCCAGGGCCGCGCGCACTCCTCCGAGCGGCTGTTCCCCAATGGCCGGGTGATCGAGCTGATCGGCAACCCGATGCCCGGTGGAGGCTTTGTCATGAGCTTCACCGACATCACCCCGTTCCGCGAGGCCGAGCAGGCCCTGCGCGATGCCAACGAAGGCCTGGAACAACGGGTGGCAGAACGCACCCATGAGCTGTCGCAACTGAACCAGGCGTTGTCCGAAGCCAAGAGCCAGGCCGAAGCGGTGAGCAAGTCCAAGACCCGCTTCCTGGCGGCCGTCAGCCATGACCTGATGCAGCCGCTGAATGCCGCGCGGCTGTTCTCCGCCGCCCTGTCGCAGCAGGCCGAGGGCATGAACGATGAAGCCCAGCAGCTGGTGCAGCACATGGACAGTTCTCTGCGCTCTGCCGAAGAGCTGATCAGCGACCTGCTGGATATCTCGCGCCTGGAGAACGGCAAGATCACCCCGGATGCCAAGCCGTTCGCCCTCAACGAGCTGTTCGACACCCTGGGCGCCGAGTTCAAGGTGCTGGCCGCCGAAAAAGGCCTGGAGTTCCGCTTGCGCGGCAGCCGACTGCGGGTGGACAGCGACATCAAGCTGCTGCGCCGGGTGCTGCAGAACTTCCTGACCAACGCCCTGCGCTATGGCAAGAGCCCGATCCTGCTGGGCGCACGGCGCCAGGGCGAGCGCCTGTGGCTGGAGGTCTGGGACCGTGGCCCGGGCATTGCCGACGACAAGCTGCAGGTGATCTTCCAGGAGTTCAAGCGCCTGGACAGCCACCAGACCCGGGCCGAAAAAGGCCTGGGCCTGGGCCTGGCGATTGCCGACGGCCTGTGCCGGGTACTGGGGCATACGCTGGAAGTACGCTCGTGGCCGGGCAAGGGCACGGTGTTCCGCGTCAGCGTGCCCATTGCCCGCCAGGCCGCGCCGGCCCCCACTGCCGCGGTGGAGCAAGGCGGCCAGCCGCTGGCCGGGCTGCAAGTGCTGTGCGTGGACAATGAAGACAGCATCCTGATTGGCATGAACAGCCTGCTAAGCCGTTGGGGCTGCCAGGTGTGGACTGCACGCAACCAGGCCGAATGCGAGGCGCTGCTGGCCAAGGGCATGCGCCCGCATCTGGCGCTGGTGGACTATCACCTGGACGACGGCGAGACCGGCACCGGCCTGATGGGCTGGCTGCGAGCCCGCGTTGGCGAGCCAGTGCCGGGCGTGGTCATCAGTGCCGACGGCAGCAAGGAAACCATCGCCATGGTGCATGCGTCAGGCCTGGATTACCTGGCCAAGCCGGTCAAGCCGGCGGCCCTGCGCGCCCTGCTCAATCGCCATCTGAGCCAGGTTCAGTAAGCGCCGCGTCCGGCAACGCTTCGTCGGACAGCGCCCGTTCCAGCAGGTCTGGCGGCAGGCTTTTGCTGGCCCGCGCGCCCAGCAGTTTCAGCTGCTCGCTGCGACTGACCAGGTTGCCGCGCCCTTCGCACAGCTTGTTGCGCGCCGCGGCATAGGCCTTGTCCACCTGCTGCAGGCGGCTGCCCAACTCGTCCAGGTCCTGGATGAACAGCACAAACTTGTCGTACAGCCAGCCTGCCCGCTCGGCGATTTCGCGGGCGTTCTGGCCTTGGCGTTCCTGCTTCCACAGGCTGTCGATCACCCGCAAGGTGGCGAGCAAGGTGGTGGGGCTGACGATCACGATCTGCCGGTCGAAGGCTTCCTGGAACAGGCCCGGCTCGGCTTGCAGGGCTGCCGCGAAAGCCGCTTCGATGGGCACGAACAGCAGCACGAAATCCAGGCTGTGCAGGCCTTCGAGGCGGCTGTAGTCCTTGCCCGACAGGCCTTTGACATGGCTGCGCAGCGACTGCACGTGCTGTTTGAGCGCCGCCTCGTCATTACCGGCGACAAACTGCTGGTAGGCGGTGAGGCTGACCTTGGCGTCCACCACCACCTGTTTGTCGCCCGGCAGCATGATCAGCACGTCGGGCTGGAAGCGTTCGCCATCGGCGCTCTTCAGGCTGACCTGGGTCTGGTATTCGCGGCCCTTTTCCAGGCCGGCATGCTCCAGTACGCGTTCGAGGATCAGCTCGCCCCAGTTGCCTTGGGTTTTCTGGCCCTTCAGGGCCTGGGTCAGGTTGGTGGCCTCGTCGGAGAGGCGCAGGTTGAGCTGTTGCAGGCGCTCGAGCTCCTTGCCCAGCGAGAAACGTTCGCGCGCCTCCTGCTGGTAGCTTTCTTCCACGCGTTTTTCGAAGGACTGGATGCGCTCCTTGAGAGGGTCGAGCAGCTGGCCCAGCTGTTGCTGGCTGGTCTGGGCAAAGCGCTGCTCGCGCTCGTCAAAAATCCGCGTGGCCATGTCGGCGAACTGGGCACGCAAGGTGTCGCGTGCCTCCTGCAGGTCTTCCAGGCGCTGCTGGTGGCTTTCCTGCTGCTCGCGCAGTTCGGCCTCCAGGCGTGCCGTCTGCGCTTCCAGCCGGCGCAGTTCGGCTTCGCGGTTGGCGCGTTCCAGGTTCCAGGCGTGGGCGGCGTCACGGCCGTTGTCCCGGTCGACCTGCAGCAGCTCCAGCTCGCGGCCCTGGGCAGCCAGCTGGGTCTGCTTGAGGGTGTTGGCTTCGCTGAGGTCACTGACCTCGTCGCGGCTGGCCTCCAGCTGCGCCTGCA
The DNA here is from genome assembly GCF_013179515.1 of Pseudomonas sp. CM27. Taxonomy (GTDB): domain Bacteria; phylum Pseudomonadota; class Gammaproteobacteria; order Pseudomonadales; family Pseudomonadaceae; genus Aquipseudomonas. Next base: position 25,251 of record NZ_JABMCN010000028.1, read on the forward strand.
GGCCGGCCTGGGCCAGCTGTGCGGCGTTCAGGCGCTCTTCGAGCAAGGCCTGCTCGCCTTGCCGGGCGCCTTGCCGGCGCTGCACCTGCATGAGCCAACCCAGGCAGGGTACGGCACCCGCCACCAAGCCCAGCAGAATGCTGGCCAGATCCACTGTCATGCTTACCCCGAAAGATCCTGGATGATTGCTGCGCAGCTTATCAGCCCGAGCGGTGTGTTGCCTGTGCCGGCCCTTTCGCGGGCACGAGCACTACACCTTCAGGACGGGAACCACTGCCGGAGCAACCTTCGCGCTTCCTGCGATCCCTGCCCGGCGGCCAGCTCCAGCCAGTAGCGCGCCTGATCCGGCTCGTTGTGCTGGCACAACCGCGCGTACTCGAGCTGCGCCCGCCGATCACCGGCGCGGGCCGCCTGACGCAGCAGATCATGGCCGATGCGGCGGTCTCGGGCATTGCCGCAATCACGGCACAGCATCTGGCCCAGTCGGCTTTGCGCCACCACCACACCTTGCCGCGCAGGCTGCTTCAGCAGACGCCCTGCCAGGTGCTTGACCTGGGGCTTTTCGCCCAGGCGCGGGCTGTCGAGCAGCCATAAGGCCACGGTGAGGGAAAAGCGCTTGGCGGAGGGTGCAGGAGCAGATGCCGCAGGGCTGGCGAGGTGTTTACCGCGAAACTTCATTAGCAACAGGTTTGGCAACTCGAAAGGCGCGCCACTCTACGCTGTTTTTGCCACCTTGACCTGTCGATTTACGGAGGATTGAAAAAAATTTTCAATGATCTTTTCTTGACGTTTTCAGCTGAGTGACCGACCAGTCCGTTGGTGCATCACGATTGTCGGACAGTTCACTCTGTTGCTGGCACACCCGTGCTAGAGCAAGCGCGCGGGACAATCCACAGATCCTGTGGATAACTCGGTGGACAACCCCCCTCCACACCCCGCAAACCCCCGTGAATTGGGGGCCTTGGTCAAACTGACGATTTTTTCACCAGCTAAAAATAGTGTTTTTTTTCATTGACTTAACCCTGCAGTCAAGGCATTGGCGAGACGCCAGGGCCGTGTTGCGGACCTGTTACAACCGCTGCCGGGAATGTGAACAACTGCAGCAGAAACCCTCATTTGCATGCACGAAACAGGTGCATTCGCCCGAATACGGGCCACTTGCCCCCTCTTCCCAGCAACGCAAATACGCGCCATACTGCTCGGCTCACCTCGACCAGCGTGGCAACGCTTGCAAAGCACCCACGGTTGCGGTAAGGTGCCCCTCGTTAGTACCAAGCTGAAAGTCAATTCTGGCCTAAAGCGTCCTTGCAGACCCGCCCTCACTAATGAGTGGCCCTGCCGAAAGCGGACCGGCCCAATCGATGATTCCCTCGCCAGCCCAGCGCTGCCCAAGCACGAATCACGTGACAGATTGATCAGGATTCCACCCCGACGGCCTAGAACCTTGGCCCCGGCGTGCTGCCTGCCTTCCTAAGTACCTACCAGTCAGCCCAAGCGCCCACCTTTGATTGCGCCCCCTCTGGCTGCTTTGTTCCAGTCAGGTTCGTTCGTCCCTTAATAAAGGCGTCACTGGAACGTTTCTATCATGCACGGATCATATCTCCCGTGTTTAAAGCAGGAACCTCCAACAATATGCATACTCATCAAATTCAGGCTGCCATTGGCACCCTTTCCCAGGCCTTCTCGCCGTTGAAGTGCCTTATCGTTGCCCCACGCAAGGGCAGCTTCAGTTTCACCCTGGTAGACGAACACGGCGTCGCCTGCCACACCGAACGCCTGTACCCCGAACAGTACAGCCGCACTGAACCGCTGCAGGCGGTCATCGCCCGGACTCGCCAATCGCTCACCGCGTGAATGGCGAATACGGCGGCATTCAAGCGCTGAATCCTCCCATCGTGAGCCTGCCTGAACGTTCTTGGCGTAATTGCCTTAGGGCATATCGCCCAGTGCGTCAGGCAGCAATCGATTTAAAAACAGCTCTTTACACCACGGTTATCACACTACACTTCAACTCGAGCGGTGCTAACCGCTTCCGGCGGGCCTGATCATTCACCAGCTGCCAAGCTCCAGTGCCCGTCCGGCCCTTTACTGTTCGAGGGCATCATGGGTATTGCGGCGAATGAATTGTGTCAGTATGTGATCCGACCCACCCTGGTCTACCTCAATCGTCACTGCGCGAGCGCCGAAGCCTTGTTGCTGGGTATCGCCGCCAGCCAGTCGGCATTGGGCTCGGCCCTGCATGACCGGCGCGGGCATGGCCTGTACCGCATCGGCGAACACCGCCACCAGGCACTGTGGGATGACTATCTGGCCCGCGATCCCGACCTGGCCAGCGTAGTCCGTGGCCTCGCCAGCCAGCACGCCTTCCTCGGCGGCCCGCACCTGGAGCTCACCGTCAACCTGCGCTACTCCACCGCTATCGCCTGGATGCTCGTCGAAGAGCAGGCAACGCTGCTGCCTGCGGCGGACGACTTGCTGGGCCTGGCGCGGATCTGGCGACAGATTTTCAACCCCCAGGGTCGCCTGCGCGACTTCACTCATGCCTGGCACACCTGCATAGATCAGAGATTGCCACAGGCATCTTAGGAAGCGTCCTACAAAAAAAGCGAAAAAAAGGGAATTGTGGTCGGATTGTCCTACAAAACCGCTCTAACTCCTGCGATTGAGGCTATAGCGCAGAGCGTGATTTGTTGGTAGCTTTTCGCCCCGGAGATCCCAAGGAGTTTTCTAATAATGAAAAAAGTAATGCTCAAAACCTCCCTCGGCGTTGCGATCACGCTTGCATCCAGCCAATTGTTCGCTGCCGGCTTCGCGCTCAACGAGCAGAGCATCAGCAGCATGGGGACAGGTTTCGCGGGACGTTCTTCATCTGCCGAAGATGCCAGCACCGTGTTTGGTAACCCGGCCGGCATGTCTCGCCTCAAACGTGAACAATTCACCGTGGGCGGCGCCGCCGTCATCGCCAAGTCCGACATCTCGGGCCCGGGTAGCAACCTCGGGGGGGAAACCGATGGTGACATGGTGCCGTTGGTTGGCGTACCCATGGGTTACTACGTCAAGCCGATCGACGACCACTGGAGCGTCGGCTTCGGTGTCTACGTTCCATTCGGCCTGGTAACCGACTATGGCAGCGATGACGCTGCACGATACTGGGGCAAGAAGAGCCACGTCGAGGTAGTCACCTTCCAGCCAACCGTCAGCTACGCCTTCAACGACAAGGTTTCGATCGGTTTCGGCCCTACCATCAACCGCATCAAGGGTGAACTGGGCTCGAGCCTGATCAACCCGTTCACCCCGGGCCGCAACGACGGCGAAGTGAAGATCAAGGGCGACGATACCGCCATTGGCTACAACATCGGTATCCTGGTACAGGCCACCGACAGCACCCGCGTCGGCCTGACCTACCATTCGATGGTCGACTACAAGCTCGAAGGCAAGACCCGCGTCAGCACCCCGCTGATCGGGCCGTTCAACGGCAACAAGTTCGACGCCAGTCTGAAGATCAAGACACCGGAATCGGTCGACCTCTCGGTAACCCATGAACTGGACGACCAGTGGACCCTGTACGCAGGCAGCACCTGGACGCGCTGGAGCCGCCTGAAAGACATCACAGTGCAGAACGATGTACCAGGCCCGCTGACAGGTTCGGCCTTCGAAACCATCAAGGAAGACCAGAACTGGCACGACACCTGGGCGCATGCCATTGGCGCGTCGTACAAGGTCAACAAGGAGTGGGTGTTGCGCACCGGCTTCACCGTCGACCAGTCGCCGACCAACAACCATGACCGCTCACCGCGCATCCCCACTGGCGACCGCAAGGTCTTCAGCCTGGGTGCCGGCTGGAGCCCCAACGACGACATGACCATCGACGTGGCCTACTCCTACCTGTGGGAAGAGGACACCAAGGTCAACCAGGTCAGCGCAACCAAAGGCAGCTACCAGGCCAAGTATGAGAACAGCGCTCACGGTGTCGGCGCGTCGCTCACCTACCGCTTCTGATTCATCCGCGCCGCATGAAAAACCGCCCTCGTGGCGGTTTTTTCATGCCTGCACCTGCCAGCTGTCGCCCAGGCATTCGCGCAGATAATCCATGAAAGCGCGTACCTTGGTGGTCATGGCGAAACGGTCGGCCAGGCACAGGTAGATGTCCATTGGCTCGGTCTGGGCATAGGCGTTGCCACTGTCGCTGTACTCGAACAGCGGCACCAGCGCACCGGATGCCAGGTGTGGCCGTACGATGAACTCGGCCAGACGAGTGATGCCGCCATGGTGCACTGCCATCTGGGTCAGGGCATCGATGTCATCGCTGATAAGTACGCTACCGAACTCCGGCTCGAAGCGCAGCCCGTCCCGCACGAAGCCCCAGCGCAGAAAGCGGCCGTCTACCGGATAGCGGAATACCAGGCAACGGTGATCGCGCAGGGCCTCGGGGGTAGCAGGCACACCTGCGCCTTGCAGGTAGCCGGGCGAGGCACAGCAGATGAACGGGATACGGGCGATGGGCCGGGCGAGCAGCTGGTCTTCCAGTTGCGGGGCAATGCGCAGACTGACATCCACGTCTTCACGGGCATGGTTGACCCTGCGATCGGTCGTTACCAACTCTATCGAAAGCAGTGGGTAGCGGGCACTGAATGCAGGAATCAGCGGCGCCAGGACGTGTCGCCCGAACGCGGAGGTGGAGGCAATGCACAGCCGCCCCTGCGGCTCGCTGTCGGGGGTGGTGACGGCCTGCTCAGCCAGGGCGAGGTCGCGCTCGATGTGCCTGACGTGCTGGTAATACTGGCTGCCGGCGGGTGTCAGCGCCATGCTGCGGGTAGTCCGGCTGATCAGGCGCACCTGCAGGTGGGCTTCCAGGCGCGCCAGGTTCTGACTGACCGCAGCCGGGCTAAGCCCGAGGTTGCGAGCGCCGGCGGCGATACTGCCGGCGTCTGCCACCTTGATGAAACTGCGAATGGCGTTGAGCAGATCCATGGGCGAGCTCTTGGATTCGTAAGATTTTCTTTATAAAGAAATCAATCCGGCGGGTCTACAGCGGCTTGATGCTGGATTGTTAACCTGCGCGTCCACCCAGCTTTCAGGAGTTGCCATGAGAGACCTGTCCCAAGCGCGTAGCCGTCGCAAATTGCACCCGGGCGCCACGCCTTACGTGTTCGCTTTCTATATGTCGTCGATCATGGCGCTGTTGATGTGTTTTGTGATCACCGCGGCCAATGCCGACCTCGGCCCGGAGTACCTGAGCAACGTCATGAAGGCGTATCAGCTGGCGATGCCAGTGGCTTTCGTTTGTGTGTTGATGGTCAGGCCGCTGGTGGTACGGTTGGTGGCCATTACGGTGCATGCGAGGTGAAATCCTCCGCTCCTCTGCCGTAGGAGTGAGCGCATACGCTTCACGCTTCACGCCATGGGCATTCATTTTGAGTAGACATTCCTTAGCGAGGGTGGCGCTGAGTCACCTTTCCGCCCTTACGGCGGGTCACTTTTGTCCTGGCAAAAGTAACCATGGTTACTTTTTTCCAAGAAAAAAAGTGACTCGCCGTAAGGGCGAAAAGGTGAGTAAGCGTCGCCATCGCAAATGGACTGTTCGCCATATCAAAACCGGCGCACAAGCTTCAAGCTTCAAGCCATGGGCATTCATATCAAGTAGACATTCATTAGCGAGGGTGGCGCTGATTCCCCTTTCCGCCCTTACGGCGGGTCACTTTTGTCTTGGCAAAAGTAACCAAAACCGCCCGCTCCCATCATCCGGCCCCTACGCTGCGCTTCGGGGTTCCCTCGCTCCGGGCTTGCTCCCGGGAGGACCGCGCTGCAGGCCCCATCCTGGGGCCCAGCGCTTGACGGGCATCCTTGCCCGTCACCTCCCTCCGCAAGCCCTGCGCTCGGCCTCCTGAAGTCGCAATCTGTGTCGTCTGGACTATCGCGCGCTTAGAAGCAGAACAAGAGCAGAAGCAGGAGCTGTTGCTGTTGCTGTTGCTGTTGCTGTTGCTGTTGCTGTTGCTGTTGCTGTTGCTGTTGCTGTTGCTGTTGCTGTAGATCTTGATCTTGATCTTGATCTTGATCTTGATCTTGATCTTGATCTTGATCTTGATCTTGATCTTGATCTTGATCTTGATCTTGATCTTGATCTTGATCTTCGCGACTTCAGGAGGCCGAACGCAGGCCTTGCGGAGGGAGGTGACGGGCATGGATGCCCGTCAAGCGCTGGGCCCCAGGATGGGGCCTGCAGCGCGGTCCTCCCGGGAGCAAGGCCGGAGTGAGGGGACCCCGAAGCGCAGCGTAGGGGCCGGATGATGGGAGCGAGCGGTTTTTGGT
>NZ_JABMCN010000280.1 GCF_013179515.1 Pseudomonas sp. CM27
ACGTGGCGATCATCTGGCCGGAAGGCCGCGCGCCCTGGATTCTGGTGGTGTTTACCCATGGCGCGAAGAAGGATTCACCATGGCGCAGCGAACCCGTCGCCGCTGCCACGCGTGTGGTATGGGAGGCTTGGCGCGCCGGTTGATCGGCGCGAGGTGGGTCAGCGTACCAGCCGTGGTACTGCGCGCACGTAGATCAGCTCGCCCACCAGCTCCAGCAGCGTTTGGGTGATCACGGCCGCCGCCGCCAAACTGCGCAGCTCCTCTGGCAACGCCAGCGCCAGCGGCAGCACCACCAGTGAATTGCGCGTGGCGGCACTGAAGGTCACCGAGCGGGCCTCGGTGGCCGGCAGGCGCAGCAGCCGAGCCGAGATGAGGCCCAGCACAGGTGCCAGCAGCAGGAAGCCGATGTACACCGGAATCACCGGCAGCAAGCGCTCCAAGTCGCGCAGTACCACGGTAACCTGCGAAGCGATCACCACCAGCAGCACCAGCGCCATCGCCGGAACCGGCAGCCACGCCCAGGCATCGTTCCAGGCCGAGACCGCGCGGTAGCGGCGGGCGCCGGCGCTGGTGAATACGGCAAGGGCCATCGGCAGCACGATCAGTAGTACGAAGGCTTCCACAAACGGTGCGATGGAAATGCTCACGCTGCTGTTTTCACCGAGTATCAACGCAAGGTAGACCGGCAGCATTAGCAGCTGTACCAACAGCAGAACGGGTGTGGCAGCCAGGGTCAGCCGCGAGTCACCCTTGCCGATGTGGGTGAACACCACCACGTAGTCGATGCACGGCGTAAGCAGCACCAGCAGGGCGCCGACGAGGATTGCCGGGTGCTCGACCAGCCCGCGGGTGATAGCCCAGACCAACAGCGGCACAAGGATGAAGTTGACCAGCAGCAGGGCAGCCATGAAGCGCCGGTTGCCCAGACTTTGGCGCAGGTCGAGGAAGGGGATTTGCAGGAACATCGCATACATCAGTACGGCGATGGCAGGGGTGACCAGGGCCTCGAGATGGCGTGCTGTGTCGCTGGCCAGCAGGCCGAAGGCGATGGCGACGAGCACGACCGCGAAGTAGAGGGGGATCTGCCGGGTTTCGAGTTGCTCTCTGGTCAAGGTGCGGCCTGTGCTCGGTAGTGTGAAATGGGCACAGGGTAATACGTGCTGCCAGCAGGATGTCGCGAATTTTGTAGGAGCGGCCTTGTGTCGCGAAAGGGGCGCGCAGCGGCCCCCTGATTGCAGCTTCGCCGCCGGGATCGCCGGGACCGCTTTGCGGTCCTTTCGCGACACAAGGCCGCTCCTACAAAGGCCGTCGTTGCACCTGAGCCCAATGAAAAAGCCCGGCACTAGGCCGGGCTTTTTCACATCAGGCGAGCGCCGATCAGTTGCCGTAAACCGGCAGCTTCTTGCAGATGGCCTTGACCTTCTCGCGTACGGCGTCGATCACCGCGTCGTTGTTCAGGTCAGCCAGGATGTCGCAGATCCAGCCGGCCAGTTCCTTGCACTCGGTTTCCTTGAAACCACGGGTGGTCACGGCTGGGGTGCCGAAACGCAGGCCCGAGGTCACGAACGGCGAACGTGGGTCGTTCGGTACCGAGTTCTTGTTGACGGTGATGAAGGCTTTGCCCAGCGCGGCGTCAGCGTCCTTGCCGGAGATTTCCTGCTTGATCAGCGACAGCAGGAACAGGTGGTTTTCAGTACCACCGGAAACCACGTCGAAACCACGCTCGATGAACACGCTGGCCATGGCCTGGGCGTTTTTCACCACTTGCTGCTGGTAAGCCTTGAACTCAGGCTGCAGGGCTTCCTTGAAGCAGATGGCCTTGGCCGCGATGACGTGCTCCAGCGGGCCGCCCTGGGCGCCCGGGAATACCGCCGAGTTCAGCTTCTTCTCGATGTCGGCGTTGGCACGGGCCAGGATCAGGCCGCCACGTGGACCGCGCAGGGTCTTGTGGGTGGTGGTGGTGACCACGTCGGCGAACGGCACCGGGTTCGGGTATACGCCAGCTGCAACCAGGCCGGCAACGTGAGCCATGTCGACGAACAGGTAGGCACCAACCTTGTCGGCGATGGCGCGGAAGCGGGCGAAGTCCAGCACCTGCGAGTAGGCCGAGAAGCCGGCAACGATCATCTTCGGCTTGTGTTCGACAGCCAGGCGCTCGACTTCGTCGTAGTCGATCAGGCCGTTGCCGTCGATGCCGTACTGCACGGCGTTGTACAGCTTGCCCGAGGAGCTTACGGAAGCACCGTGGGTCAGGTGGCCACCGTGGGCCAGGCTCATGCCCAGGATGGTGTCACCGGCCGACAGCAGGGCCAGGTAGACGGCAGCGTTGGCCTGGGAGCCTGCGTGCGGCTGGACGTTGGCGTAGTCGGCGCCGAACAGCTCCTTGGCACGGTCGATGGCCAGTTGCTCGACGATGTCGACGTACTCGCAACCACCGTAGTAGCGCTTGCCCGGGTAGCCTTCGGCGTACTTGTTGGTCAGGACCGAGCCCTGAGCTTCCATGACTGCCGGGCTGGTGTAGTTTTCCGAAGCGATCAGCTCGATATGCTCTTCCTGGCGCAGAGCTTCTTGCTGCATGGCTTCGAAGAGCTCGGCGTCGTACTTGGCAATGGTCAAATCACGGCTGAACATGGCGGTCCTCAAGGATCGGGGGTGAGTTAGGCGGGCATTCTAACCGATTGATTCGCGGCTGGCATATGAAGTGGCATCAAGTCGCGGACCAATGGGGCTCATGTTGCATCCCGCGCCGCGTCTGGGCTGGATGGGCATTCGAGTTGACTTTTAAGTCCGGTTTTTTGGGGGCGCTTTGCGCCCCATCGCCGGCAAGCCAGCTTCCACAGGTACCGCATCAACTTCAATGCCAGCGCGAATCCTGTGGGAGCTGGCTTGCCGGCGATGAGGCCAGTGCAGGCTGCATCAATGGAACATGAACAACGTCTCGTTGGCGAACTGCGCCTCGAACTGATGGGCCGGCATCGGCCGCCCGAACAGGTAGCCCTGCACCTCGTCGCAACCATGCTCACGCAAGAACTCCAGCTGCTCGTGGGTTTCCACGCCCTCGGCGATTACCGCCAGGTTGAGGCTGTGGGCCATGGCGATGATCGCCCGGGCAATCTGGGCATCCTGTTCGCCTTCGGGCAGGCCGTCGACAAAGGTGCGGTCGATCTTCAGCACGTCGATGGGGAACTGCTTGAGGTAGTTGAGCGACGAGTAGCCGGTGCCGAAGTCGTCCACCGCAATGCTCAGGCCGAGGTTTTTCAGGCTGGCCAGAATCTGCAGCGCCTCGTTCACCTCGCGCATCAGGATGCTTTCGGTCAGCTCCAGTTCCAGGCAGGCCGGCGGCAGGCCGCTTTCCTCGAGGATGTTGGCGATACGCGTGCCCAGCTGGCCATCGGAGAACTGCCGCGCCGAGATGTTCACCGACACCTTTGGCACCCGCACCTTGGCTTTGTGCCAGGCCTTGAGCTGGCGACTGGCCTCGCGCAGCACCCAGTCGCCTACGTCCACCACCAGGCCCAGTTCTTCGATCACCGGGATGAAGTCGCCCGGCGGCACCAGGCCGCGGGTCGGGTGGCGCCAGCGCAACAGCGCTTCGGCGCCGGTCAGGCGCTTGCCGTCGCCGCTGAACTGCGGCTGGTAGTAGAGGATGAACTCGTTCTGCTCCATGGCATGGCGCAGGTCGCTTTCCAGCTCCAGGCGTTCCAGGGCACTGGCGTTCATTTCCGCCTGGTAGAACTGGAAGTTGTTCTTGCCGCGTTCCTTGGCGTGGTACATGGCGGTGTCGGCGTTTTTCATCAGCTGGCTCAGCTCGCTGCCATCCTGCGGGCTCAGGGCGATGCCGATACTGGCGGTGACGAAGAACTCGCGGTTCTCCAGCACGAACGGCCGCACCAGGCTGCCGAGAATGCTCTCGGCCACGTGGATGGCGCGGTTCAGTGCCAGTTCGCGGGTGGGGCGCGGTTGCAGTAGCAGGGTGAACTCGTCGCCGCCCATGCGGGCCACGGTGTCGTCGTCGTCCACGCAGGCCAGCAGGCGCAGGGCCATGTCCTTGAGCATGCGGTCGCCTGCAGCATGGCCCAGGGAGTCGTTGATCGGCTTGAAACGGTCCAGGTCGAGGAACATCAGCACCACCCAGGCCCTCTGCCGCTCGGCTTGCTGCAGGGCGTTGTACAGGCGGTCCTGGAACAAGGTGCGGTTGGGCAGGTGGGTGAGGGCGTCGTAGTAGGCCAGGCGGTGGATGCGCTGTTCGCTGGCCTTGCGCTCGCTGATGTCGGTGAAGAAGCACACGTAGCTGGCCAGGTCGCCTTCGTCGTCCAGTACCGCAGTAATGCCCACCCAGGCCGGGTAGTGGTCGCCATCGCGGCGCTTGAGCCATACCTCGCCTTCCCAGCTGCCGCGCTGGTGCAGTTGCTTGACCACATAGCGCAGGTGACCTTCCTGCTGCTGATCGACGGTGAGCATGCCCGGCAGCTGGTCGAGCACCTCGCTGACCGCATAACCACTGACGCGGCTGAACGCCTCGTTGGCCTGGACGATATAACCGGCCGGGTCAGTGATGAGAATGGCCGAGGTGGAGTGTTCGAACACCGTTGCGGCCATGCGCAGGTCTTTTTCCGCGCGGCGTTGCTGGCTGATGTCGCGGCCCACCCCGAGCACGCCTTCAAAGCGCTGGTCATCGTCCCATACCAGCACCAGGCGCAGCTCTATCGGGATCTTGCGGCCGTCGGCACGCAGGCAGTCGAACAGGAACAGCTGGGTCGGCAGCTGGCTGCGCAGCTGGGCCAGCTGGGCCGGGTCGCCCATGGCCGTGCTGACGCGCTCCATCAGGCTGTAGACGCCGGTGAGCTGCGCCGGGTTGGCAATGATCGACTGCCAGCCGTTGGCAAAGATCCAGTCGGCCTGATAGCCGAGCACGTTTTGCACCGAAGGGCTGACATAGTTGAGCTTGAGCAGGCTGTCGGTGGAGAAGATCACGTCGCTGATGCTTTCGGCGAGCATGCGGTAGCGCTGCTCGCTGTCGCGCAGCGACTGGCTGGCCTCGATCTGCACCGTGACGTCCTTGCCCACGCCGATGATGCGCGTCACCAGGCCATCGGCGTCGCGGGTCAGGACCTGCTCGCGGATGTCGTAGCAGCGCCAGCCGCCATCGCGGTGGCGGAAGCGCAATTGGCAGTGCAGCGGCTGGTCATGGCCGCTGTCGCGTTGTTGCTGGCGCAGGGCCTGGTAGTGCGCGGCGTCCTCGGGGTGCAGCAGCAGCTCCCAGAAGCGCTCACCCATCTGCGCAAGCTCGGTCCGGTCGTAGCCCAGGGTCTGGCCGAGGTGGCGGTTGCTGAAGATCATCCGCTGGCTGGCGACGTCCTGCACGTACAGCTGGTCGGGCACGGTGCGCACCACGTCCGACCAGAAGCTTTCGCGCTCCAGCAGCGACAGCTCGACCTGTTTGCGGCTGGTGATGTCGCTGATGCTGAGAATCACCGCCTGGTAATCGCGGCGCTGTTCCGGCAGGCGCGCCATCAGCCACAGGTGCAGCTCGCCGCCCAGCGGCGCAGGCAGGCGTACTTCCAGCTCCAGCAGCGGGCGTTGTTCGATCAGGGCGTCGATCAGTTGCATGCCAACGCTGTCGCGGCCATCGCCACTGCCATCGATCAGCCGTTGCCAGGCCCCTTCGTGGCACTGGATATTCAGCAACTGCCGCGCCACCTGGTTGACTTCGGTGATCTTCAGCTCCAGCAGCAGCGAGCGGCGCAGGTTCGGGTCCAGGGCCAGGCTGTGCTTGAGTGCGGCGCGGTTGCGCAGGTGGTAACGGTCGAGCTGGCCGGGCAGGCTGGACAGGTCGAGTACGCACAAGGCAACCCCGGTACCTTCGAAAATTTCCTGGTAGCGCCGGCGGTCCTCCTGCAAGGCCCGCTGGCGGCGGCGCATGTTGATCAGGGCCAGCACCGGCAGCAGGGCGCAAAACAGCACCAGGACACATTTGCCGATCAATGCCGGCAGCAGCTTCTGCCGGGTCAGCGTGGCGTCGAACAGGCCACGCAGCTGCCAGGTGCTGTTGTCGATAAAGGCCAGCATCACGCTTTGCAGCGGTTCGTTGCTGGTGTCGGCCGGCGCATGGCGCTGCAGCACTTCGCCGCTGCGGCTGTTCTCCAGCAGCCACAGCGGGTGGCCACTGCCATCCAGGTGCACGGTGAGGGCGCGGTAATAGTCGGGGGACAGGCGCAGCAGCCAGTAGCCGCGGCCCTGTTCGGCGGACTGGCGCAGCAGCAGGTAAAGGGTGCTGTTATCCGCCGAATTGGTGAAGAAGTACGCACGGCCCTGTTTCAGTTCGAGCAACTCGTCAAGCATCTGGCGGTCGGGGCTGCCGGCCAGGCTGTCGGCGCGCACCTGCCCGGCGCTGTCCAGCCAGGCCACGCTCTGCAGGGCGGGCAGGCGCTCGCGCAGGGTGCGGATCAGGCTGGGCAGGGCAGCAGGCGTCGGCGCATCGACGTAGGGCTGCATCACGTTCACGGCCTGTTGCGCCTTGAACGCCATGTTCAGGCTCAGGTGATCGGCCAGTTCGGCGCTGGCGTCCAGGCTCTGTTTGCGCAGGTCGGCCTGGGTGTGGTTGAACTGGGCGAACAGCTGCCACAGCAGCAACCCCAGCAGGATCAAGGCCAGCAGCGCCAGGGCACCCTTGATCGACCCGCGCAGCGAAGCAGCGGGCGCCTGTGGCGCGGAACGCAGTGACGACGGATGAGTAAGGTTGGTCAAGCGTTGAACCTGCGATTGGGCTGGCGATGGCAGGGATGGATCATGCACGGGGTGTGCCGGTGTCTGGCTGCCGGACCGTGGTGGCGCACTATAAGGCCGGACACCCGAAACGGGCTAGCATGCCTAGGATTATGGCAAAGTGCCAGCCGTGTTGACCGATGGTGACTGCCCGGTGGTTCGGCAAGCCCCTGCAAGCTGTGCGAGAATAGCCGCCGCTTCAATGACCACGCACCGGAGATGTTCGCTTTTGGTTACTCACTTTTCCTCCAATGGCCTCGATTCCGCCTGCGGGCGCAGCAGTCAGACCCTTGTCAGTACTGCCGTGACCGAGGACGTATCCTGCAAGTCCTGCCAGCGCACGCTGAGCAAGCCCGAGTCGGCGGCTGCCGGCAAGAACAAGACCCCTTCGCTGGCTGAACTGCGCAAGACCGCCCAGGCGGCGGCAGAGCCCGCTGTTGCAATGGCTGCTGGCAAGCCGGCTGCCAAGGTTGTCGGCACGGCGCCTGCGGCCGCCAGGCCGGCCCAGGTGGCCGAGCAGCAACCTGCGCGCAGCGCCGGCTTCAGCGTGAAATCCGCCTGGGCATCGCGCCTGGCCGAGCAGGGCGACCGTTGCCGGTTGCCACGGGGCAAGGCCAGGCAGCGTCACGTCTGAGCCATCCCGGTTGCTGTGCCGGCCCTTTCGCGGCTAAAGCCGCTCCC
>NZ_JABMCN010000281.1 GCF_013179515.1 Pseudomonas sp. CM27
GTGCTCGAAGGCACTGTCTGGCAACCCGGCCAGCCTGTGCAGGCGCGGCGCATCGGGTGCCGCCAGGCATTCGATGGCTACCAGGTTGAGGGCAGCGATATCGGCATGCGGCCAGTCCTGCGCAGTGCCGGCCAGCGTTTTTTCCGCGTCGCCGCCCAAGTGTTCGAGCACCTGCAGGCGGCTTGGACCGAAGCCACGCGCACGCAGCAACGCGGCGATCGCTGCGGGGCTGTCGCCATCGTTGCTCAGCACCAGCAGGCGCACGCCGCTGTGCAGGTAGGCATTCAGCGCCGTCAGGGGCCGTGCGACCAGCGACAGCACTTGCACGTCCTGCAGCGGCCAGCCCAGGCGGGCGGCCGCCAGGGCACAGGAAGAGGGCATCGACAGCACGCGCATTTCTGCTGCAGGTACCTGGCGGGCCAGGCTGGCACCGACGCCATAGAACATCGGGTCGCCGCTGGCCAGAACGCACACCGGCTCGCCGCGCAGGGCCAGCACCGGGGCCAGGGAGAACGGGCTTGGCCAGCCCAGCCGTGTGCCGGACACGCAGCGAGGGAGCAAGGCCAGCTGGCGGGGGCTGCCGAAGATCTTTGCAGCGGCCAGCAGCGCGCGCCGGGGCTGTTTGCCCAGGCCAGTGAAGCCGTCTTCGCCGATGCCTATTACTGTCAGCCAGGGGGTCATGTGTTTCAATCCGCCATTTTTGGGGGCGCTTTGCGCCCCTTCGCGGGTGAACCCGCTCCTACAGGATGTGGGGCAACGATGATCCTGTGGGAGCGGGTTTACCCGTGAAGAGGGCGACGCGGTCGTGAATTTCTACTCAAACGCCGAGGATGCTCGACCACCGGCTTTTCATGCCGCCGGACAAAGCAGGCATAATACCGCGCCTTCTCCACTCAAGCGCATTTTCACAGATTGCCGGACACCCCTTTGAAGCAGGCCAATGCCCCCCACGTATCGCCCCGCCCCTCGGCCTGCCCGGGGTTGTGGCGCATTGTCAGTGCCCGCGACGGCGGGATCTGCCGGATCAAGCTGCCCGGTGGCCTGCTGTTTGCCGACCAGGCCGATGCAGTGGCTGCAGCGGCCGAGCGTTTCGCAGGCGGCGTGATCGAAGCCACCAACCGCGGCAATTTGCAGATACGCGGTATCGGCAGCCACCACCGCGAGTTGGTCGAGACACTGCTCGCTGCCGGCCTGGGCCCGCGTGACGCGGCGGGTGACGATGTGCGCAACCTGATGCTCAGCCCGCTGGCCGGGCAGGATCCGACGATGCTGCTGGATGCCCGGCCGTTGGCTGGACGAATTCTCGAGCTGCTGGAAGGCACACCGCGTTTTCATCAGTTGTCGGCCAAGTTCGCCGTGCAACTGGATGCCGGCGAAAGCCTGGCGATGCTCGAACACCCCCATGACCTGTGGCTCTCGGCCCTGCGCCTGGAGCAGCAGACCTGGCTTGCGTTTGGCCTGGCGGGATGCCCGGCTGAAGGCCAGGTGCTGGGCGCCGTGCCGCTGGAGCAAGGCCTGCAATTGGTGCGCGCTGTGCTGGAGCGCTTCCTCGACCTGGCAACCCCGGTGCAGTCGCGCATGCGCCAGTTGCTCGAAGCCTGTTCGGTAACCGATTTCATCGACGGGCTTGGTCTGGCCATTCGCCGCGACCCAGCCGTGCTCGCATGGCGACGTGAACCCCACAACGCTTCTTGGCTGGGCGTGCTACCCCAGGCCCAAGGCCTGGCGCTTGGCGTTGCCCCGCCGCAGGGCCGGCTGACCCCCACCATGCTGCGTGGTGCCGCGCGCATTGCCTGTCAACTGGGCGATGGCAGCTTGCGCTTGAGCCCCTGGCAAAGCCTGGTGCTGCCCAACCTGCAAGCGCAACACATCGACCAGGCCCAGGCCGATTTAGCCGCACTGGGCCTGCTCTGCAACGACCATGAACCTCTGGCGCGCATCAGCGCCTGCACCGGCGCCAGCGGCTGCGCGAAGGCCCTGGGCGAAACCAAGGCCGACGCGCTGACCCTGGCCACGCTGCTGGGCCCGGGTGCGCCAGCCAGCGTGCACTTGTCCGGTTGCCCCCGATCCTGCGCCATGGCCCATGTTGCCCCGGCCACCCTGCTGGCCCGTTCGCCGGGCCGTTACGACCTGTACCTGCGTGATGCGCGCCAGCCTGGCTTCGGTGCCCTGCGCGCCACCGACCTTACCTTGAATGAAGCAGGCGCCATGCTCGACCTGCCGACGGAGCACCTTGATGATTGACTACATCCGCGATGGTCAGGAGATCTATCGCAATTCCTTCCGGATCATCCGCGAGGAGGCCCAGCTCGAGCGGATCCCCGCAGACCTGGAAAAGCTTGCCGTGCGGGTGATCCACGCGTGTGGCATGGTCGACGCCATCGATGGCCTGCAATTCTCCGCAGGCGCCGGCCGTGCCGGGCGCGAGGCACTGTTGAACGGCGCGCCGATTCTGTGCGATGCGCACATGGTCGCCGAAGGCATCACCCGGGCCCGCCTGCCAGCGGACAACAAGGTCATCTGTACCTTGCGTGACCCGAGCGTGCCTGGCCTGGCCAAGGACGCTGGCAACACCCGTTCTGCCGTGGCCCTGGAGCTGTGGCGCCCCCATCTGGAAGGCAGCGTGGTGGTGATCGGCAACGCACCCACTGCGCTGTTCTACTTGCTGGAAATGCTCGATGCTGGTGCCCCGAAGCCCGCGTTGATCCTCGGCTTCCCGGTCGGCTTCGTCGGTGCAGCCGAATCCAAGGCGATGCTCGCTGCCGACAGCCGTGGCGTGCCGTTCGTGATCATGCAAGGCCGCCTGGGCGGCAGCGCGATGGCTGCTGCGGCAGTCAACGCCCTGGCCACGGAGGTGGAATGATGGCGCCGCGTGGACGTCTGCTGGGCCTGGGCGTGGGCCCTGGCGACCCTGAACTGATTACCCTCAAGGCCCTGCGCCTGCTGCGCGAGGCCCCTGTAGTCGGCTATTTCGTGGCCAAGGGCAAGCGCGGCAATGCCTTCGGCATCATCGAGGCACACCTGCAGCCCGAGCAGGCCCTGCTGCCGCTGGTCTACCCGGTCACCACCGAAGCCTTGCCAGCGCCGCTGTCCTACGAGCAGGTGATCAGCGACTTCTACGACGAGGCCAGCGTGCAGGTGGCCGAGCACCTGGATGCCGGTCGCGATGTGGCGGTGATCTGCGAGGGTGACCCATTTTTCTATGGCTCCTACATGTACCTGCATGATCGCCTGGCGCAGCGCTACGAGGCCGAGGTAATCCCCGGCGTCTGCTCGATGCTCGGTGGTGCTTCGGTACTGGGCGCGCCGCTGGTGTACCGCAACCAGAGCCTGTCGGTGCTGTCTGGCGTACTGCCGGCCGAAGACCTCAAGCGCCGCCTGGCCGACGCCGATGCGGCGGTGATCATGAAGCTTGGGCGCAACTTCCCGAAAGTGCGCGAAGTGCTGGCCGAACTTGGCCTGGACGGGCGCGCGCTGTATGTGGAACGGGCGACCATGGCCAACCAGAAGATCGTGCCGCTGGACCAGGTCGACCCGCAGTCGTCGCCCTACTTTTCGCTGATCATCGTGCCGGGTGAAAAATGGCAGGGCTGAACATGCACAAGGCACCGGCGATCGTCATCCTCGGCCCAGGCAGCCTGGCCACGGCGCAGCGTATCCAGCAGTGTTATCCACAGGCGTCGATCCATGGCCTGGAAGGCCGGGTCGAAGGTGTCGACAGCTACTACAGTGCGTTCGGCGACACCCTGCGCGAGCTGTATCAGCGGGATACGCCGATCATTGCCCTGTGCGCTGCGGGCATCGTCATCCGCAGCCTGGCCAGCCTGCTCGACGAGAAAGGCACAGAGCCGCCGGTGCTGGCCGTGGCCGAGGATGGTAGCGCCGTCGTGCCGTTGCTCGGTGGGTTGGGCGGCGTGAACGTCATGGCGCGCGAAATTGCTGAGGCGCTGGGCGTAGCCGCCGCCATTACCACCAGTGGCGAGTTGCGCTTCGGCACCTGCCTGCTCAACCCGCCGCAGGGCTATGCCCTGGCGGATATCGAGCAAGGCAAGCGCTTTGTCTCCGACCTGCTGGCTGGCGAGTCGGTACGCATTGAAGGTGACGCACCGTGGTTGCTGCAGGCGCAGTTGCCTGCCAGTGAAGCGGCCCGGCGCACCATCCATGTGGGGCATCAGGCGCGCCCGGCCAGCCGCGACGAACTGCTGATCCATCCGCGTTCGGTAGTCGTCGGTGTCGCCGGCGGCAATCTGCACGCTATTCGTGCTGCATTGCAGCAGGCTGGCATCGCCGAGCCCGCACTGGCGTGCGTGCTGGCCGACGAGCAAGCCATGGCCGATAGCGCCCTGCGCGAAGCCGCAGCGGCCTTGGGTGTTGCCTTGCGCTTCGCCGCCAAGCCACACGATGTCGCCAGCATGGTTGCCACGGCGTTGCCCGAAGCTCGGTTGATCGAGCAGGCAGAGGTGGTGATTGCAGTGTCGCCTGCACCAGTCGAGGTGGCGCAGATCGGCCGCCGTCGCGGTCGCCTGGCGGTAATCGGCCTGGGCCCGGGAGCTGCCGAGCTGATGGTGCCAGCGGTCAAGGCAGAGCTGGCGCGTGCGCAGGATGTACTCGGCTACGAAACCTATGTGCGCATGGCGGGCCCGTTCCGCGACGATCAGGTGCAGCACTGCACCGACAACCGTGAAGAGATGCAGCGCGCTCGGCACGCCTTCGAGCTGGCGGCCCAAGGCCGTTCGGTGGTGGTGGTGTCGTCGGGCGACCCGGGCGTGTTTGCCATGGCGGCCGCAGTGCTCGAAGCCTTGCATGAGTCCAGCGACCCTGCCTGGCATTGCGTTGACCTCGAGATCCTGCCGGGGGTGTCGGCCTCGCTCGCAACGGCGGCCCAGGCGGGCGCACCGCTGGGGCATGATTTCTGCGTGATGTCGCTTTCGGACAACCTCAAGCCTTGGTCGATCATCGAAAAGCGCCTGGACCTGGCGGCACAGGCCGACCTGGTGCTGGCGTTCTACAACCCGATCTCGAAATCCAGGCCGCACCAGCTTGGCGTGGCGCTTGAAGTCGTGCGCCGACATCGGGAGGGGACCACGCCTGTAGTCCTTGGCCGTGATATCGGTAGGCCGGGGCAGACGCTGAAAGTAGTCACCTTGGCCGAATTGCTGCCGGAAATGGTCGATATGCGCACCATGGTGCTGGTCGGTTCGTCGACGACATGCACCTTCGACCGCGCCGATGGCGGGCTGTGGGTGTATACCCCGCGCTGGTACCACAACCACCCCTGAACAAGGGCATGCCGACGGCTAAGGAAGTGCTGCAGGGCGGGTTGAGTTTTGCGTTGCCGTTAGGTTTGTGGCTGGAGCCAGAGGGCTCCAACCGTAAATATCCAATGGAGACCCAAAGCGATGGCCGTGAAAAGCGAGAAACTGGAACTTCAGGTACTACCGGACAAGAACCTGTTCGTGTTCCCGGACGCTATGTCCGACATGAACCGTGACGCTGCCAAGGCATGCCATGCCTTGGCAACTCAAGGTGCCAACAAGCAGCACGACCCTATCAAGGAGACTCGGGAGTGGTTCAGGCAGTACGTTTTCCTGATGTCCAAGATGGGTTGGGCCCCGACCAATGTCGACGTGCAGGAAGTAACCCAGAGCGACAGGCAACTGGAAATCAGCAACCTGGTGGGTAAAGGCTTGCAGGCCGCCTACGGGATCTTCACCGGAGAGGTGGCAACTGCGCTCGAAGGCCTGGGCAAGACCGTCATTGCCGCACTTGCCGCCAGCACTAAAAACGTCGAGATGTTGAACCGCAAGACGTTCGAAGATGACCGTACCGGGTTGAGCCTTGCCAAATGCGAGCAGACCTCAGCCGGCCAGGTAGCCATGCTGGTCAGCGCGATCCAGACCGATGCCAAGCCTGATAAATCAGCCAACTACCTGCTGCTCAAGTGGGAAAGCAGCGGCACCCGGAACTTTGCCTGTGGTGCGGTGTTGAACTTCGACCCGCGACAGTACGACAAGGTCCGCTCGCTGGTTGAAACCAAGCTTGATGACAATGCCTTGCAGGTATTGCTGGCCCTTGAAATCTGATCATTGAGTCGGCCCGCCGGCATCACGGTGTCGGCGAGGCTGGAGGGCGAAATCATGCAAGCCAATTATGCTTTGTGGCTAAACGGTAACAGCCTGGTATGGGTTCATGCTGCCGTCAGCCAATCAAGGGTAGACGATCTGCTCAATATTCAGCTGGCCGCCTATCTGGCGGCCAGCAAGCGTCACCCACGTAACTTGCGCCATGACGGCTGGCACCGGGAATACCTGCGGGTGCAAGGCAGCTTCGGTTGTACTCCGGTCACTGTGCAGGCCCGCCCGGTTTCCGCGCCGCAGGCCGCATGTTTCGAGCCGTGGGCCATCCTTCGGGCCAACCTGCTGGCTGCTCTGGCCGCTGAATCGCATGCAGAGGCAGGGCGTTGCCTGGACATGTTCAAGGCAAGCCCTGACCCAGCCCTGCAGCAGGCGTTGTGGGCAGAATGCATACGGCCGCCGGATGCCGGGGGTGACAGCCATGCTCATGTGGAACTGCGATTGGTATTGCCAGACGGTTCCATCGTCAGCACCGAACTCAGATTCAGCACTGCTTCGCCGCCTGATGCGCTATGGCTCTGGCAAGTTCTGGAGCCCGCGTGCGACGAGCCCCCCCAGCAACTCGACTGCCGTTACCAGACCAGCGCCAAGCTTGTCGACCGGGTGAGCTGCGGCCTGCAAGCCGCCATTGGCACCAAGAAAGCGCAGTATCGCGGCCAGGTACAACCGCCAGTGGCACAGGAGCCTGTCCATGAGTAAGTTCAATCAACCGGCTGCCAGTGCCAGTGTTGTCCACAGCAGCCTGATGTCATTCTTGCCGGGGGTCAGCCCTCAAGCGCGTGATGACCTCCTGCTGGCCAACGCGTTTGCCCAGCAGGTCGCCTGGGGCGATCTGGACGAGGGGCTAGAGCCTGACTGGTTCAGGAACTACTGGCGAAACCTGGCTGCGCTAGGGTTTGATGGCAAGCTGGCACCCGCAAGGCGAAAGTTCGGCCCTGACCGGCAAACCCTCGCCGAGCGCGCCGTGGCGCAGGTCGAGCAGCTAGGCTCACCCGCGCACGGTGCGGTGGCCGAACAGTCCTTGCAGGCACTGCGCAATGACAGGCAGTCACTGTCTGCCTTCGAGTCCCGCGCACTTGCGAAGGACAAGGCGCGTTTCCAGTTGCTGCCCTGCGCCCAGCAGCCGAACGGGTTTATCGACCTGGTGATACTGCACATGGAAATGTCACTCAGGCATTCGACCAGCGGGTTTCTGTACCTGGAGTC
>NZ_JABMCN010000282.1 GCF_013179515.1 Pseudomonas sp. CM27
GCGAGTCGATGAGTGAGAGATTTGGTGGGTCGAGCAGGAGCAGATCGGTGACGGGTGGGTCGGGGACGAGCTTTTTCATGGCGGAACTCCTGTACAAAAAAGAATTCTGCCCTCCGCATCGTCTCACGGATTTGGGTGGCAGTCGTTACACGGGTTGAGACCCGGGGTACAGGAGACCCGGCCAGACCGAAATCTGCCCGTGCACGACCGCCATAAGCGATGCAACCTGTACCAGCCGGGTGTCTCACGCCCGATCGCCTTGCGAGGCGACCCGAGGACGTTATTCCCAGAGCACTTTCCAGCCAAGTCAGCACCATCCGATAGCGGCCGTAGGATAATTCGACACAGAATCAGAACTGAAGCATTTGGTTGCAAGTTCAGAAATGTCCTACGGCTTTAGGGCCCAGGCAAGGGCTTCGCCCTTGATCGCCGGCAAGCCAGCTCCCACACCGACCGCATCGCTCTCAAGCCTAGTGCGGTACCTGTGGGAGCTGGCTTGCTAACGATGAAGCTGCGCCGATGCTACTGGAAATACTGGGTACCAATTCATTCATCGCCGGTAAGTCCATTCCCACTAGCCTGATGAGCAGTTCATCAGGAGAGAGCGCACATGGATCGTCCCCACTCAGACCAGTTAAGGCTCGGCCGATTTTCGGAGACCAGCAGGTTATATCTGCTCACCAGCACAACCTTGGACAGGGTTCCAATGTTCAGTGACTTCCACTGCGCAAGATTGATGGTGGCGGAGTTACGCGTCAGGTCATTGGCCTGGGTGGTAATGCCTGACCACTTTCATTGGCTGGTCGAGCTTGGGCCGGCCAGCTTGAGGCGTGTAATGCGCCGGGTTAAATCCCGGAGCACAGTGATGATCAACAGGCACACAGGACGAAGTGGGCGGCTCTGGCAGAAGGGCTTTCACGACCGGGCATTGCGCAGGGAGGACGATGTACAAGCGGTGGCTCGGTACATAGTCTTGAACCCAAAGCGGGCGGGGCTGGTTTCAAGGGTTGGCGATTATCCGCATTGGGATGCGATTTGGCTCTGATCATGTGTTGTCTGGGAGTTTCTATCGCCGGCAAGCCAGCTCCCACAGGTATTGCACATGGCTTTACGCCGACGCGGTCGAGGTGGGAGCTGGCTTGCCGGCGATTGGGCCTCAAGGCCTGGCGGCGTCCTTCCAGCCCCCACCCAACGCCAGGAACACCCCAATCTGCCCCAACGCCACCTGGCTATTGGCCGCTGCCAGCTGCGCACGCACATCGGTATAGGTGCGCGTGGCCTGCAAATCCGCCAGGAACGACTCACGCCCGGCCTGGTAATATCGGTGCGTCTGGTCCGCGGCTTCCCTGGCCGACGCCTCCGCCTCGGCCAGCGCATCGCGCCGGTCCAGCAGAGCGCTGTATTGCGCGAGCCGGGTCTGGGTTTCGCGAATGGCATTCAGCACCACACCATCGAAATTCGCCAACGCCGCCTGGGTCGACGCTTGCGCCATGCGGATGCGCGCTCGGGTGCCGTTGGTGGGGATGGTCCAGCTGATCTGCGGGCCGAAGCCCCAGCGGTTGGTCGCCGGTTTGCCAAGGTTCTCCAGAATGCCAATGGTGCCGACCTGGGCGCCGATGCTGATGTCCGGGTACAGCGCACCCGTGGCCACGCCGATAGAGGCAGTGGCAGCGGCCAGCTGGCGTTCCGCCTGGCGCACGTCCGGGCGCCGCTTGAGCAGCGCCGCGCCATCGCCCACTGGCACCAGCTGCTTCAGGTGCGGCAGCTCGGCGCAGTCGGCAGTGCCAGCAGGCAACTGATCGACCGGTTTGGCCAGCAAGGCGGCCAGGGTGTACATGCCGGTCTCGCGCTCGGCCTTGAAGCGTGGCAATTCGGCACGCAGCGACTTGAACTGGGTCTGCGAGCGGGTGACCTGGGTTTCGTCGCCACGGCCGGCATCGCGCAGGCGCTGATTGAGCTTCACGCCCTGCTCCTGCAAATCCAGCGACTCACGGGCGATGTGGTACTCCTCATTGGCCGAGCACACCTGGGTATAGGCCCTGACCACGTCCGCAACCAAGGTGATGCGGGCGGTGTCCGCAGCGGCCTGTACCGCGTCGGCATTGGCCTTGGCGGCCTCGGTGCCGCGCTTGAAGGTGCCCCACAGGTCGAACTGGTACGAGGCACTGATGATGGCCTCGCCGATGTTGGCTACCGGCACCTTCTCCGGCTGCAGGAAGGCTTCGCCAGACTCCTGCAGGCGCTGCGCCCCAGCCTTGATACCACCGTTGAATCCGCCCTGGGATTGAGCCACTTCAACCTGGGCGCGGGCCCTGGCGATGTTGGCGGCAGCCACGCGCAGTTCGGTGTTGGCGCTCAAGGCCTGGCGCACCAGTTGGTTCAGCCGTTGATCCTGATACAGCTGCCACCAGTCCTCGGGCACGGGTGCCGACACCACGCTATCGGCATCCTGGCGCAGCGGGCCGTTCAGGTCGCTGCGTTGCACGGCAGCGTCCTTCGGCACCTCATAATCGGGCCCTACCATCATGCAGGCGCCCAGCGACAGGCACAGGCCGGCCAGGATCAGCTGTTTCATGGGCGCTGGCCCTCGATGATCGACACCGTGGCGGTGCGCCCGGCGATCATGCGGAAGTCTTGCGGGACTTCGTCAAAAGCAATGCGCACCGGGATGCGCTGGGCCAGCCGCACCCAGCTGAACGCCGGGTTGACGTTGGGCAGCAGGTTGGCGCCGCTGCTGCGGTCACGGTCTTCGATGCCGGCGGCAAAACTCTGCACATGGCCGCGCAGGCGGGTGTTGTCGCCCATCACGCGGATATCCACGGCGTCGCCGATGTGAATGCCGCCCAGCTTGGTTTCTTCGAAGTAGCCGTCGACGTGGTACGAGGCGCTGTCGACCACCGACAGCACCGGGCGGCCGGCAGTGACGAATTCGTGGTTACGCGGCGCACGGTCGTTGAGGTAACCGTCCACCGGGCTGCGCACCACCGAGCGGTCGAGGTTCAGCTGCGCGGTATCGACCGCCACCTGCGCCTCGCTGACGGCCGAACGGGCACGGGCCTCGCGGGACTGGCTTTCTTCCAGCTGTTCAGCCGCTACCAGGTTGCCCAGCTTGCGGTTGCGCTGTGCCTCGCGAGAAGCCTGGGCCAGGGTTTCCTGGCGTTCGCCAAGGGTAGCCTTGGCCTGGCGCAGGGCCAGGGTGAAGCGGTCCTGGTCGATGGTGAACAGCACGTCGCCGCGCTTGACGATCTGGTTGTCGCGCACCTCGACCTTCTGGATCAGCCCGGACACATCCGGAGCGATCTGGATCACGTCGGCGCGGATGTGGCCGTCGCGGGTCCAGGGGGCGAACATGTAGTAGCCCACCATCTGCCACACGAGCACGGCGGCGAAGGTCACTACCAGCAAGGTCAGGACCACACGGCCCAGGGTAAGCAATGGTTTTTTCATGGCAGCATCAGGTTTCGGCAAAAGTGGTCCACCGCGCCAAGCAGCACGGCATACAGGGCAACGTTGAATAACGCCCGGTGCCAGACCAGGCGGTAGAAATGCAGGCGCACCAGCACCGCGTGCACCCCCAGGAACAGCAGGTAGGTGCCAAACATCATCACCAGCAGCGTGGGCAGGAACACCCCGCTGATATCGAGTTCACCAATCACAGGGGCGCTCCGTCGAGCCCGGGGGGCAGTTGCGGTTGTTCGGCGGGCTCGAGCATCACCTCCACACCCGGCAGCAGGGCCAGGCGCAGGCCGCTGAGGGCATGCAGCAGGTGGGTGCGGGCATCGCCGCGCTCGTACAACTCGTCCAGGTTCAGCGCCAGCCGCGCGCGTTCCATGTTGCGCAGCAGCGCAGCCGGGGCGTGCAGGCGCTCGCCGGCACGCAGGCAGGCAGCGTAGTGCGCGCCCACTTCCTCGATCACCGTGTTCAGGCGCTCGCGAGCCTGCTGGCCGGCACGCGGCATGTAGGCCAGCAGGTCGAGCAGGTTCAGCCCCACGCGCAGGTCACGCAACGCAACGCCGCTGTCCTGGCCGGTTTGCGACAGGCGCGGCAGGTGCTGCATGAGGCGGTCGAGCATCTGCACACCCACCTGACGGTGCTCGGCCAGGGTGGCTGGCTCGGTCATTTCGACGATGTCGCGCCAGACGAAGCGGGTCATGCGCTTGGCCGCCAGCTCTACGCCGAACGGGCGCATCACCACGGTCCAGATGAAGGCGAACAACAGGCCTACGGGGCCAGCCAGGTTGGAGTTGAGGAAGGTGAAGAAGTCGGCGTCGTAGGCGCCCTGGATGCTGATGAAGGTCGAGGTGTTGACGATGGTCAGCAACGTGCCCAGATAGAAGCGTGGCTGTACAGTCAGCGTGCCGACGCAGATGAACGGCACGGCGAAGGCCAGCACCAGCATCGGAAAGTCGTGCAGGTTGGGTAGCACCAGGAACAGGTACAGGCTGGAGAAGATGACCGACATCAGCGTCCAGAAGAAGAACTTGTAGATCTGCGGTGCCGGGTCGTCCATGGCGGCGAAGAAGCTGCACGATACGGCAGCGAGGATCACCGCACTCGCGCCGTCGTGCCAGCCCAGGCCGATCCACAGGCCGCAGGCGACGACAATCGCCAGTACGGTGGACGCCACCGAGTACAGCATCAGGCCGCGGTCGAAGAACGCGGTCAGGCGGCCCAGGCGCCAGTGCCGGTACACCGCGCGCCAGGGTGTGGCGTCATCGCTGCGCAGGGCGTGTTGCAGGGTGCAGCAGTCTTGCCACAGGTCGGCCCATTCGGTCAGCCGGTACAGGGCGTTGGACAGCAGCAGCTCGGCACGCTGGTCGAGTGCCGCAGCGCCGGGTTGCAAGCGCGCGATCTGCTCGTGCAGGGCAGCCCAGCGGGCCACCGAAGCGCTGTCGGCAGTGCCCTTCAGCCATTCACGGGCGGCGTCCAGTACCGGCCGCAACTGGGCGAACTGCGCCGGGGCACGGCCGTCGAGGGCAACCAGGGCATCGTCGAGGGCGTCGATCACCGGCAGCAGGTGGATCATGCGCCCGCGCAGCTCGCGGGCGTTCTTGAGGGTGTGCGGGCCGGCGCCTTCGTGGCCGAGCTGGCCGATCATCAGCTCCAGCGAGTTGAACGTCGCGACCATCGCCCCGCGCATGCCGCCGACCTTGTCTGCACTGGCTTCACGGGCCAGGTAGGTGTCGCTGTAGCGAATGGCCTCGGTGAACCAGTTACCCGTGGCGCCCACCACCACCGGCGCCAACCGGCGCGGCCAGAAGATGGCCCCGACCACCGCCGCGCAGACGATCCCCAGGCAGATTTCCTGGGCACGCGAGGACGCGACGTCGAACACCGCCAGCGGGTTGTCGACCACCGCCAGGGCGATCATCGGCAAGGTGTAGCCGGCCAGCATCAGCACGTAGTTGTTGGCTGTGCGCAGGTTCAACGAGAGGAACAGCAAGGTGCCAGTCCACAAGGCGATGGCAATGCTCAGCAGCAGTGGCGATTGCACCAGCGGCGGCACCAGGAAGATCGCCCCGGCGGCGCCGAGCAGCGTGCCCAGCGCGCGATACAAGGCCTTGGAGCTGGTCGGCCCGACGAACGGGCTGGAGACGATGTACACCGTGGCCATGGCCCAGTAAGGCCGTGGCAGCTGCAAGAGCAAGGCGATGTACAGGGCAATCATCGACGCGGCAAACGTACGCACGCCGTAGAACCAGTCACGGGCCGGCGGTACCGAGCTGAAGAAACCGTTCATGCCGCCCCGCCAGCGCTGCCCAGGCCGGCAGCTTCGAAGGCTCGCAGTACACGCAAGGCGGCTTCGAGGTCGGCCTGGTCGATGCCATGCAGCACCTCGCGGCGCAGGCGCACCAGCTCGGCTTCGATGGCTTCGGCCAAGGCACGGCCCTGGTCGGTCAGGCTCAGAGCCTTGGCGCGACGGTCGAGCGGGTCTTCGCTGCGGCATACCAGGCCGGCCTTGCACAGTTGGTCGAGCAGGCGCACCAGCGACGGGCTTTCCAGGCCGGCAGCCTGGGCCACGGCCACCTGGTGCACGCCATCGCCCAGGCGCACGATCATCAGCAAGGGTGCCGCGCAGGCTTCGGAAATGCCGTAGCCCGTCAGGGCGGTATGGCAGATGCGCCGCCAATGGCGGGCGGCAACCACCATGCCGCTGCTGACTTGCAGGCGCAGGAGATCAAGGGGCATGAAAGGAACCAAGGATATTCATAGTTTGCTAACTATCAATATACGCCTGCCCCACCCCCTGTCGTCAACAGGGGGTGACGGGGGGTATGGATGAATTGTTGTTCATGCTGGGGGTTTAGCACTGCCTGTTCGGGCCTCTTCGCGGGTGAACCCGCTCCCACAGGTACTCCACAAATTCTGAGGTTTGTGGTTTTCATCTGGGAGCGGGTTCACCCGCGAAGAGGACGGCACAGGCGACACAAAACTCAGGGCTGAATCTGGTCTTCCAGCTTCATGGTCAAGGCCAATGTGCTGCCCATCTGCACCGCCCGGTCACGCCACTCCTGGTATCGCATCGCGTCACGGCTGCTGAAATGCACCGCCAGCTCTTCGGCCGCCTGCACCACCCCTGCCGCTGCCGCCAGCTCCAGCCAGTACAGCGCAGCCTTCAGGTCGGCCTCCACATACAGCCCATGCATCAACCGGTAACCCACTTCAAAGCGGCACCGCGCCTCGCCCCGCTCGGCCCCACGCATGAACCACTGGTAGGCCTGCACCAGGTCGACCTGCCAGTCCAGATCGCCATCGCACACCTC
Organism: Pseudomonas sp. CM27; assembly: GCF_013179515.1. Taxonomy (GTDB): domain Bacteria; phylum Pseudomonadota; class Gammaproteobacteria; order Pseudomonadales; family Pseudomonadaceae; genus Aquipseudomonas. The sequence continues at coordinate 6,765 of NZ_JABMCN010000282.1, forward strand.
CTCCTCGTACAAGTCACCCAAGGCCGCGGCGGCATGTAGCATGCCCCGCTCGAAGGCCTGGCGGTAACACTCCGCCGCCTGCACATAGGAGGCGTCGATGCCTTTGCCGAAGTAGTGCTGCTGCCCAAGGTTGAACCACGCCGCAGCATTACCTTGCAGCGCCGCCATGCGCAGCAGGTGCCCGGCCAGCAGGGTGTCGGCGCGCCAGTACTTGCCGTTGAGCCAGATCCAGCCAAGGTCGTTCAGCGCGGCTACGCTGCCTTGCAACGCCTGACGGCGCAGGTCGGCATACACCGCCTGCAGGTCGCTGGCTTCGTCCAGGCGGTTGACCAACAGTGACCGCTGGCTGGGCAAGCCCACCCCGGCAAACAGCCGCTGTCGTCTCCCGACAGGGGCCGGAGGGGCGATGACCCGCTCGGGCAGAAGGCGGGCAAGCAGCGAATGGATATTGCTGGCAGCAGACATGTTCATCCTCATTGAACGACGCACAACCCCAACCTTCGGCTGTGATGAGGCGTGATTCTGCGTGATGTCACGTCAAAACCTG
>NZ_JABMCN010000283.1 GCF_013179515.1 Pseudomonas sp. CM27
TGCGATGACATCAGCCAGCGGCACTGGCTTTATGTTTGACTCTGGCGCCTTGGGTGCTGCAACCTCGCCAACGCCATTGGCAAGGTCGGCGTATTTGCTCAGCGAGCGCTCAAGCTCGACAAGCGCAGCTAGATCCAATTGTACCGGTCCCTGCTGCTGTAGCAGGCGCTCAAGCGCACCTCGCGCAGCAGTTGCATACCCTGGGTTGAAGGTGAAGCGGTCGAGCCTCGGCAACGCGTCGATCAAGCGTTTCAGAACCAGGCTCACCAATTTGCGCTTGCCGATGAAGCCTGTTGGGCCCGGTTTGGGGTAAGCAGGCTCCCAATAGCCTTCGACCATACCGGCCAGCAACTCCAGCGTGAAACTCCAGCGTTGCCAACAACCACTACGCAGCCAGGCCGCACCAAGGTGCGCGACGATTCGCAAGTGCTTGCATTGCCGCGCCAAGTATTGGCAGGACGCTTCTTCGATGTACGCCCAGTCGATCGAGGGTTCCTGCAGACCTCCGAGTTTGACCATCTCTTGGTCGATAGCCTGGTAGGTTTCGTCCTCGACATCGAACAAACCCGCCGGGGCTGCGGTATCAATCGGTGCAAGCAGCCGGACGATGACCTCGGCCTGCCCCAGCGCTACCACCGACATGAACGTCGCACCTGGCTGATTAGCGCGTCCAGGCCTTCGGCATCAAACGCCAGCCCGTCGACGGCCCTGTGACCGCTCACCACTTCAATGCGCTGAGCACCGATCATTTGTTTGATCTGCTCGATGGCTGGTATACCCCTGCCAGCATCCAGTACCTGACCATTTTCCCTTACCTGCCACGCGGTTTCGCTGGTAGACCAGCCCTGCCCCTTTATCCGCACATTGACACGGCTCGCTTCGACTGGCCGGTTGGTAATCAGTTGCAGCCTGGAGATGTTCTGTATGCAGCTGATAGCCAAATAAGACCGCTCCCCAACTGAAGCTATGGCAGGGGCTGAAATGACCAGTTCCTCCTCAGCGTCCGCCACGCCTCCCAGGTTTCCCAGGCGAAAGGTCAGGTCTTCCGGCCCCCTGCCAACCTCATTGGTCATGACACGCATGACACTGGGCGCCTCTTGCTCGGGAGCAGACCACCGAGTGATGGCTATCACTCGCGCGGGAGTTGCTGCGGCTTCGTCAAAACAAGCCAAACGCTCAAGATTGGACACTATCCGGGGGCAGTCTCTTGAGGGATGTGCCTGAGAGGGTGCCAGACAAAACAGCAATGTAAATCCGGCACTACAGGCAGAGCGGCGCATTATCACAATCACATTCTCTTATTCGATAGTACAGATGCACTAGTGACCAACTCACCGCCAACCAGCAGTCGTCACCACCCATTAAACCCATGCAGCGAAAAAATTTGAACCCAGGCAATCAGGAGGTCAGAAACGAACTTTTAGGCTAGTACAAACAGAAAGGAAGATACAAACAAATATTTAGTAACACCTCCCGACTCGACATATATCTCGCCATAGGCGCAAGGTCTTTTCGCAAGCAAGCGCCGCAACTTCACCTGCAGCTTGTTTATTGTTTAACAGCACTTTGTAGGATGCTTCCTACATATATACCCAAACAACAAAGGCGATATCTACATGACTAAAGCCTCGGGCTCCGTTGCGCCCAAAGAGCGCATCAACATCAAGTACGTACCCGCCACCGGTGATAAACAGGCCGAAGTAGAGCTGCCGCACAAGATGTTGGTGCTGGGCGATTTCGGTCTGGATGACACCCGTGCGCTGGAAGACCGATCGGTCATGCGCATCGATAAACACACCTTCAACAATGTGTTGAATGACGCCGACGTCAGCTTGGCCATGTCCGTGCCCTCCACACTCAGCGCGGCACCGGATGCGGAGCTGGCGGTCAACCTGCGGTTCAGATCGATAAACGACTTCGGACCCGACCGCATCGCCAGCCAGGTGCCTGAGCTGAACAAGCTGCTGGAGCTACGCGAAGCCCTGGTCGCCCTCAAGGGCCCGCTGGGTAACGTGCCCACCTTTCGCAAGCAGTTGCAGCATTTGCTGAACGACGAGCAGGCCCGCAAACAACTCGCCCAAGAACTGGACCTGGTGCTTGAGGCGCCACAAGAAGACTGAGACAACGGAGCGTCCCATGCCAAAGTCAACCAGCACCACCCTCGCCGTTGAACTGTCCGGCGAGACATTGAGCAAAGCCACTTTGCTCGACCAGATTATGGCCGAAACCAAATTGGTGCCCGCGCAGGAGGGTTATCAAGTCGCTCGCCAAGGCGTATCGGCCTTCATTGCAGAAATACTCAAGAGCAATGATCCAGATCAACTAATCAACAAGCATCGCGTCGATCAAATGATTGCAGAGCTGGACCGAGTGCTCAGCCGACAGATGGATGCCATCCTGCATCAGCCCGAGTTTCAACAGCTTGAATCGGCGTGGCGCAGCCTCAAACTTCTGGTCGACCGTACGGACTTCCGCGAGAACATCAAGCTTGAAGTTCTGCATGCCAACAAGGAAGACTTGCTAGATGATTTCGAGAACGCGGCCGACATCACCTGCAGCGGTATGTATAAACACGTTTACACCGCGGGTTACGGTCAATTCGGTGGTGAGCCCGTGGCGGCCATGGTGGGGAACTATGACTTCGGCCCCTCCTCTCCAGACATCAAGCTTTTGAGCTACTTGGCCTCCGTCGGTGCCATGTCCCACGCACCTTTCCTTGCCGCCCCATCCCCCGATTTCTTCAATTTGAGCAGCTTTGAAGAGCTGCCCAATCTGAAGGAAATCAAAGACATTTTCGCCGGGCCACGGCATGCCAAATGGCGTGCGTTCCGTGAAAGTGAAGACGCTCGCCACACTGCACTGACCGGCCCCCGTTTCATGCTTCGCCCGGCCTACCATCCGCAAGAAAATCCCGTGCAGAGCTATCACTACGTCGAGGACATTGCAGGACGACACGAAAACTACCTGTGGGGCAACTCCGCCTTTTTGCTGGCCAGCTGCATTAACGACAGCTTCGCCCGCTACCGCTGGTGCCCTAACATCATCGGCCCGCAGTCCGGTGGCGCCGTCGAAGATCTGCCAGTACACCTCTACGAGGCGCTGGGGCAGTTACAAGCGAAGATCCCAACCGAGGTGCTGATTTCTGATCGCAAGGAATTTGAGCTGGCCGAAGAAGGTTTCATCGCCTTGACCATGCGCAAAGACAGCGACAACGCCGCATTTTTCTCGGCCAACTCGGTGCAGAAACCGAAGAACTTTCCCAAGACCGCGGAAGGGCTGCAGGCTCAGACCAACTACAAGCTCGGCACCCAGCTGCCTTACCTGTTCATCGTCAACCGGCTGGCCCACTACATCAAGGTGCTGCAGCGCGAGCAGATTGGTAGCTGGAAGGAGCGCAAGGATCTTGAGTCCGAACTCAACAAATGGATCAGGCAATACGTCGCCGACCAGGAAAATCCGTCAGCCGACGTACGCAGCCGTCGCCCGTTGCGCGCTGCAAAGGTCGAGGTTTCCGATGTGGCCGGCGACCCGGGCTGGTACCAGGTTTCACTCGCCGTGCGCCCCCACTTCAAATACATGGGCGCGAACTTCGAGATCTCACTGGTCGGCCGGCTTGATACCCAATGAGTGGATTTTTCGACCGTTTGATGGCGGATCAGACTGTAAGCCGCACGCCCTCTCGGCAAGAAACCGCTGCCGAGAAGTTCGCCGCCATCAAGCGCCACCTGGAAACGCTGCTTAACGCTCGCCAAGGCTGCTCGCAGAGCAGCCCTGAGCTTGGCCTGCATGACTTCAACGGGCACGACGCAAGCAGTGGCGACCTGCTCAAGCAAGTGAGCGCCGACATACGCCGCACAATTCGGCGTTTCGAGCCTCGTGTGCACGTGCGATCGCTCAAAGCCATGCCCGATTGTCTCGCCCCGCTGGAGCTGCATTTCAGGCTGGACTGCCAGGTGCAGGTCAACAACCACAAGGAGCAGCTGCAACTGGAGCTGCTGGTCAACGGCCATAGCCGCCACACCCGAGTGAGGTGACCGATGTCACTCAAGGATCGATTCAGCGAAGAGTTGCGTTACCTGCATGAGCTGGGAAACGACTTCGCCAAAGACAACCCACAACTTGCCCGGCTGCTGGGCAAGGGTGGCAGCGACCCGGATGTCGAACGCCTGATGGAAGCCTTTGCCTTCCTCACGGCCAAGCTGCGCCTCAAGCTGGAGGATGACTTGCCAGAGCTGACGCACCCCATGCTGCAACTGCTGTGGCCCAATTACCTGCGGCCACTGCCGAGCGCCACCATTATCCAGTTCACACCACTCAAGCAAGCGCTCAGCCAATCGCAACGCATTCCCAAAGGTTCACAGCTGTTCTCTAAACCTGTGGACGGTGTGCCTTGTGAGTTTCGCACCTGCACGGCAGTGGATATCCATCCGTTCGAGATCGAATCGGTAAGCGCTACCCAGACGCTTGACAGTTCGGTGGCAAGCATCGAGCTGCGCACCTTGGTCGAGCGACCCTTGAACACCCTCGGCTGCAACAGTCTGGATTTCCACCTGAGCGGTGATACCGAGACTGCCCGCACGCTGTACCTCTGGATCGCTCAATACCTCAAGCATGTCGCTGTGACGATCAATGGCGAGGTCCGCAGGCTGCCAGCCAGCAGCATCGTCTTCCCAGGCTTCAGCTCAAACGAAGGGCTGCTGCCTTACCCGCAGAACGTCTTCGACGGCTATCGGATCTTGCAGGAATACTTTGTATTTCCAAAGCGCTTTCACTTCTTCAGCATCACCGGACTGCAGAAGATCTGGCCCGATCAAGCAACTCAGCAGGTGGGCATTGAACTTCACTTCACCCGCCAGCTACCGGATTCGTTGCGTATCGGCACGGCGGACTTCAGCCTGTTCTGCACGCCGGCGGTAAACCTGTTCAGCTACAGCGCCGAGCCTATCGACCTCTCCAACCGGCACGCCCCTTCTGACCTTACGCCCAGAGGTAAAGAGCGGCATGCGTATGAAATTTTCAGTGTTGATCGAGTGATCAGCACCCGCACGACAACAGACGGCAGTACCGGCGAACACCTACGTACCTTCCGCCCCTTCGAATCGTTCGCCCATGAGATCGAGCACGCTCAAGGACGCACGGCGCTGTACTACCGCTACACCCTCGAAGAGTCCTTGCGCGGCGATGGCGTCACGCACCGTATCGCTTTCGTGCGCGCCGATGCCAACGCCTACACCGGTGAACTGGAAACGGCGTCTATCGACCTGACCTGCACCAATCGCGATCTACCCCTGGCATTGGGCGTCGACGACATCAATGTGATTTCCGAAGTCACGCCGCCGCTGACCACCTATACCAACATCTGTAAGCCGACACGCCCCTATCGGCCGGTGCTGGATGGCCAGTTGCAGTGGGCGCTCATTTCCAACATGTCGCTCAACTACCTGTCGCTGCTTTCGGCCGAGCCGCTGAAAGCGGTGATTCGTGCCTATGACTTCGTGGCATTGCACGACCTGCAACAGACACGCACCACCCATAAGCGCCTCGAAGGCATCCGCGATGTTCAAACAGAACCTCTGGATTGGCTAATCAAAGGCCAGCCCATTCGCGGGCTACGCACACGGCTGAAGCTGGATCAGGCCGCCTTCCTCTGCGAGGGCGACCTGTACCTGTTCGGCTGCGTGCTCGCGCACTTCTTCGCCCTGTACGCCAGCATCAACTCCTTCCATCAACTGGAAGTGATCAACACTACCAACAACGAGCACTACACATGGCCCATCCAGACCGGCAAACAACCGCTGATCTAGCCGACAAGCTGCTCGCCGACGCACACCAGTACAACTTCTACCAGTTGCTGGAGCGCCTGCACGGCCTGCACGGGGATGACCTGGAACCGCGTTGGCCGGACCGGGCCACTCGCCTGCGCGTGCGGCTGGGCAGCGACCCGCGACTGACCTTTCCGGTTTCCGACGTGTACAAAGCCGAGCGCATGGCCGAAGCCGAAGACCGCTATCGCGTGTGCACCACCTTCATGGGCCTGCACGGCACAGACTCGCCCTTGCCAACCTATTACCTGGAAGAAGTGTCATACGAGCATGCCCACGGGATTGGTGTACGGCCGGCGTTCTTCGACTTCTTCAATCACTACGTGCTGAGCCTGCTGCACCGCATCTGGCGCAAGTACCGCTACTACATTCGCTTCCAGCCGGGTGCCAGCGATGGGTTTTCCCAGTACATCTTCGCCCTGCTCGGGTTGAATGACAAACAGCTGCGCGGTGATACGGCACTCCCCTGGAGCCGGCTGCTCAGTTTCGCCGGTGTGATCGCCAGCCGCAGCCGTGCACCAGGCACGGTCGCCGGCATCATCGCCCACTGTTTTGACTTGAAGCAGGTGCACATCCGAGAGTTCGAAAGCCGCTCGGTTCCCACCACTTCCACACAACGGGTGAGCCTTGGCTGCAGCAACGGTGAACTGGGTAGCTCCTTCATGGTCGGCAGCCGCACGCGAACCCGCAGCAGCAAGTTCACCATCGTGATCAGCGAGCTTGATCAGGAACAGTTGCGTGACCTGTTGCCCAGCGGCATCAACTTCAATCGCTTGCGTGCTCTGATTGATTTCCTGTTGCGTGATGGTCTGGCCTACGACCTGGAGCTGCGCCTGAAGCAGAACGCATTGTCGCCCTTCTGCCTGCATCCTGCCAAGGGCGCCTACCTGGGCTGGACCAGCTTTGTCGATGATCACCACGGCCAGATCAGCCCCGTCGTGCGATTCCGGGGGCGCTCATGAGCACATTGACCTTGAGCATTACGAACCTTGATCAATTGCAGCACAACGTCACTATCCGGCATCAATTCGATTGCACAGGCGGCACCATCGGCAGCGCCGAAGCCACGTGGCGGATCAACGATCGGGAGCAGACCGTTGCGCCGATTCACTGCGAAATTCGCTGGATAGAGGGCAGCTTCTGCGTCATTGACCGCTGTCAGCGTACCTACCTCAACGACAGCCACGACAGCTTGGGTTCGCTCGCCCCCAGGCGACTGCTGGAGGGTGACCGACTGCGCGTTGGCACCTATCGACTACAGGTTCAACTTTCGCATGCCGATGCACGCTCTCTGGAGGACATGTTCAGTCCTGAACAGCGAACCCTTGATCACTGGCTAGTGGAGGTTCCAGCCAACGCCCGGCAACCCATTTCAGGCGCCACGCAGGTTGTCGCAGACATCTGCTCGGTCTTCGCGCCAAGTATCGGTAACGATCCTTTGGCGGCACTGGACGCTGCAACGGGGC
>NZ_JABMCN010000284.1 GCF_013179515.1 Pseudomonas sp. CM27
GCGAAGTTGGTGGCGAGCTGACCGGCAACTCCCTGGTGCGCAAGCTGTCCTTCACCGGCTCGACCGAAATCGGTCGCCAGCTGATGCAGGAATGCGCCAAGGACATCAAGAAGGTTTCCCTGGAGCTGGGTGGCAACGCCCCGTTCATCGTGTTCGACGACGCCGACCTGGACAAGGCGGTCGAGGGCGCGATCATCTCCAAGTACCGTAACAACGGCCAGACCTGCGTCTGCGCCAACCGTATCTACGTGCAGGACGGCGTTTACGACGCGTTCGCCCAGAAGCTGGCCGCTGCCGTTGCCAAGCTGAAGATCGGTAACGGCCTGGAAGACGGCACCACCACTGGCCCGCTGATCGACGGCAAGGCTGTCGCCAAGGTTCAGGAACACATCGAAGATGCCGTTTCCAAAGGCGCCAAGGTGCTGTCCGGTGGCAAGCTGATCGAAGGCAACTTCTTCGAGCCGACCATCCTGGTCGACGTACCGAAGACCGCTGCCGTCGCCAAGGAAGAGACCTTCGGCCCACTGGCGCCACTGTTCCGCTTCCAGGACGAAGCCGAAGTCATCGCCATGTCCAACGACACCGAGTTCGGCCTGGCTTCGTACTTCTACGCCCGTGACATGAGCCGTGTGTTCCGTGTTGCCGAAGCCCTGGAATACGGCATGGTGGGTATCAACACCGGCCTGATTTCCAACGAAGTTGCACCGTTCGGTGGCATCAAGGCTTCGGGCCTGGGTCGCGAAGGTTCCAAGTACGGTATCGAGGACTACCTCGAAATCAAATACCTGTGCATCAGCGTTTGATAGCACGGTAAAGGCTTTACCTCTGCCAGCGGGGCGCGAGAGCGACGTCTCGCTGGCCTTTTTTACATGTGGTACCTGGTGGCCAGGGCGTTTGCGGCAGTCGATCAACGAATACTGTTCGCCAGCACACCCAGCCACCCCCGAATAAAAGCGCCATTCCTGTCGGCGCAATGAGGGCATTATGAGCAAGACCAACGAATCCTTGATGCAACGTCGTGTAGCCGCCGTCCCACGTGGCGTCGGCCAGATCCACCCGATCTTCGTCGACACCGCGAAGAACTCGACCGTGATCGACGTTGAAGGCCGCGAACTGATCGACTTCGCCGGCGGCATCGCAGTACTGAACACCGGCCACCTGCACCCGAAAGTGGTCGCGGCCGTTCAAGAGCAGCTGACCAAGGTCAGCCACACCTGCTTCCAGGTGCTGGCCTACGAACCCTACGTAGAGCTGTGCGAAAAGATCAACAAGCTGGTACCAGGCGACTTCGACAAGAAGACCCTGCTGGTCACCACCGGCTCCGAAGCCGTTGAAAACGCCGTGAAGATCGCCCGTGCCGCCACTGGCCGCGCTGGTGTAATCGCCTTCACCGGCGCGTACCACGGCCGCACCATGATGACCCTGGGCCTGACCGGCAAGGTCGTGCCGTACTCCGCTGGCATGGGCCTGATGCCAGGCGGCGTGTTCCGCGCGCTGTTCCCGAACGAGCTGCACGGTGTGAGCGTTGACGAAGCCATCGCTTCGGTCGAGCGTATCTTCAAGAACGACGCCGAGCCTAAAGACATCGCCGCAATCATCCTCGAGCCAGTACAAGGCGAAGGCGGCTTCCTGCCAGCGCCGAAAGAGCTGATGAAGCGCCTGCGCGCCCTGTGCGACCAGCACGGCATTCTGCTGATCGCCGACGAAGTACAGACTGGCGCTGGCCGTACCGGCACCTTCTTCGCCATGGAGCAGATGGGCGTCGCGCCTGACCTGACCACCTTCGCCAAATCCATCGCTGGCGGCTTCCCGCTGGCCGGTGTCTGCGGCAAGGCCGAGTACATGGACGCCATCGCTCCGGGCGGCCTGGGCGGTACCTACGCCGGTTCGCCGATCGCTTGCGCTGCGGCCCTGGCCGTGATCGAAGTGTTCGAAGAAGAGAAACTGCTGGACCGCAGCAAGGCTGTAGGTGAGCGCCTGACCACCGGCCTGCGCGAAATCCAGAAGAAGCACCCGATCATCGGCGACGTCCGTGGCATGGGTTCGATGATTGCCGTCGAAGTGTTCGAGAAAGGCACTCACACCCCTGACGCTGCTGCTGTTGGCCAGGTTGTGGCCAAGGCACGTGACAAGGGTCTGATCCTGCTGTCCTGCGGCACCTACGGCAACGTCCTGCGTATCCTGGTCCCGCTGACCGCCGAAGACGCACTGCTGGACAAAGGCCTGGCCATCATCGAAGAGTGCTTCGCTGAACTCGCCTGATGTGACACGCTTCTGAAAAAACCCGCCTCGGCGGGTTTTTTTTATGCCCAGAAAAGCCTAGGGGCGCTATGGTTGTCGGAGGACTGGCTTAGGAAGCTGCGAAGGATTGTGTGTCAGGGCTATTCAGGAGTAGTTGGCGATGAACGCTGCAGACCCCACCCCGCCCAGCGTGCTGATTGTCGAGGGCGACCCCTGGGTACGTGACATGCTACGGGAGATGCTGCTCAGCGTGCGTTGCGACGCCCGCCTGCAGGTATGCGCCGACGGCTCGCAGGCGCTGACCGCCTTGTCCAGCAAACCTGACCTGATCATTGCTGCTCGCGAGCTGGCTGGCGTCGATGGCCTCGATCTGCTGCGCAAGGTGCGCGCAAAAGGGCCGGGGTTGCCGTTCATCCTCATGAGCAACCGCAGCGACAGCGCCAGCGTGCGCGAAGCACTGCCCCTGCACCCGACCGCCTACCTGAGCAAGCCGCTGAACCTGGACACCCTGCGCAAGCGCCTGGAAGAGCTGCTGGTGGCCGTTGGCGAGGAGATCCTCTGCCCGGTGCCAGCCTTGCAGGAAGGTGCCAGCCTGCCGGCCTACCTTGAGCAGCGCCGAGCTACCGCTGATGGCGGGCCGCTGCTGGCCGACGTGCAGGTGGCGATCAAGCGCGCCCTCAACCCTCAGGGGTTGAACCTGAAGGTGCTCGAAGAGGAAGTGCGCAGCGACCCTCAGGTGACTGCCGTGTTGATTGCAGCAGCAAACAGCGCAGCATTGCACCGCGACGCACCTGTGCAGACGTTGCTGCAGGCGCTGAACAAGCTGGGCACCACCCAGAGCATGAACCTGATCCTGGGCATGACCCTCAAGCGCAGCGCACGCCTCAGCGACCCGCTGCTGGCGCAGCATGCGGCGCATTACTGGAACCTTTCCCTGCACACGGCCGAATATGGCCGCACCTTGGCGCGCCTGCTCGAGCTGGACGAAGGGCGTTGTTATTGCGCGGGCTTGCTGCATTGCCTGGGCGACCTGGCGGTGCTGCGCTGCCTGCAGGAATGGCAGCTGGCCGGCGGCGAGCTGGACCAGGACAAGGTCCAGCTGTCACTTAATGAATTCGGTGCTGCATTCGGCTCGGCGCTGCGTACCCGCTGGCGTTTGCCGCTGGCACTGCGCGAGTTGATCGCGGCGATCTACCAGCTGGGCGGGGGTGTGTATTCGCGGGAAATCCTGGCCATGAACCTGGCTGGGCAGTTGTCCCGGTTACCGGCTGAACAGGGGTTGGAGAAGGTGGCCGGCGGCAAGACGGCGCGTTTGCTCAAGTTGGGTTTGCCGGAGCTGAGCCGGTTGCGCAAGGTGGAAAGTCCTGAAACCAAGCCGCAGGAAGAGCCGCCGATGGCTGAGGCCGAAGTGTCGGGCTGATGATGGGGCCGCTTTGCGGCCCATCGCCGGCAAGCCAGCTCCCACCTCGACCGTATTGACCTTACGCCCTCGGCAGTACATGTGGGAGCTGGCTTGCCGGCGATGGGGGGCAAAGCACCCCCAGGTTCTCAGCCGCGGACGATCTGGTTCTTGCCCTGCCGCTTGGCCTGGTACATCGCCGCATCGGCCCGGGCATACAAGCTGTCCAGTGTCACGTCTTCATCGGTCAGCCCGGTCAGCCCCTGGCTCACTGTTACCCCGTAGGTCTGCTCCCCATGGCTGAAACTCAAACGCTGAATCTGCCGCTGCAGGCGCTCTGCAATCTGTTCGGCTACCTCGGCACTGCAACCCGGGAAAACCGCCGCAAATTCTTCGCCACCAATACGCCCGAACAGGTCGCCACGGCGTAGCACGGCCTTGCCGCTGTCGGCGATCTGCTGCAACACCTGGTCGCCTTCCTGGTGGCCATAGCTGTCGTTGATGCGCTTGAAGTCGTCGATGTCCAGTAGCAGGAAGGCCAGCGGGGTACCGTCTTCACGGGCGCTGTCGAAGGCCTGCTGGGCGCATTCGAAGAAGTGCCGACGGTTGCTGCTCTGGGTCAGCACGTCGGTGGTGGCCAGGCGCTGCAGTTCGCCCTCAAGCTGCTTTTTCTCGGTGATATCTTCGGCGATGCCGACAATGATCACCCGGTCGCCATCCTGCTGCTGGTTGATGTAGCACTTGTCGCTCAGCCAGCGCACCTGGCCGTCAGCGTTGATGATGCGGTATTCGCGGTCTTCCACCGCGCCCTTGAGCAGCACCTGGGCCAGGCTGCGCTCGGCGAACTCCAGGTCGTCGGGGTAGATGCTGTCGCGCCACTCGTTGAAGTCGGCCATTACCAGGCTGGTCGGGCGGCCGAAGATGCGTTCGTAGGCGGGGCTCACGTACAACACCTGGCGGGTTTCCCAGTCGAAGGCCCAGAGCACCGCGTTGACGCTATCGAGCAGCGAGCTGAACAGCTGCTCGCGTTCGCTCAGGCGGGCAACCTCGCCTTGGGCATGCAGCAGCGCAAGCAGCGTCTGGGCGGCTTCGGGAGGCGGTGTCCCGGGTAGCGTCGTTGGAATGTTCTTGGCCATGTGCACAAAGCAAGTCTCGACAGGAAAGCGTGCGGCCAGCATCCGGCCCGCCACGCGGGCGATGTGCCGTTTTTGAGTAGAGACGAAGGGGTGAAGTTCCGGTCGGCACGCCCCGCCAGGTGGACGTACCGATCAACGGCGGTCAGGCGCTGGTAGGGCGCAACGAGTAGGTCTTGAGTTGTGCCGCGAAGTCGCGCAGGGCATGGATACCGCTGGTTTCGGCTTCGTGTACCCAGTCCTTCATGGCCGCCAGCATGTCGTGGCCGTTGGCGCTGGTGCGCGCCCAGATCTGCTGCAGGGCCAGGCGTTTTTCGTAGATGGTCTTCAGCGCCTGGCTGTGGGCCAACAACGACTCGATGCGCACATGATGGCGGTCTTCCAGCAGGCTGGTCTCACGCGACAGCAGGCGCTTGGCCCGGCGGAAGTGGTGACTCACCGAGGCATCGACCCGTGCCAGCTCCTGCTTGACCAGCGGGCCGATCACCAGCTTGCGGTACTGGGCCATGATCTGGAAACGGTTGTTGAGGATGGCCATGGCGGTGTCCATGTCCAGGCTGGCCTTGCCGGCAACCCGGTGGGCAATGGGTGCCACGCGCTGCACCTTGGCCAGGCGCAGCAGGCAGAACAGGCGGATCCACGCCCAGCCCATATCGAACTCCCAGCGCTTGACCGACAGCTTGGCCGAGTTGGGGTAGGTGTGGTGGTTGTTGTGCAGCTCTTCGCCACCAATGACGATGCCCCACGGCACCAGGTTGGTGGCGGCGTCGCGGCATTCGAAGTTGCGGTAGCCGACGGCGTGGCCCAGGCCGTTGACCACGCCGGCGGCCCAGAACGGTATCCACATCATCTGCACCGCCCAGATGGTGATGCCGATGGTGCCGAACAGCAGCAGGTCGATCACCGCCATCAGCACGATGCCGCCCAGCTTGTAACGCGAGTAGAGGTTGCGCTCGATCCAGTCATCCGGGCAGTTCTTGCCGTAGATGCGCAGGGTTTCGGGGTTGCGCGCCTCTTCACGGTACAGCTCGGCGCCTTTGCGCAGCACTGTGCCCAGGCCCTTGTACACCGGGCTGTGCGGGTCGTCGGGCGTCTCGCATTTGGCGTGGTGCTTGCGGTGGACGGCGGTCCACTCGCGGGTGTTCTGCGCCGTGGTCACCCACAGCCAGAAGCGGAAGAAGTGCTTGAGCGCGCCGTTGAGCTCCAGCGCCCGGTGCGCGGAGTAGCGGTGCAGGTAGACCGTGACGCAGACAATGGTCACATGGGTCATCAACAAGGTGATGCCGACCAGTTGCCAGGCCGACAAGTCGAGCAGGCCGTTGTACCACATAGGTGTAAAAACCCTCGGAATGCAGGAGGAGGGGCTGATTATCCCTTGGTGGGGAAATAAAACCAGTCACCCCTTCAGATAGGAAGTCACGACATGTTTCAGCCTTTATAATGCCCCATCCTTGGTCATGGCCTACCCCACCCGACATGTCTGTTTCCGTTCGCGACGCCTTGCGCATGGCTGCGCTGTATGTGGTGCTCTCGATCCTCTGGCTGGCCCTGGCCGAGGTGATGCTGCACAGCATGACTGATGACCCCCTGGCCTTGACGGTGGGGCGACAGATCAATGTGGTGGTCTGGGTGCTGCTCAGTGCCGTACTGATTTACGTGTCACGTGTGCGCCTGCTCAATTTCATTGGTGCGGGCGCACGCTTGCGTTGCGAAGACCGTGAACGGCTGCGCATGGCTGCCGCGGTGTTCGACAGCACGCTGGAAGGCGTGCTGGTGACCGACCGCCAAGGCCTGATTGTGCACGTCAACCGAGCCTTCATGCGTATCACCGGCTATCAGCAGGACGAAGTCATCGGCCAGCGGCCGAGCAAGTTCAAGTCCGGCCGCCACGGCCTGGCATTTTACCAGCAGATCTTCGCCACCCTGGCTGAAAAGGGCGAGTGGAGCGGCGAAATCTGGAACCGGCGCAAAAGCGGCGAAATCTACCCGCAGTGGCAAACCATCTGTGCCATCCGCGATGACGAGGGTGAGGTCAGCCATTACGTGGCGGTGTTCAGCGACATCAGCGCGATCAAGCATTCGGAGCAGGAACTGGCCTATCTGGCCCATCACGACCCGCTGACCGGGCTGCCCAACCGGCTGCTGTTCACTGACCGGCTGGAGCAGGCGCTGGCGGCGGCGCAGGCCAACAAGCGCGGCTGTGCCCTGTTGTTGCTCGACCTCGACCACTTCCAGAGCATCAACGACGGCCTGGGCCACACCATCGGCGACCAGCTGCTGAAGCTGGTGGGCGAGCGCCTGGTGCAAGTGCTGGGTACGGGCGTGACCCTGGCCCGCCTGGGCGGTGACGAATTCGGCGTACTGGCCGAAAACTGCCAGCAGGTTGGCCAGGCGGGCAAGCTGGCGCAGTGCATCATCGAACGCATGCGCGAGCCGTTTCTGTTCGACGGTCATCGCCTGTTTATCAGTG
>NZ_JABMCN010000285.1 GCF_013179515.1 Pseudomonas sp. CM27
GCGCAACGTTTTCCGGCAGAGCGTGGGCGTAGGCGGCGTTATCAGCTACCAGCACCTTGGCCACGCCAGCGATCTTGGCAGCGGATTCGGCAACACCACCGACGTTCTGGCCAGCGACCAGCACGTGCACATCACCACCGATCTTGGCGGCAGCAGCTACGGTGTTCAGGGTGGCCGGGGCTACGGCGCCGGCTTCATGTTCAGCGACAACCAGGATAGTCATTTCTGGCTCCTCATAATTAAAGCACCTTCGCTTCGTTCTTCAGCTTCTCGACCAGTTCGGCCACCGACTTGACCTTGATACCCGCGCTGCGGGCAGCCGGGGCTTCAACCTTCAGGGTCTTGTTGGTGGAGGCGAGGGAAACGCCCAGATCGTCAGGTTTGACGGTCTCCAGCGGCTTCTTCTTGGCCTTCATGATGTTCGGCAGCGACGCGTAGCGTGGCTCGTTCAGGCGCAGGTCGGTGGTGACGATGGCGGGCAGGTTCAAAGCCACGGTCTGCAGGCCGCCGTCGATTTCACGGGTGACGTTCAGCTTGTCGCCCGCCACTTCGACCTTGGAGGCGAAGGTGCCTTGGGCGAAGCCCGTCAGCGCCGCCAGCATCTGGCCGGTCTGGTTGTTGTCGCTGTCGATGGCCTGCTTGCCGAGGATGACCAGTTGCGGCTGCTCCTTGTCGACAACGGCTTTCAGCGCCTTGGCCACGGCCAGGGAGTTCAGTTCGTCAGCGGCTTCGACCAGGATGGCACGGTCGGCACCCAGGGCCAGGGCAGTACGCAGTTGCTCCTGAACGGCAGCCGGGCCCACCGATACCACCACGATTTCGCTGGCGATGCCTTGCTCCTTGAGGCGCACGGCTTGTTCCACGGCAATCTCGCAGAAGGGGTTCATGGCCATCTTCACGTTGGCCAGGTCGATACCGCTGTGGTCCGCCTTGACGCGCACCTTGACGTTGTAGTCGACGACTCGTTTGACACTTACCAGCACTTTCATAGGCTCTCCCTCGATCTGCGGGAGGCGGACAGCTGCCCACCTTGTAACGACAATAAGCGCGGCGGTGTGATTGCGGATCGTCCATTTCGACTAGCGTTTGCGCGGCGTACGCCTGCTAACGTCTCGAGCCGTGGCCGCCCGTGCGGCTTACAACCGAAGTGCCGGCACCGGGCCCAAGCCGGTGTTGCGCCCAAATCATCGCGCCACCTGCACCGGCCCAAAGCACCGGCAAGCCCGCGCCAAAGCAGCGTACCTGGTTGTCTGCGCGCTTCTGATAATCGCCTCCGACATCCCGTCCCCGTTTGGAGCGCGCCATGCACAAAAACAATAAGCACCTGCCGCCTCGTTTCCTCGCAGCCGCCATTGCCAGCCTTTCGGCCCTTGGCCTGAGCGGCGTTGCCGAAGCCGAGATCATGCTGTACGACAAGGACCAGACGACGTTCTCCACCGACGGCTACATCAACGCTTTCTATGTCAACAGCAAGGTCGACCGCGAGGGCGAGCAGTTCGATCGCCGCCAGTCGCGGGTGAAGATGGGCTTTTTACCCAACTACCTGGGCTTCAACATGGGCAAGCAGGTGGATGACCTGAAACTTGGCGCGCGTGCCTCGTTCTGGGTGACCATCAACGACAGCGAAACCAACGGTACCGACACCGCCATCGACGTGCGCCAGTTCTACGGCACCGTGGCCAACCCCGAGTGGGGCGAGGTGCTGATCGGCAAGGACTTCGGCCTGTTCGCCCGCTCCAACATCCTGCTCGACGAGCTGCTGGCAGGCTATGGCCAGGTCAGTGACACCCTGGGACTGGTGGACGGCGGCGGTGTGTCTTTCGGCAACATCGGCAGCGGCTACCCGTACCCGTTCCCAACCTCGCAGATCACCTACCGCACGCCGGTGATGGATGGGCTGCGGGTGGCGGTGGGCATCATGGACCCGGTGGACACCAACGACAGCAGCCCGACCGGCAAGGCCTACCAGGAAAACCCGCGTACCGAGAGCGAAATCACCTACCAGTTCGACCTGGGCGGGGCGCAGGTCTACAGCTGGGTCAACGGCAGCTACCAGACCTCCGACAATACCGACCCGACCGTGCAGTCGGTGACCTCGAAAGGGGTCGGTTATGGCGTGCAGGCGAAGATGGGCGGGTTGTCGCTGACCGGTTCGGGGTTTCAGGCCAAGGGCATCAACCCGTTCTTCACCAACAATGCCGGTGAACCGGTGTTGCGCAATGTCGACAGTGACGGCTACCTGTTGCAGGGGTCGTACAAGGTTGGCAAGAACCGCGTGGCGCTGTCCTATGGCAAGACCAAGGACGATGGCAACGGCGCGGTGGGCAGTGGTGCCGACTACGAGACCCGCGGGGTGGCGTTGTTCCATGACGTCAACGACAACCTCAAGCTGGTCGCGGAGTACAACCAGTTTTCCATCGACGGGCATGACACCAGCGCGCAGAACGAAGACACCGACACCTTTGCGGTGGGGGCGGTGCTGACCTGGTGAGCCGTGGCGGGGGGCAGGGCCGTGCACAGGTCGGCGAAATCAGGACCATGGAACTGGCCACCCGCTACCCAAGTAGCATTCGCCGCCCATACCCGCCTTCGTACACTGACCTTTCAGCCACCCCGCGCCGGAGACCCCCATGCAGCAGGCTCACAATGACGGCGTGGTCAGTGCCATGTCCCAGGCCAGCGACGCGCGGCTGGCAGCCCAGGAGCTGGCGCGGCAGCTGCTGCACCCGCACCTGGGCTTCGTGCTGTTTTTCTGCTCTGCCGAATATGACTTGCGCGAGCTTGCCGAGGCCCTGGAGCAGGGGTTCGGCGGCATCCGCCTGGTCGGTTGCACCAGCGCCGGCGAGATCACCCCGCTGGGCTATGGGCGTAATTGCGTGACGGCGGTGGGCTTCGATCATCGGCACTTTTCCATCGCCACCGGGCTGATCGATGAAATGGAGCGCTTCAGCCTGATCGACGCGCAGCAGATGGTCGAACGCCTGGTTGGCACCTGCCGCAGCAATACCCTGGCACCGATCAAGGGCCACACCTTTGCCCTGACCCTGCTCGACGGCTTGTCCAGCCGCGAGGAAATGGTGCTTGCCGCGCTCAGCGCGGCACTGGGGGACATCCCGCATTTCGGAGGCTCGGCCGGCGACGACAACTACCTCACCCGCACCCACGTGTATTTCGGCGGCGCGTTTCACCACGGCGCGGCAGTGGTGGTGCTGGTCAATACCTGGCTCGACTTCGAAGTGTTCACCACGCACCACATCCTGCCGCGTCACGAAAAGCTGGTGGTCACCGGCGCCGACAGTGCCCAGCGCCGGGTTTTCGAACTGAATGCCGAGCCCGCTGCCGAGGAATACGCCCGCCACATCGGTGTGCCGGTGCATGCGCTTGATTACCGGGTGTTCGCCGCCCACCCGCTGGCCGTGCGCATACACGACCAGTACTACGTGCGGGCAATCCAGCAGGTGCACCCGGACCTCAGCCTGAGTTTCTATTGCGCGGTGGAAAACGGCATCGTGCTCACGGCCATGACCCCAGGGCCGCTGCTGCCGAACCTGCAACAGTTGTTCGATGGCCTGCGCCAGCGCCTGGGCCAGCTGCTGCTGACCATCGGCTGCGACTGCTTCCTGCGGCGCCTGGAACTGGAGGGCCGCAATGGCCTGGAGCCAGTTGGTGCGTGCTTGCGCGAGCAGCGGGTGATCGGCTTCAACACCTACGGAGAGCAGTTCAATGGCATGCACATCAACCAGACCTTCACCGGGGTCGCCATTGCCCGCCCCCGGCCTGCCGTCGGTCGCTGAACTGCAGGCCGAGGTCACCGGCCTGCAGCGCCAGAACCACAAGCTGCAGCGCATCAATGGCGCGCTGATCGAACGCATCGAGTCCGGCGTCACTCGCGGCAACGACCCCTATGCAGCGTTCCAGCATTCCGTGGTGCTGGCGGAACAGGTGCGCGAACGCACAGATGCCCTGAGCCAGGCCATGGCTGAGCTCAAGGCCGTCAACCGGCTGCTCAGTGAGGCCCGGCAGCGGGACGAAACTGCCCACCAGCACCAGATCCGACTGATCACCGACAATGTCCCGGCGCTGATCGCCTACCTGAACGCCGACCTGGTCTATGAATTCACCAACAAGGTGTATGAAGAATGGTACTGCTGGCCGCGCGGCGTGATGCTTGGCCAGAGCCTGCGCCAGGCCCACAGCGAGCAGCATTACCGGCGCCTGGAAGGCTACGTGGCGCAAGCGCTGGCGGGGGAGAGCGTAACCTTCGAATTTGCCGAAACCAACAGCAACGGCCAGGAGCGCTACATGCTGCGTTCCTACGTTCCCAACCGGCTGGCCAGTGGCGAGGTGGTGGGTATCTTCGTGCTGATCCGCGACATCACCGAGCGCCGTAACACTGCGCAGGCGCTGCACCAGGCTTATCAGCACCTGGAACTGCGGGTGCGCGAACGTACCGCCGAACTCACCACCCTCAACGACCAGCTACTGCGCGAAATCGAAGAACGCAGCCGGGTCGAGTCGCGCCTGCGAGAGGCCAAGCGCGAGGCCGAACAGGCCAACCTGTCGAAAACCAAGTTTCTCGCTGCGGTGAGCCATGACCTGCTGCAACCGTTGAACGCGGCGCGGCTGTTTACCAGCGCCTTGCTCGAGCGCGGGGAACTACACAACAGCGCCCACCTCGTACGCAACGTCAGCAACTCGCTGGAGGACGTGGAGAACCTGCTTGGCACCCTGGTAGATATTTCCAAGCTCGATGCCGGGGTGATCAAGGCCGATGTCGCCCCGTTCGCCCTCAGCGAGCTGATCGACAACCTCGCCGCCGAATATGCCCAGGTGGCGCGCAGCGAAGGGCTTGAACTGCACTTCGTGGGCTGTTCTGCCGTGGTGCGCAGTGATATCCAGCTGCTCGCGCGCATTCTGCGCAACCTGCTCAGCAATGCCATCCGCTACACCCGCAGCGGGCGCGTGGTGCTGGGTTGCCGACGCCTGCGCGGCGGTCTGCGGATCGAAGTGTGGGACAGCGGTATCGGCATCGCCGAAGAGCATCTGGAAGAGATGTTCCAGGAGTTCAGGCGCGGTGATGTACAGCGCCCGGACCAGGACCGTGGCCTGGGTCTGGGCCTGGCGATCGTGGAAAAGATCGCCGGCATTCTCGGCCATCGCATTCGGGTGCGCTCGTGGCTCGGCAAGGGCTCGGTATTCGCCGTCGAAGTGCCGCTGAGCGCAGTAGCACCCAGCCCCCAGCCAAGCCAGGCGACCTGCGCACGCACACTCGAACGCCTGCGTGGTGCGCGGGTGTGGGTGCTGGATAACGATGCGGCAATCTGCGCCGGCATGCGCACATTGCTTGAGGGTTGGGGGTGCCAGGTAGTCACCGCGCTGTCGGAAGAAGACCTGGCGCGCCAGGTGGACAACTACCACGCCAGGGCAGACCTTCTGATCGCCGACTACCACCTGGACAATGACTGCAATGGTATCGACTCCGTGGCCCGGATCAATGCTCGCCGCGCCCAGCCCCTACCGGCGTTGATGATCACCGCCAACTACAGCAACGAACTCAAGCAGCAGATCCGCGAGCTGGGCCACACCCTCATGCACAAACCGGTGCGGCCGATGAAGCTCAAGACCGCGATGAGTCACCTGCTGGCCATGCCAATGTAAGCGCTGCCTTGCCGGTACGCCGGTCCAGCTCAGCGCCGCAGGTAGTCAGCGAAATCGATATCGCCAGCACTGAGGATGGCCTGCACGCGGTTGTGCACGTTCAGCTTGCGCAAGATCGCCGAAACGTGTGCCTTGACTGTGGTTTCGGCGATATCCAGGGTGTAGGCGATCTGCTTGTTCGACTCGCCCTTGGTCATGCGCTCGAGCACCAGCAGTTGTTTGCGGGTCAGCGCCTGGAGCATCTCGGGCGGGAAGCTCGGGGTGTCGTTGAGGCGCCGGCTGGTGCTGCTTTTCTGGGCGCGGATGATGTCGGGCGGCAGGTACACGTTACCGTTGAGGATCTGCTCGATCGCTTCGATCATCTGTGAGCGCGGCGAGGATTTGGTGATGAACCCCACGGCGCCGTAGGTAATGGCCTG
Source organism: Pseudomonas sp. CM27 (assembly GCF_013179515.1). GTDB lineage: Bacteria > Pseudomonadota > Gammaproteobacteria > Pseudomonadales > Pseudomonadaceae > Aquipseudomonas. The sequence continues at coordinate 6,078 of NZ_JABMCN010000285.1, forward strand.
CAGCACGACCTGCTTTTCCTGCTCGGCCGAGACGATCACCACGGGCGTGGTCGGCGCCTCGTTGCGCAGGGTGATCAGGCCATTGAGCCCGTGCATGCCGGGCATGTTCAGGTCGAGCAGGATCAGGTCGAGGTCCTCATGCGCCTGGGTCAATGCCAAGGCGCTGTCCAGGTCGGCCGTTTCCATGACCTCGCTGCCTTGGAAGCCATCGCTGATGACATTGTGGATGGCTTCGCGAAACAGTGGGTGATCGTCGGCAATCAGAATTTTGTACATGGCCTTTTCACCTCGTTTTTATTGGATAGGGCGGGCACGTGTTCGCAGGCAGTGTATTCAGGGGAAAGGCACCGGTTGGGCCGGCTGCAGCGGCAGGTTGGCCTGCTGCCAGGCGTCCAGACCGTCGCGGTACCAGTACAGGTTGTGATAGCCGAGGGCTTTTGCGCGTTTTACCGCGTTCCAGCTCAACCAGCAATCGGCGCGGCAGTAAAACACCAGCGCTTGCCCCGGCTGCCCGGCGCTGGCTGCCTGCAGGTTACGCACGAAGTAGGCCTGCCAGGCCGGGCTCAATTCGCCGTCGCCGGTATTGGCCAGCCACAGGCTCCCGGGGAGGTTGCTGTGGGGTTCGTCCTCGATGAAGCGGCCTTGCAGCCATTGCCTGCGGTAGACGTCGATCAGCACCGGCCGGGGTTGCTGGCTCAGCAGCGTTTGCAGGGCAGCGGTATCGATGACCTGGCCGCCGTCGACTTGCTGTGGGGTCGGGCTGCGATAGAGGGTGGTGCGATAGCCTTCGGGGGAGAACATCGGCGCCGTGTCGGCCTGGGCCACGCTCAGTGACAGGCTGAGTGAAAGGGCCACCAGCAGAGGGCATGGGAGCCGGGGCAGGGCACGTGGCATGGGGTTTTTCCTTTTTGTTATGGAGCCATTACATGCCAGTGGCGGTGCTTTGTGAATGCGACGATAGACAGCAAAGGTAGTACTAAAGTAGTACGCGGATGGGGGCCGGTCTCCCCGCCTGCTGGCGGGGGCTGGCTTGGTCGGGAGTGTCAGGTTTTTTGTGTGCGGGCCGGTAATGGCCTGCCGCCCGGCAGGCCTTGATTTCACCAGGTTGGCCTGATGAACCGATCTCCGTACAGAATCGCAAATTGATTCATCGCACTTTTCC
>NZ_JABMCN010000286.1 GCF_013179515.1 Pseudomonas sp. CM27
GGGCGCGCAGCGTTGTTGCCCTGGCCGTTGCTGGCGTGGTTGCGCAAGTCGCGGTTGAAATAGAAGTTGCGGTTGCGCAGCTCCAGCTGGCTGCCCTCGATCACGCCCTGGCTTTCAGCCATGGCATCGGTGGCCAGCAGGGCGGTGCACAGCAGTGTGGCATGGCGATGGAGCATGAATGTTCACCTGTTGTTTTTGTTCTGGGCGCGGTGGTGCCCTGCGAGCAGAAAACCCGCGAACACCGAAAAAGGGGAGGGCTCGTCCGTGAGCCGGGTAATCAGTCGAGCTCTTTACCAGCGGTTTCCGGTGCCAGCTTCAGGCCGACCAGCGACAGCAGGATGGCCGCGATGATGTAGAAGGCGGGTGCATTCAGGTTGCCTGTAAGGCTGACCAGCCCGGCGGCGAACAGCTGGGCGAAGCCGCCGAACAAGGCCACGCCGATGCAGTACGCCAGTGACATGCCGCTGGCGCGGATACGGGTGGGGAACAGCTCCGGCAGGATCGCCAGGTTGGGCACGATGGTGTAGGTCAGCGGGATGCTCAACAGACACACGACTGTTAGCAGCACCGCCAGGCTGGGGTGTTGGTTGAGCATCAGGAAGGCCGGATAGATCGCCACCAGTAGCACCGGCAATGGCCAGAAGATCGCTTTGCGCCGACCAATACGGTCACTCAAGCGCCCGGCATGGGCCGATAGCAGCAGCGGCGGCAGGCAGGCGACGATGGCCGCCCAGGTTCCACTTGACAGCGGCATGCCCAGCACTCCAATGGCATGGTTGGCCAGATAGAACTGAATGGTGTAGATCGGCACGGTCGCGCCGATCACCAGCAACACACCTGCCAGCATCTGCCGTGGGTGCTGCATCAGCATGGCCAGCTGCTTGCCTTGCGAGACCGAGGCGTGGCTTCGCCTAGTCTGGCGGTGGGCAAGTGTTTCTTCGAGGCGATGGCGGATGTACTCGCTGACCGGGATGGCCAGGATGCCCATGGCGAATATCACTCGCCAGCCCCAGCTGTCCATGGCTGCCGGGCTGAGCACGCTGCTCAGCAGGGTGACCATCAATGCACCCAGGCAGATCCCCAGGCTCTGGCTGAAAGTCTGCCAGCTGCAGTAGTAGCCCCGCGAGTGCTTGTCGGCGTATTCCATCAGCATGGTGGTCGAGGTGCCGATCTGCCCGCCGACTGCAAAGCCTTGCAGCAGCCTTGCGGCAATGACCACCGCCGGGCCGATCAAGCCTGCCTGGGCATAGGTCGGTGCGAGCGTAAACATCAGCGAGCCGATCGCCATCAGCCACAGGGTCAGGCGCATGGCTGCCTTGCGCCCGACGCGGTCGGCATACAGGCCGATCACCAGGCCACCCAGCGGGCGCATGACAAAGCCGGTGCCGAACACCGCCAGCGACAGCATCAAAGGGATCAGCGGGTGGTCACTGAACGGGAAGAACAGCCTGGCCATGAGCGTCGCCAGCAGGCTGTAGACCAGGAAGTCGTAGAACTCCAGGGCATTGCCCACGCAGATCGCGGCGATCGCCCGGCGCTTGCCGGGTTGTGGGGCGGTGGTTTCGATGGCGAAGTCTGTTGTTTTTGTTGTCATCGTTGTTGCTCTCTTGCGGTGGCGGTCAGGCCAGGAAGCGCTGCGCCAGTCGCACCCAGAAGGTCGCGCCCAGGGGCAGTGCCAGGTCGTTGAAGTCGTAGCCAGGGTTGTGTACTTCACAGCTGCCGCTGCCTTCGCCATTGCCGATCAACAAGTAGCAACCCGGCACTTGCTCCAGCCAGAAGGCAAAGTCGTCACTGGCGCAGATCGGTTTCTGGCCCGCTGCCAGGCCTTCCTCGCCCAGCCAGTCACGTATCACCTGTTCGGCCAGCTGGCTGGCCTGCGTGGTGTTGACCAGTACGGGGTAGCCTTCGCCGAAGCTCACCTCGGCGCTGGCGCCGTAGCTCTGCGCATGGTGCTCGGCCAAGGCCTGGATGCGCTGGCGCAGCAACTGGCGGACGCTGGCATCGAGTGCGCGCACGCTCAGGCGCAGCTCGGCCTGGCCGGGTATGACATTGGCAGCATCGCCTGCAATAAAGGCACCCACGGTGATGATCGCGGTTGCGCTGGGGGGTACGTTGCGCGAGACGATGGTCTGCAGTGCCAGCACCAGCGAAGCGCCTACCACGATCGGGTCGATCGCCCGGTCCGGCATCGCGCCGTGGCCGCCGTTGCCGTGGAGAACGATGGTGACGCTGTCGGTGGAAGCCATGCGCGGCCCGGCGAGCACGCCGAACTGGCCAACGGGCATGCCGGGCGAGTTGTGCAGGGCGTAGATGGCGTCGCAGGGAAAGCGCGCGAACACGCCTTCATCCAGCATGCGCTTGGCGCCGGAGCCTCCATGGCCTTCCTCGGCGGGCTGGAAGAACAGGTGCAATGTGCCTCGCCAATGGCGCTCCCGGGCCAGTTCGCACGCAGCGGCCAGCAGCATTGCGGTATGCCCGTCATGGCCGCACGCATGCATCTTGCCGGGCACCTTGCTGGCCCACGGCTGCCCGCTCTGTTCTGTGATTGGCAAGGCATCCAGCTCCGCGCGCAGGCCGAGCGTGGGGCCCTGGCCATTGCGCAGGGTGGCAATCACGGCGGTGCCGGCCATGCCTTGATCAACCTCGTAACCCCATTCGCGCAGGTGACTGGCTACGCGGGCGCTGGTGGCGAATTCTTCGAAGCCCAGTTCGGGCTGGCGGTGGATAGCCCGGCGCAGTTCGACCATGGCCGGGGTGATGGCGGCGATGCCGGGGGCGATGCAGGGTATAGGCATATTGTTCTTTCCTGGTCTGCGAGGCGACACTGCGCTGCCCGTTGGCGGCCTTGGCCTCGTGCTCTACCCTAGCGCCGGTGTTGACGGTGCATAAGCCGCAAAAATGTTGTCATGACGACCCTTGGTGTTCAGGCAGGAGACTTTTCGTGAAGCTGCATCAGCTACAGGCCTTGCTCGCCGTGGCCGACCACGGTGGCATCCGTTCGGCCGCCCGGGCCCTGGATCTGTCCCAGGCCGCTATCACCCGCGCCCTGCGCGAACTTGAAGAGGAGCAAGGCTTGGCCTTGCTGGCCCGCCATGCCGGCGGCGCGCGCCTGACCCCGGCTGGGCTGACCCTGCTGCCGCACGCGCGGCAGATCGCCAGCCAGCTGGAAAAGGCCCAGCGTGACTTGGCCAGCCTGCGCGGGGAGGCGCCAAGCCGTCTTTGTGTGGGGATTACCCCTTGGTTCGGACAGACGCTGCTGGGTGCGGCCCTGCAAGCGTTTCGCCAGCAAATGCCGGCGGTCCAGCTGGAGCTGTATGAAGGTTTGCAGGCCGTCAGCCTGGCACTGTTGCGCAGTGGTCAGATGCAGTTCGCCCTTGGCCCGGCGAGTGGCCTGCCGGGGCAGGAGTTCAGCCATCGGGTATTGGCCCACTATCCCATGCGGGTGGTGGCGCGCATCGACCATCCCTTGCAGGCAGCCCACTCGCTTGAACAGTTGCTGGAGCAGGACTGGGTGATGAACTTCACCCAGGCGGGCCAGCATGCGCTGATACATCAACTGTTTGGCCGCCACGGTTTGAGTATCGAACCGGGGCGCATCGTCTGTGCGCAGTCCAGCGCGATGCTCAGCAGCCTGATCGTAGACGGCGGCCTGTTGGGGTACTCGCCCGAGCCGATGCTGCTGTGCGAGCCGTTGCGCGGCAGGGCACGGGCACTGAGCCTTGACCAGCCGCTGGAGCCGGGTGACATCAGCGTGATCCACTTGCGCGACCAGGCGCTGGACCCGGCTGCGCAGTCCCTGGTGCGTTGCCTGGAGCAAGTGCTGAAAGCGTGCTGCCGCTCGTGCGATGGCGGCGATCGGCGCTTGGCTGACATGCTCAGGCTGAGTTTCTGAGAAAGTGCGGACAACGGCTGACAGCTATCGGGCTGCGTTTAACCCGCGTTCCTTTATCCAAATGCCGAGGTCGCGGCTTGAATGACATCGGGTAAAAAACCTGCAATTTTATAGGAGGATTCGGCGGCCGATTGGCTTGTACATCTTCAAGACAGCACTACCACGGCGGAGCAGCCGCGACCTATCCTAATATTCGCGTAAGCCACGCGTGCAAATCCGAACGGGATTTCTGCTTATCAGGCCCACAAGCCGAACAGCAGCAACGCCGCCACACCAAGCCCGACCGCAACCGAGCAGCCGCCCAGCGACAGCGCCGCCCGGCCTTGTCGGTACCAGCCGTCGTGGCCCAGGTGCCGTGCGGGCGCCAGCAGGCTGCGCCAGCGCAGTTCGGTGTCGTGAAACGCCTGCAAGTTCGCCGTGTCCGCATCCAGCCAGCGGCGAAAGTCGATGCGCTCGCACGCAGTTACCTGTGGGCTCTGCAAGCGCACATACCATTGCCCGGCAACACTGGCTAGCACGTCCCGACGCGAGCGGCCGGCCTGCAGTGCCTGGGCCATGTTGCGCTCGATGCTGGCCAGCGGCAGGTCGAGGCGGGCGGCGATGATGGCGAAGTCCAGCTGGTCCAGGCGGTTGAGCAGGAATACTTGCTGCACGCGCCGTGGCAGCCGCTTGAGGGCGTGCAGCAATGCGTTATCGGCATCGTCCTGGGCAAGCGTGGTTGGGTGCTCGAGAGGCAGCAGCAGGCGGCTCATGGACAGCTCCTTGCTTGAAAGGGGGAGGGGTGGGGGCATCTTCCTTGACGCGTCATCAGCGTAGGTTAAACGAGATTGATTCTCAAGTGCTGATTCCGCAAAGTTTTGTAACGAGCGTTCACGCCCTGAAACACCTTTGCTATCATGCGCGCCATCACGATCTTCATTAGCCTGAAGAGCCAAAAAAAAGACCCGGCAAAAAGCCGGGTCAAAAACCGTGATTAGCCTGATGAGGAGATAATCTGAGAGCGACCTAAGCTCCAGGTTATCCAGCGGATCTCGCGATCAGCTGAGTGCAATAATAATCGTTATCATTTGCCAGTCAAATGAATTTTCGCTAATCCGGTAAAAAAGTTTTACCGGCGCGCTTCCTTGTCCCGGCAATCGGGGCCTTTGCCGTTACGCGGCTATCACGTTTTCTCCCTTCTTTTCTCCTTACAAACCCGGGTCCACTGCGCGTTTGTGCTCCAGCAGTGCGCGTGCCATATCCATCATGTGCATCAAGGCGAAGGTCAGTTCACGCTGGCTGCCTTGTTGATGGGTGGCGGTTTCCTGCGCGGTGGCGGCGGCGCAGCGCAGCAGGGCGATGGCGTGTTCCTGGGCCTGGTCGCCGGTGACGCCTTCGTGCAGGGTCCAGATCCTGTTGTCCAGGGTGGGGCGAGGCGGGTTGGGATTGAGGTAGTAGTCCAGCGCGCGGCGGGCGGCTTCGCTGTCCAGATCTGTTTCGTCGTTTTTCGGTGGTTTCATCCTGATACCTGCTAGAGCCAGTAGGGAAAGGGGTCAGGTCGATACTAATACCTAGAGTATTTTTATGCTTTCGAGTAAATAATACTGAATGTTTATTGAGCGCTAGAAGGCAGTCCGTATCGTGCCAGCGATGAATATGGATAAATGGATTGCCCTCGTCCGTGACCGGATGGAGGAGCTAGGGCTCACTCAAGAGCAGCTTGCCGAGCGCGTTGGCGTGTCTCAAGGCAGCGTGGGGCATTGGGTGAACAAGCGGCGTCAGCCGAAGATCGAGTCGATGAACCGCACGTTCGTCGAAATTGGTATGCCCCATTACAACGTCAGCTTGCAGTTGCGCGTCCAGGGGCGGGTTGGCGAGGAGCGAGGCGTTTACGAAGTCGATGACGACGATGCAGAGTTGGACCTCATGCAATACATTGTGTGTTTCCGCTACCCGGTACTGGGTTGGGATGAGCCAGATGTTGCAAAGGTCGAAGAGCCTGTTGTGTACGAGCAAACGGACTATCTGGCCAAGGGCAAGGCGTTCTGGCTGACCGTTGAGAATGACGCGATGAGCGCCCTCAGTGGCCGCAGTGTGCCGCAGGGCATGCGGATGCTGGTTGATCCTGGGGTAGAGGCTGGGCCAGGGCGTCTGGTGATCGCTCGTCAGCCAGGCAAACCGGCGATTTTCCGCGAGTTGGCCGAGGAAGGCGGCCAGTGGTACCTGAAGGCGCTGAACAGCAACTACCCAGCACTGCTGTGTGAAGAGGGTTGCGAGTTTCTAGGTGTGGTCGTGCGAGTGCATGGGGCCTTCTAGATGCCGGGGCTGCTGTGCAGCCCTTTCGCGACACAAGGCCGCTCCTACAGGTGTGGCGCAAGCCTGAACCGTACTGTGCCCTTATGGAAAGCTGGAACTCATTTCTCAAACGCTACAAGCGCGATCACAAACTCAGCCAGCTAAAACTGGCCGAGCGTCTGGGCATGACTCAGGGCGGCGTGGGCCATTGGCTGCGTGGCACGCGGCGGCCCACGCTGGAGACCATCAATGAAAAGCTCGAGAAGCTAGGGCTCGTGTTTCTGGAGGCCCAAGTCATGGTGGTTGAGCGTGACATTGTGCCTGAAGCGCCGCTCTATGCGAGTTTCCGCTTCCCGGTGTTGGGTTGGTCTGACTTGCAGGGCCCTTTGCCTGAAACCAGCAAGGCTCGCGAACAGACGGACTACATGCCCGCAGGTAATGCGTTCTGGCTGGTAGTGGAGAGCGATTCGATGAATGCCGCCAGTGGCAAGAGCGTGCCTGAGGGTATGCGTGTGCTTGTGGATACCGGCCTGCCGGCAGAACCAGGCAGGCTGGTCATTGCACGGCAGCCGGGTCGGCCGCCAGTGTTGCGGCAGTTGGTCGAGGAGGGTGGCGACAAGATGCTCAAACCGCTGAATACGCGCTACCCGACTGTATTATGTGAGGACGGCTGTGAGTTCCTGGGGGTGGTCGTGCGGATGCACGCGGCCTTATAGAATGCCGGGGCTGCTGCGCAGCCCATCGCTGGCAAGCGGGGCTCCCACAAGTACGGTGCCAACCTCAAGCATTGCGCTGTCCCTGTGGGAGCGGGTTCACCCGCGAATGCCCCACCCCGGTGTTCGCGGCTAAAGCCGCTCCCACAGTGATGGTGCAAGCTTCAACGTTTGAGCAAGTTGCCCCAGCTTACTTTACTCTGTCAGTTCAACCAGCACCGTCCCCTCGCTGACCATATCCCCTTCCTGGCAGAACAACGCCTTCACCGTCCCGCTATGCGGGGCACGAATGCTGTGCTCCATCTTCATGGCCTCCAGCACCACCAGCGCAGTACCCGCTTCTACCACCTGCCCCGG
>NZ_JABMCN010000287.1 GCF_013179515.1 Pseudomonas sp. CM27
CAAGACACCTTCAGCAGCGACCGCGCGTATGACGGCACGGTGTCACTGCGCCCCGGCAACGGTGTCCCTGCCAGCCTGACCATCAACAACGGTGCCGAACTCACCAGCAAAGGCGGGCGAATAGGTGGCTCGCTTACCAACAACGAAGCCAGTGCGGCCATGGCCACCGTCACGGTCCAGGGCCCCGGTACCCGCTGGGTGGTGCCGCGGACCACTGCCGTGCTGGGCAACACCCTCGTTGTTGGCGGCGCCGGCCAGGGCACGCTGAATGTGCTCGACGGCGGGCAAGTGCTGGTGCGCGACCTTCAGCTCAGCGACAACGGCAATGCCGGCAATGCCCTGTCCCGGGCGAACCTGCTGGTCAGCGGTCAAGGCTCGAAGGTGGATGCCGTCAACGTGACCTCAGGCGGGGTGTTTCTCTACGACTCGCGCATTACCCTGAAGGATGGTGGGCAGCTTGCCAGCGAACGCGTGGCCATCAACTCGATCAGCGAGCTGTCCGGCGCCAACACGCGCTGGGACAACACTGGGACCTTCCGTAACCGCAACGACATGAGCCTGAGCAATGGCGCGGTGCTGACCAGCGACTCCATGGAACTGGGCTCTGCCAACATCGGCCGCAACACCGTGGTCAGCGTATCCGGCGCAGGCACGCGCCTGGCCACGCGCACGCTGACCGTGGGTACCACGACCTACAGCACCAACCTGGTGCTGTCCGATGGCGCCGAGCTGAGCAGCACCGAGGGCGTCGACATCAGCGAGCTGACCAGTATCAACTCGGCTGCACGCGGCACCCTCAGCATCGGTGGCGGGGTTGTCAGGGATGACAGCCGCACCGATATCGACGCCATCACCGCCGGCGCCGCGCAGGCCGCCGGGCGCCTGGACCCGCAAACGGCGATCCGCTTTGGCGCCGGCAGCGGAGCGCTGGCGTTCAACCACACCGACAGCGACCTGCAGGTCAGCAACAGCATCAGTGGCGCAGGGCGTGTCTACGCCTTCAGCGGCAATACCACCCTCAGCGGCGACCTCAGCGGCATGTCCGGCAGCACCGTGGTGCGCGGCGGGCGCCTGGTGCTGGCCGGCGATGTTGACCAGAGCAACCCACGCGGCACCTCGTTGCTGAGCGTCGGCAACGGCACCCTGGTGGTCAACGGCACCGTCGGCCACACCGACGCCGCCGGCAACTACAGCAACCGCGCTCAGGTACTGGACGGCGGCGTGCTGGCCGGTAGCGGTCAGGTCGGTACAACCCAGGTTGCCTCGGGCGGTACCCTCTCCCCGGGTGAGGGCGCGTTGGGGACCTTGTCGATCAAGGGCGACCTGGACATGGCGGCCGGCTCGCGGTACGCCGCAGACATCGCCGGCGATGGCGGCTCGGACCACGTCAATGTCAGCGGCACCGCGACCCTGCGTGGCACGCGGGTGGATGTGACCACGCTGAATGATGCGCAAAGCTACCAGACCGGGCAAACCTACACCTTGCTGGCCGCCCAGGGCGGCGTAGTCGACGGTGCCGCCGCCGGCACCGCGTATGCCCAGGCATTCACCCAATCCGCGTTCCTCGACGTCAGCCTGCAGCGCACGGCCAATGAACTGAACCTGACCATCGCGCAGAAGACCACCACGCCGGAACCGCCTGTAGAGCCGCCTGTAGAGCCGCCTGTGCAACCGCCGGTCGAGCCGCCTGTGCAACCACCGGTGCAGCCTCCGGTCGAGCCGCCTGTGCAACCACCGGTGCAGCCTCCGGTAGAGCCGCCAGTGCAGCCTCCGGTGCAGCCGCCTGTCGAGCCACCGGTGCAGCCACCCGTCCAGCCGCCAGAAACGGACGGGCCAGGCACACCGGGGATCTTCCAGACCGTGGCGCTCACCGAGAACCAGTGGAACACTGCGGGCGCACTCAGCGTTCTGCAGCAGAGCGGCGACCCGCTGCGGCTGTACAACAACCTGCTGGTGCTGGATGCCGACAGCGCGCGCAATGCCATCGATCAGCTCTCCGGCGACTACCACAGCAGCACCGGGACCGCGTTGATCGCCAACAGCCAGGTGGTCTCCGGCGTGCTGGGCACTCGTCTGCGCAGCCTGTTCGACAGCACCACGGTGCGCATGCCGCTGGGTGCATCGAGCCTGATGCCAACCACCCCTGAAGCGCAGGGCGGGGCCTGGGCGCAAACCTTCGGCAACTGGTCGCAGCTGGACGGCAATAACGGCGCCAGCGGCCTGCATCAGCGCACCGGCGGTGTGCTGATCGGCGCCGACGGCAGCTTCAACCCCGATTGGCGCGCCGGCGTCTACGGTGGCTACAGCCGCACCAAGTTCGATGCCGACGACCGCGATGCCAAAGGCCACAGCGACAACTACCACCTGGGCCTGTACACCGGTGCCCAACTCGATGCCCTGCGCCTGAGTGCAGACGTCGGCTACACCTGGCACAAGCTGGACAGCAAACGCAACGTGGCCTTTGCCGGCTTCACCGACCACCTCAAGGGCAAGCGCGACGCCAACACGCTGCAGGCCAGTGGCGAAGCAGCTTATCGCATCGGCCTGGGTGCGGTGGCGCTGGAGCCGTTCGTGGGCGTTTCCTACGTGAAATACGACGCCGACAGCTTCCGTGAAAAAGGCGGTGCAGCGGCCCTGGATGTGTCCAGCGAGCAGCAGGACACCTGGTTCTCGACCGTGGGCATGCGCGCTTCGACACACACCCGCGTGGCCAACCACGACACCCAGTTCTACGGCTCGCTGGGCTGGCGCCGCGCTTACGGTGACCTGGACCCTGGCAGCACCCAGGCCTTTGCCGGCGGCCCGGACTTCGCGGTACAGGGGATCGCCCAGACGCGCAACGTGGCCATGACCGAAGTGGGCGCGAAGGTGCAACTGAACCGCCAGACGGATGTGGGGCTGTCGTATCAGGGCCAGTTCGGTTCGGACGCCCGCATGCACTCGGTGAATGCGGGGATCACGGTTCGCTTCTGAGCCACGGGGCTGCTGCGCAGCCCCGCTTCATCTGGCTGCCTGGCTGACAAATTGGTTATCCTGCTCAACAGCCCCCGCCAGGCTAATGCCAGTCAGTCAAGGCTAAAGGGGCTGCTGCGCAGCCCATCGAGTCCACGCCATGCGCCGTACTTGTGGGAGCCTGGCTTGTCGTGGCGACGAACCGCGGCGATGGGCCGCAAAGCGGCCGCGATTGCTTGACTGACTGGCCTTCACCCGCCGGGCCGCGTACAACAATAAATCATGCCTTGTCCCCACGGAGCTCAGCATGGAATTCTGGCCATTACGCCCATCCACCAGCGACTTCCGCCTGAGCGTCGAGCAAACCGCCAGCCTGCTCTCGCGCACAAGTGAAAGCCACGGCAAGCTACTGGCCGCCGACATGCTGAAATTGCTCGGCGCTCAGGTGCCCCTGGCGCAATGCACCCTCTTCGCCTACAGCCCCAACCGCAGCCCGCAGATCATTTCCTTTGCCGACCGCGCCCGCATGCTCGAGCTGCCCAGAATCTCCAGCAACTACGCCGAACGCTTCTACAGCATGGACGGCAACCAGCAGGCTATGACTGCACGCCCTACCCCCTCGAGCGCCGAGCGCATCATGGTGCAACGCCAGGGCATCGAGGACATCGCCCACCGCGACTACCGACGCATCTGCTACGAGCTGCCGCAAATATCCGAGCGCGTCGCGCTGCTAAGCCACTGCGATGGCAACCGCTGGCTGTCGATAAATTTCTACCGCGGCCGAGAACACGGCCGCTTCTCAGCCAACGAGATCAATGTCATCGAAACAGCCGCCCCGCTGATCGTCCAAATCTCCCGCCTGCACTACCGCGCCTATCTTGAAGCCAATGAAATGCCAGCGCTGCTCAGTGAGCGCGTCATCAGCCTGTACCCGGAACTGACCCGGCGTGACCATGAGCTGCTGCAGCTGATGCTGGCCGGCTGCGACGTGCAAGCCATCAGTACGAGCATGGGCATACAGCAGTCGAGTGCGGCCACCTACATCAAGCGGCTGTATCGCAAGCTGGGGATTGCCGGCCAGCGGGAGTTGCTGGCCCTGGCGACCCAACGCAAGTGGTCGAGCCCGGTTCATTGACGGCCCCTCTACTCCAGGGCCGCCATGGGATCAGCAGCAAAGAAACCTTCATCGGCAAGCCGACGCGCCCTGGCAACACCCCAGGCCAACGCCCGGGCCATCGACTCGTTTGGCCGCGAGGCAAACGCCTCTTCGTGTAATGCCATGCCGGAACGCGCATACACCCCCAGGAACATCTGCGTGCTACCGGTGCGCGAAAGCCTCACCTGCACGTCGATCCGGCTGCCGTCGCCCAGCGTTTCTTCATGGGAGCGGTGGTGAAGCGTAGGATCGACCCATGCCCAGTAAACGTTACCCCTCATTCGCATATAGCCCTCCAGCGACCAACATTGGCAGTGTCCAAAGGCGCGCGGGGAATCCTACTTTCGAATTAGCCCCATCCAACTGGATCGACCACTGGAGATGGCAAATTGCTTCATTTTTTTCATCTCTATAAACACCGCTTCACGGGCACATCAGTGAAGTGCTATCACCGCGCCCTGTACCACCACTCACGCGGAAACGGATTTGCTATGATCGCTGCTCTTCTTCGCTGGGTGAGCTGCCCGTTCACCCAAGCCATGTACACCCTGCTGGAAGCCCCCGATGAACAAATTGATCCTGCCTGTCGCCATCTTCTTCAGCGTCCTGATCAGCGGAAAGATCGCCGAGCATTACGGCCTGGAAGGCAACTGGAAGATCGGCCTGCTGTGCCTGGTGGCCGCTGCCGTGCAGATCGCGGTCAGCCGTTTCCAGCGTGCACAGCGGCAAAAAGCATCGCGATGATCACGGTCTGGGGACTTTTCTTTCACCTAATTTTCACGAGACCCCAGGGACAATCGCACCATCCCTACGTGATAGACCTTGGCCCGCTTCGGCGGGCTTTCTTTTGCCTGCGATTTCGCTTCCATCCAGGTGTCGAGGCCAGCCACAATCGCCCATCAGCTCCAAGCTCGGACGCACGGCATGCTCACCACCCTCGCCATCGGCAACTACCGCTCCATCAACCATCTCGTCCTGCCCCTCGGCCAGCTCAATCTGGTAACGGGCGCCAACGGCAGCGGCAAATCCAACCTCTACAAAGCCCTGCGCCTGCTGGCCGAAACCGCCCAGGGCGGGGTAATCGAAGCCCTCGCCCGCGAAGGTGGCCTGGACTCCACCTGGTGGGCCGGCCCGCAAACCAGTGCGCGCATGAAGCGCGGCGAAGTGCCCATCCAGGGCCAGCACCCAAGCGAAGCCAAACGCCTGCGCCTGGGCTTCGCCACCGAAGATTTCGGCTTTGCCATCTCCCTCGGCCTGCCGATCCCCGTGCCCTACCCAACCGCCTTCATGCTCGACCCCGAGATCAAGTGCGAAGCCATCTGGGGCGCCGGCGCCTATCGCCCCGCCTCGCTGCTGGTCGAACGCAAGAACGCCATGGTGCGCGCCCGCGAGGGCAACAGCTGGACCGTGCTCGACCAGCATGCCGACAGCGGCGAAAGCTTTTTCAACATTGTCGGCCGCCCCCGCCAGGCGCCAGAGATTGGCGACCTGCGCGCGTTCATCAACAGCTGGCGGTTCTACGACCACTTCCGCATCGACCGCGACGCGCCTTGCCGCCAGCCACAGCTAGGGACCCGCTCGCCGGTGCTGCATCACGATGGGCGCAACCTGGCTTCGGCTTTGCAGACCATTATCGAGATTGGCGAGGTTGAAGACCTTACAGCGGCCCTGGAGGACGCGTTCCCCGGTAGCCGGCTTGGGATTGATGCGCCGCCGGGAGGGTTGTTCAGCGTGCGGCTGCATCAGCATGGGCTTTTGCGGCCGCTGGGCGGGGCTGAATTGTCCGATGGGACCCTGCGTTACCTGCTGTTGATGGCGGCGCTGCTTACCCCACGGCCACCGTCGCTGATGGTGCTGAACGAACCGGAAACCAGCCTGCATGCCGACCTGCTGCCGGCCCTGGCGCGGCTGATCATTCGCGCTTCGCAACGCAGCCAGGTGTGGGTGGTCTCGCACAGCAAGCCGCTGATCGACGCGCTGACGGCGTGCGACGGGTGCAATGTGCTGGAGCTTGAGAAGCACCACGGGCAGACCCAGTTGCGTGGGGTCGGGTTGCTGGATGAGCCGCTTTGGCGATGGGTTGATTGAGTTGGGCCGATGGCAGCCTATCGGGAATGCCAGTCAGTTAACCAATGGGGCCGCTTTGCGGCCCATCGCCGGCAAGCCAGGCTCCCACAAGTACGGCGCATGGCTTGAATTCGATGTGGCGAGAATGCCTGTCAGTCAAGCAATGGGCCGCTTAGCGGTCCATTGTCGGCAAGCCTGGATCCCACAAGTACGGCGCATGGCTTGAATTCGATGCGGTCTGGGTGGGAGCTGGCTTGCCGGCGATGGGCTGCGCAGCAGCCCCATTCAGCCTTGACTGACTGGCTTTAGCCTATAGGGCCTTTGCTTCGCTGCATGGCACCGGCTTCATCGGTGTTCGCGGGTGAACCCACACATGCGCTGTACCCGCACGACTCGGCGCTGGCAAAATGCGCCTTTCAAGAATAGCCCCAGCCATGGATTGCAAATGTCAGGAACAAGTGGTTTCACCGCCAACGATATCGCCCAGGCGATGAAGGCCAAGGCACAGGACGCCTTCGGCGAAAAGGTCACCGCGCCAGTCAATGTGCAAAATGTGCAGCAGCACCGGGCCGAGCTCACCTATACCGTCACCGCCAACTACGCGTTCGAGTACCAGAGCCGCTACGTCAGCCAGGCAACCGGCCCGCTGTATGACCAGGCCGATATGCGCGCGGTACTCAGCCATCGACAGCAACAGCTGCTGGCCGCACCAGGTTTTCTGCGGGACCAGACTCAGGCGCAGCTGAAAAGTAATGTCAGCCGCTACCGAGAGCCTGGAAAGTTTCGCATCCTCACTGACCAGAATGTTTACTGCGGCATCGAAGACTGCCAGGGGTGCGCCGGACATGGCACAACCCAATGCTCCAGATGCAGGGGCAGCGCCCTCGAACCGTGCGATCGATGCTACCGCTCATTACGCCTGCCTTGTAACGTTTGCAACGGCAACCGCAGGCCCGGCATGCCTTGCAACAGGTGCAATGATTCGGGAACGATCCCCTGCCACATCTGCCACAGCTCAGGGAACATCACCTGCAGGTCGTGCCGAGC
>NZ_JABMCN010000288.1 GCF_013179515.1 Pseudomonas sp. CM27
TGCAGCATTTCAGCGGTGTAGTTCCACTCTTTCTGGGTGGCTGCCGCCGACTCGTTCAGCTTGGTGCCGTAGCTTGGCACGATCTCTTTGATCTTGGCCTGCCACTCTGGGGTAGCGACCTTCTCCTTGAACACGGTTTCCAGCACGTTCAGCATGATCGGCGCAGCCGTCGAGGCACCAGGCGAGGCGCCCAGCAGACCGGCGATGGTGCGGTCCTGGGAAGCCACCACTTCAGTGCCCAGCTTCAGCACGCCGCCCTTCTCGGCATCACGCTTGATGATCTGCACGCGCTGACCAGCCTGCCACAGTTTCCAGTCTTCCTGCTTCGCGTTCGGGAAGTAGGTGCGCAGCGCTTCGAAGCGGTCATCGTCAGACAGCATCAGCTGGCCAGCGAGGTACTCGACCAGCGGGTACTGATCGATACCGACCTTGGTCATCGGCCATACGTTGTGGGTGGTGGTGCTGCTCAGCAGGTCCAGGTACGAACCGTTCTTCAGGAACTTGGTCGAGAAGGTGGCGAACGGGCCAAACAGGATCACGCGCTTGCCGTCCAGCACGCGGGTGTCCAGGTGCGGTACCGACATGGGCGGCGCACCGGTCGAGGCAATGCCGTAGGCCTTGGCCATGTGCTGCATGGCCACGGTCGGGTTCTCGGTCACCAGGAACGAGCCGCCCACCGGGAAGCCTGCGTATTCCTTGGCTTCAGGAATGCCCGACTTCTGCAGCAGCTTCAGCGCGCCACCACCGGCACCGATGAACAGGAACTTGGCATCGGTGGCCGACTCGGTACCGTCCTTCAGGTTCTTGTACTCGACGTGCCAGGAGCCGTCCTTGTTGCGCGAGATGTCCTGCACTTCGCTGGACAGCTTCAGGTCGAAGCCTTGCTGGGTTTGCAGATGGCCAACGAACTGGCGGGTGATCTCGCCGAAGTTGACGTCGGTGCCGATCGGCGTCCAGGTCACGGCCAGCTTCTGGTTCGGGTCGCGGCCTTCCATCATCAACGGGGCCCACTTGGCGATCTGCGCGTGGTCCTCGGAGTACTGCATCGGGCGGAACAGCGGGCTGGTCTGCAGCGCGTCGTAACGCTTCTTCAGGAACTTGATGTTGTCATCGCCCCAGACGAAGCTCATGTGCGGGGTGGTGTTGATGAACGAGTGCGGGTTCTTCAGCACGCCCTGGCGTACTTGCCACGACCAGAACTGGCGGGAAATCTGGAAGGCTTCGTTGATTTCGATGGCCTTGGCGATGTTGACGTTGCCGTCTTTGTCTTCCGGGGTGTAGTTCAGCTCGGCCAGCGCAGAGTGACCGGTACCGGCGTTATTCCAGCCGTTGGAGCTTTCTTCGGCCACGCCATCCAGGCGCTCGACCATTTCCATCGACCAGCTTGGCTCCAGCTCGTGCAGCCACACGGCCAGGGTGGAGCTCATGATGCCGCCGCCGACCAGCAGCACGTCTACTTTCTTGGTTTCTGCGGCGTGCGCTTGCATGAAGCTTGCTGCAACAGCCAGACCCAGCAAGGTCTTGCCAGCTTTCTTGAACATTGATCAATTCCAGTCAGGAGAACGGAGTGAGGGCCTGTGGCTGGCCCAGGTATTCCTTGTTCTTCAGCGCAGGCTTGTTGTTGATCATTGTTCAGCAGCCAGAGAACAGAAAACGACTCGGCCTTTTGTCGAATTGACCGACGAGGGCTGAATCGTTTTTCCGATTGTATCCCAATTGCCAGCACAAACAAATTGCGTGCCGTCGCGTCAACGCGGCAGGTTGTCCCAGGCATCCCGACGGCGGCAACGACAATGATTGCAGTATTTTTCAGCGGCCTCTACTATCGCGATCATTTCTCATTCGCACCATTACGCGCTCGCGCCGGATGCCGCCGTGGTTTCGATACCCCAGTTGAATACCTCGCTCCATACCCTTTACCACAGCCATTCGCGCTGGTTGCTCGGCTTCCTGTACCGCCGGCTAGGCAGCCGCTGCGATGCTGCCGACCTGGTGCAGGACACGTTCGTGCGCATCCTCAACCGCCCAAGGCAGTTTGACGGCGTACGCGGCGAACGCTCGTACCTGGCGACCATCGCCCGCGGCCTGTGCGTGGACCACTGGCGCCGGCAGAAACTGGAGCAGGCCTGGTTGCAGCAGCTGGCCTTGCAACCCGAGACCGTACAGCCCTCACCCGAACAGCGCGCGATCATCGTCGAGACCCTGCACGAGGTGGACGCAATGCTGCTGCGCTTGCCCGGCAAGGTACGCCAGGCGTTCCTGCTGGCGCAGATCGACGGGCTTGCCTACCGCGATATCGCCGCGCATATCGGGGTAAGCGAACGCATGATCAAGAAGTACCTGGCCCAGGCATTTTTGCACTGCGCCATTCTTGAAGCCGAACTCGACGGGATGCTGGTGGAGTGATGCCATGAATTCGCCGGCGCAAAAGCTGAGCCACGCCAGCCTGCAACAAGCGGCGCACTGGTACGTGCAGTTGCAGGACGAAAACGTTCCCCCGCAGTTGCGTAAACAGTGGCAACGCTGGTTTGACCAGCATGGTGACCATCAGGCGGCCTGGCACTATGTGCAACGGGTCGGCCAGCGCTTTGCGCCCTTGCAGGCCGAAAGCACGGCTGCAGGCCGGGTATTGCGCGAGCATGATGCCCGCCGCTTCAGCCGACGCACGGGGCTCAAGTCCTTGCTGGTGCTTGGCGCCAGCAGCCTGCTTGGCTGGAGGGTCTGGCAAGGCGCGCCGGTGTCGGGCTGGGGGGCCGACATGGCCACCGGCATCGGCGAAATCCGCGAAACCCGCCTGGCCGATGGCAGCCAGTTGTGGCTGGGGGCGCAGAGCGCCGTGGACATGCAGTACTCGCCGCTCAGCAGGGTGCTGAGACTGCGATTTGGCGAACTGCTGGTGGAAACCGCCCACGACCCGCGTCGCCCGTTCTTCGTCGACACTGCGCAAGGGCGCATGCAGGCGCTGGGGACGCGCTTCGCGGTTTGCCAGCAGGGCGAAAATACCCGGCTTGATGTGTACGCGGGCGCCGTGGAGGTGTGCACCGCTGGCAGCGGCGAAAAGTGCATCGTGCAGGCGGGCCGGCAGGTGGACTTCAGTGCCCTGGGCATCAGCAGCACTCGGCCGGCACAAAGTGCTGGCGAGTCGTGGGTTCATCACCGCCTCAATGCCGAGGACATGCCGCTGGCGCATCTGCTGCAGACCTTGGGCCGGTATCACCACGGGCACCTGGGCTGGCATCCACAGGTGGCGAAGCTCTCAGTCATGGGTGCCTTCCCGCTTGATGATACCGACCGGGCGCTGGCGTTGTTGCAGGCGGCGTTGCCGGTGCGGGTGCAGCGGCTGACGCCGTGGTGGGTGACTGTAGAGCCGGTTTGATACCTGGAAGCCAGCGCTGGCCTGATTGTTGTGCAAGGCAAAAAAAATCTGTCGAGCCGGTTCCCTTTTCCCAATCTCATCCGGTTAACCCGGCATAGCCCTCCCAACTCACCCTACCGATTCCCGAGACCCGCATGCCGACGCCCTTCCACCCCGCGCTTCGCCTGGCGCTTGCCGCGCCCCTTTCGTTCTGCGCCGCCGCGCCGCTGATGTTGCCAGCAACCCTGGCCCAGGCCGGACAGGCCGCCAGCGCCGAAAGCACCTTCAACATCGCCCCCGGCTCGCTCGCCAGCGCCCTCAACCAGTTCAGCAGCCAGGCCGGCATCTACCTGGCCGGCAGCAATGAACTGGCCGCCGGCAAGACCAGCCAGGGGCTGCAAGGCCGCTACAGCGTCGCCGTGGGCCTGGCCCGCCTGCTGCAGGGCAGCGGCTTGCAAGCCGTGCCTCAGGGCAGCGCAGGTTATGTGCTGCAACCACTGGCCGATGGCACGGCGCTGCAACTGGACGCCACCTCGATCAACGCCGCCACCCTGCTCGCCAGCAACGGCCAGAGCGATACCGGCTACCGCGCCGTGGCCAGCAGCACGGCCAGCAAGACCAGCAGCGCGCTGGCCGACACCCCGCGCTCGGTCTCGGTGGTTACCCGCCAGCGCATGGATGACCAGCAATCGCAAACGCTGACCGAAGTGCTGGGTTATGTACCTGGCATTTTCTCGCCGCCGTTTGCCGGCGGTGACGGCCAGGCGGGCGACCTGTTCTTCATCCGTGGCTTCAACGCCACCGACTACGGCTATGGCCTGCTGCGCGACGGCCTGCGCGTGCAAGGCAACCGCTACGACACCAGCAGCGAACCCTACGGCCTGGAGCGGGTGGAAGTGTTTCGCGGCCCGACCTCGATCCTGTATGGCGAAAACGCCCCCGGTGGCGTAGTCAATCTGGTCAGCAAACGGCCCACCGCCGAGGCCCGTCATGAAGTGCAACTGAGCTATGGCTCGCACAACCGCCGCCAGTTGGGCGTCGACGTTTCAGGCCCGCTGACCGATGAAGGCAATGTGCTCGGCCGCCTGGTGATGATGGGCCGCAAGTCCGATACCCAGGTCGATCACCAGCCTGATGATCGTATGTACATCGCCCCCTCGCTGACGCTGAACTTTGACGAGTTCAACAGCCTGACCGTGCTGGCGACCTATCAGCGTGACCGCACCTTGATGGAGCTGGGTTTCCCCGCCGCCGGCACCCTGCTGCACAACCCGAACGGCAAGATCGACAAGGACCAGCTGTCCGGCAACCCGGACTGGG
Organism: Pseudomonas sp. CM27; assembly: GCF_013179515.1. GTDB lineage: Bacteria > Pseudomonadota > Gammaproteobacteria > Pseudomonadales > Pseudomonadaceae > Aquipseudomonas. The sequence goes on from NZ_JABMCN010000288.1 coordinate 4,676, forward strand.
ACAACTTCGAACGGGAAACCTGGAGCCTGGGCTACGAGTTCAGCCACCGCTTCAACGACACCTGGCAGTTCCGCCAGAACTCGCGCTACATGCAGTCGCGCATCGACCGCCAGGAAATGTGGCCGGGTAGCCTGAACAATGGAGGCTTCGGCACCACCCTGAGCAATCAGGCCTACGACCGCTACAACAAGTCCATCGCCTACTCGCTGGACAACCAGTTCGAAGGCCATTTCACCAGCGGCGCGTTCGACCACACCTTCCTTGTCGGGGCAAGCCTGGACCGTACCTCGTTCAACCAGGACTGGGACGCTGGCAACGGCGGCACCATCAACGTGTTCGACCCGGTCTGGAACGGCAAGCCGACTACGCCCTTGCATGTTCAGAATGCTCTGCTCGACCAGACCATGTACGGGCTCTACAGCCAGTTGCAAACCAAGGTCGATAACTGGGTATTGTTGCTGGGCGGGCGCCTGGACCGGGTCAACAGCCAGTACCGCAACAAGGCCGGCACCCTCAATGCACAAGCCGACATGGACAGCTGGGACAGCAAGTTCACCTGGCAGACCGGAGTGATGTACCAGTTCGAAAACGGCCTGTCGCCGTACTTCAGCTACTCCACAGCCTTCGCCCCTACTCAGCAGACCGAAAGCCGCAGCGGCCCGCTGGACCCCACCACCAGCGAACAGTACGAAGTGGGCGTCAAGTATGAGCCCAAAGGGTGGAACACCGCCTTTACCGCGTCGGTCTACGACTTGCGCAAGAAGGACGACGTGTTGTTCGACTCCGCCGTGGGTGACTACCGCCAGATCGGTGCAAGCCGAGCCAAGGGTGTCGAGCTTGAGTTGAACAGCGACCTGAGCGAAAACCTGAACCTCACCGCTGCCTATACCTACACCGATTCGCGCATTACCAAGGACGTCACCGGGTCGCTGTACGAAGACCACCAAATGACCGGCGTGCCGCGTAATCAGGCATCGGTGTGGAGCACTTACCGCTTCCGTGACGGGCTGCTCAAAGGGTTGCAGATCGGGGGCGGCGTGCGCCACTTCGACAGTACTTTCGCCTACACCCCGGCAAGCCTATACGGCAAGCTGGACAGCGGCGACGTGACGTTGGTGGATGCCAAGGTCGGCTATGAAATCGACGACAACTGGTCGGTCGAGGTCAATGCCCGCAACCTGTTCGACAAAGAGTACGTGGCAGGCTGTAACAACGCCGGGCGCTGCTACTGGGGCGAAGAGCGCACTTTGCTGGGAACAGTTTCGCTGCGCTGGTAAGAGACCCACAAACAAAAGCCCCCGGCCATCTGCATGACCGGGGGCCTTGGATCACGTCGCAAGCGTCGCGATCAGGGTACCGCCAAGATTACTGCTGCTGAGGCAGTTTATCGATCGGGCCGCAGCCACCGATGATCTTGGAGATGGAAACCGAAGGGTGGAACAGGTAGTCGTAAGTGCAGTTCTTCGGTTGGTTGTAGACCTGGCCAGTGCAACCCGACAGCAGGGCAACACCCGAAACGAGAGCAACGGCGACGGTGGCCTTGAACAGCTTTTTCATACTAAGTCCTTTAAATGAATCATCTTCGGCCATCGTCTGATGGCGGCCGGATGATACAGAAGCCAGGCATTGGATCCAAGTCGCGCGTAGCAGAGATTCATTGCAATCGTGCAACAACAGGTTGTAAAGCGCGTCTTTGCCGACGATAGTTCAGGGCACTGACTTCGTATTGCCCACAGGAACTCACCATGCTCGGCGTCACCGACTACGGCGCATTCGTCATCGCCTTCATCATTCTTCTGGCCATCCCCGGCCCGGGCAACTTCGCCCTGATCACCGCCACCGGCAAGGGCGGTATCAAGGCTGGCCTGGCAGCGACCTGTGGGGTAATCGTGGGTGACCAGGTGCTGTTGTGGCTGGCGGTAGCGGGCGTCGCCACCCTACTGGCCACCTACCCCACAGCCTTCCATATGGTGCAGTGGGCGGGTGCCGCGTACCTGGCCTACCTGGGCCTGCGCATGCTGCTGAGCAAACCCGGTGGTGCAGCCCACCCTTGCCGCATGGACAATGGCCAGTACCTGCGCCAGACCATGATGATCACCTTGCTCAACCCCAAGGCGATCATGTTCTACATGGCGTTTTTCCCGCTGTTCGTCGACCCGGTGAAGCACCAGGGGCTGGTGACATTCGGCTTCATGGCTGCGACGGTGGCGGTGGTGACTTTCGTGTATGGGCTGATTGCCGTGGTGCTGACGCATCAGCTGGCCGAACGCATGCGCGCCAACCCGCGCATCACCAATATGTTCGAGCGGCTGGCGGGGGCTTGCCTGGTGGGGTTTGGGATCAAGCTGGCGGCGATGCGCTGAGCAAGGCCGCAGGGGTTATAGCAATAGATAGCGGAGTCTAGCGATTTTCGCTATCTATTAGTAGATTTCGGTAGCGTTTGCCCTTCGACGCCGCAAACCAGCGCCCGTCCTACAGCCTGCACTCAGAATTATCCCCTTCCTTGTAGGGCGTTTCCCAAACATACTGCCAACCTGT
>NZ_JABMCN010000289.1 GCF_013179515.1 Pseudomonas sp. CM27
TTATGTCTGTACTGGCCCTATCGCCGGCAAGCCAGCTCCCACAGGATCGCCACAGGACCTGAACCTTGTGGCGTGCCTGTGGGAGCTGGCTTGCCGGCGATAGGGCCGGTACAGGCTGAAGATCAGCGCTTGGCCTGTCGCTGACGCACGGCCTCGAACAGGCACACGCCCGTCGCTACCGAAACGTTCAGGCTGCTGACACTCCCGCTCATCGGCAATTTCACCAGGAAATCGCAATGCTCGCGCGTCAGCCGGCGCATGCCCTTGCCTTCCGCGCCCATGATCATCACCAGCGGCCCGGTCAGGTCCTGCTGGTAGATCTCCTGCTCGGCCTCGCCCGCGGTACCCACCACCCACAAGCCACGCTGCTGGAGTTTTTCCAGGGTGCGGGAAAGGTTGGTCACGGCCACCAGCGGAATCACTTCCGCAGCGCCGCAGGCCACCTTGCGCACAACCGGGGTCAGGGTCGCCGACTTGTCCTTGGGCACCACCACTGCCGTGGCACCGGCCGCATCGGCAGTACGCAGGCAGGCGCCGAGGTTGTGCGGGTCGGTAACACCATCGAGTACCAGAATCAGCGGCGGGGTTTCAGTGCGCTCGAGCAATTCCTCGAGCATCAGCTCACCCCACACCTGGCTCGGGCTGACTTCGGCAACCACGCCCTGGTGCACACCCTCAACCCAGGCATCCATCTCACGGCGCTCGGCCTGGCCGACCGCCACGCGGTTCTCGGCGGCCAGCGCCAGCAGCGCCTGGATGCGCGGCTCGCTGCGCCCTTCCGATAGCCAGATCTGCTTGACCCGCTTCGGATGGTGCTGCAACAACGCCTGCACGGCGTGCACGCCGTAGATCTTTTCCAGCTGACTCATGACTTGCTCTTGCTCTTGCGGGGCGCGCCGGACTTCGGCGGGCCTTTACGGTGCTTGGTCGGCTTGCCGGCAGCCTTGGTGCTGCCTTTGTCCGACTTGCTGCTCGAATGGCCACCGGAACGCGCTTCGGTCATCAGCGCCTTCTTCATTTCGCGGCTCTTGCGCACTTCGGCGTTGCGCTGCACGGCGTCTTTCGGGAAGTACGCCTCGGACGCTTCGCTCTTGCGGCTACGCGGCTTCGGCGTAGCCTTGGCCTCGGTCACCGGCGGCTGCTCGCCCTTTTCGGCGACCGGTGCGGCACCGCGCCCTTTGCGCCCGATCGGCGCCTTGAGCTGCTGCTCGGACACCTCGAAGTCGATCTTGCGTTCGTCGAGATCGACGCGCATGACCTTGACTTCGATGGTGTCGCCCAGGCGGAAGCTGCGCCCGGTACGCTCACCGGACAGTCGATGGTGCACAGGGTCGAAGTGATAGTAGTCACCCGGCAGCGCGCTGACGTGCACCAGGCCCTCGACGTAGATATCGGTCAGCTCGACGAACAGGCCGAAGCCGGTCACCGCAGTGATCACGCCCGGGAAGGTTTCGCCCACGCGGTCCTTCATGAACTCGCACTTGAGCCAGTTGACCACGTCGCGGGTGGCCTCGTCGGCACGCCGCTCGGTCATCGAGCACTGCTCGCCCAGCTGATCGAGGGTATTCACGTCGTACGGGTAGATACGCGCCTTGGGGATGCTCATGGCGCCGGCACGCTTGACGTGCGGGGTATCGACCTTGGAGCGGATTACGCTACGGATGGCGCGATGCACCAGCAGGTCCGGGTAACGACGGATCGGCGAGGTGAAGTGGGTGTACGCCTCGTAGTTCAAACCGAAGTGGCCGTTGTTGTCGGTGCTGTACACCGCCTGGCTCAGCGAGCGCAGCATCACCGTCTGGATCAGGTGGAAGTCCGGGCGCCCGGCAATGCTCGCCAGCAAGGCCTGGTAGTCCTTCGGCGACGGGTCCTTGCCCTTGTGCAGGGAAAGGCCGAGCTCGCCCAGGAAGGCGCGGAGTTTTTCCAGGCGCTCTGGCGGCGGGCCGTCGTGCACCCGGTACAGGGCAGGCACTTCATGCTTTTGCAGGAACTCGGCGGTGGCCACGTTGGCCGCCAGCATGCATTCCTCGATCAGCTTGTGGGCTTCGTTGCGCACGGTCGGGCGGATTTCCGCGATCTTGCGCTGGTCACCGAAGATGATCCGGGTTTCCTGGGTTTCGAAATCGATGGCGCCACGCGTGTGGCGGGCCTCGACCAGCACCTTGTACAGGTTGTACAGGTGCTTCAGGTCCGGCAGGACTTCCTTGTACTCCTCGCGCAGCGCCTTGCCCTCGCGGGTACGGGAGTGCTCGAGCATGCTGCTGACCTTGTTATAGGTCAGACGGGCATGTGAATGGATCACGGCTTCGTAGAACTGGTAGTCGACCATCTGGCCGGCTTTGTTCATGGTCATTTCACAGACCATGGCCAGGCGATCGACATGCGGGTTCAGCGAGCACAGGCCGTTGGACAGCTCTTCAGGGAGCATCGGCACCACGCGCTCGGGGAAGTACACCGAGTTACCGCGCTGCTGGGCCTCGACGTCCAGGGCCGAACCCAGGCGCACGTAGCTGGACACGTCGGCGATGGCCACATACAGGCGCCAGCCGCCAGAGAACATGCGCAGCTTGCCCAGCGGTTCGCAATAGACGGCGTCGTCGAAGTCGCGAGCGTCCTCGCCGTCGATGGTGACGAACGGCAGGTGACGCAGGTCGATGCGCTTCTCCTTGTCCTTGTCTTCGACTTCGGAGCGGAACTTGCGCGCTTCCTTGACCACGTCCTGGGGCCAGACGTGGGGGATATCGTAGCTGCGCAGGGCAACGTCGATTTCCATGCCCGGCGCCATGTAGTTGCCGATGACCTCGACCACGTCGCCTTGCGGCTGGAAGCGCGGGGTTGGCCAGTGGGTGATCTTGATCTCGACAAACTGGCCGATCTTCGCGCCACCGTTACGCCCGGCGGTCACCAGCACTTCCTGCTGGATCTTCGGGTTGTCCGGGGTCACGTAGCCGATGCCGCCCTCTTCAAAGTAACGGCCGACCACGCTTTCGTGGGCACGGGAGATGACTTCGACCAGCACGCCTTCGCGGCGGCCGCGGCGGTCTACGCCAGAGACGCGGGCCAGGCCACGGTCGCCGTCGAATACCAGGCGCATCTGCGACGGGCTGAGGAACAGGTCTTCGCTGCCGTCATCAGGGATAAGGAAGCCGAAGCCATCGCGGTGGCCCGAGACGCGGCCGCAGATCAGGTCCAGCTTGTCTACCGGGGCATAAGTGCCGCGCCGTGTATAGATAAGCTGGCCGTCGCGCTCCATGGCACGCAGGCGACGACGCAAGGCTTCGATCTGGTCTTCTTCATACAGACCAAACTCTTTCGCCAGCTCCTCGCGCGCAGCGGGTTCGCCACGGTCGGCAAGGCGCTGCAGGATCAGCTCACGGCTGGGAATGGGGTTGTCGTATTTTTCCGCTTCGCGAGCGGCCTCGGGATCGAGGGATTGCCAATCGGCCATCAGAAGGGGTTCACCTTGGGGTATATAGATATGAATTCTGGCATAGGCCTATTGAAACCGGAAATGTAAGCGTTGGACAGCCCCAACGGCACCTCTGGTGAGCGGCAATAGACCTGTGGAATCAACAAGTTGAATTTTTTGAAATTTTTTTTGATTGGGGGCTTTACAGCCCTCCAGAGCGTCCGTATAGTGCGCACCACAACGACGGACAACCCCGAAGTTGTAGTAGAGATGAGCGGCGCTGTAAAGCATCAAGTAATCTCGAATGTGTGCCCAGGTGGCGGAATTGGTAGACGCGCTGGTTTCAGGTATCAGTGACCGCAAGGTCGTGGAAGTTCGAGTCTTCTCCTGGGCACCAAGTATTTCAAGTAACAGATGACCAAGGATCTGTTACTACTGTGTGAAGCGAACGATAGTCGCCTTCACCAGATGATGTAAAGCTTTGCCCAGGTGGCGGAATTGGTAGACGCGCTGGTTTCAGGTATCAGTGACCGCAAGGTCGTGGAAGTTCGAGTCTTCTCCTGGGCACCAAGTATTTCAAGTAACAGATGACCAAGGATCTGTTACTACTGTGTGAAGCGAACGATAGTCGCCTTCACCAGATGATGTAAAGCTTTGCCCAGGTGGCGGAATTGGTAGACGCGCTGGTTTCAGGTATCAGTGACCGCAAGGTCGTGGAAGTTCGAGTCTTCTCCTGGGCACCATACAAAAAACCCACTAGCTTGCTAGTGGGTTTTTTCTTGCCTGCGTTTTTTGTAGGCCCCTCCTCCGCGACAGGCGTCACGTGCGCATGCCTTGTGTGGCACTGACCATGGTCTGAGCATGAATTTCTCGTCACCCGGCCACTTGAGAAACGATTTCGTTTACCATTGTTTCCAAATATGTAGCCGTAAGCGAGGAAGTACCCGCATGACGATCCGCCCGCAACCGCTGATGCGTACCCTGGCCGCCGCCGTGCTGAGCCTGGTCATCGGCGCTCCGGCCGCCATGGCAGACGCCCCGGTCGCCCTGACCATGTACAACGGTCAGCACAAGGAAATCGGCGAGGCCATCGCCAAGGCCTATGAGGCCAAGACCGGCATCCACATCAATATCCGCAAAGGCAGCAGCAACCAGCTGGCCAGCCAGATCATCGAGGAAGGCGAGCGCTCGCCCGCCGACATCATCTATACCGAAGAATCTCCACCACTGAACAACCTGGGCGAGCTGGGCCTGTTGGCGAAGATCGACGACGCCACGCTGAACATGCTGCCCAAGGAATACGTAGGCGCCAACGGCACCTGGATGGGCGTCACCGCACGTACCCGGGTGGTGGTCTACAACCCGAAGAAGATCGACGAAAAAGACCTGCCGACCACGGTCATGGATTTTTCCGACCCTGAATGGGACGGCCGCGTCGGCTACGTTCCGACCAGCGGCGCATTCCAGGAACAGGCCGTGGCCATCCTGAAAATGCATGGTCGCGAAGCCACTGAAGAATGGCTGACCGGCCTGAAAGCCTTCGGCAAGACCTACACCAACAACATGGTCGCCCTGAAGGCCGTAGAAAAAGGCGAAGTCGCTGCCGTCCTGGTGAACAACTACTATTGGTACGCTCTGGAGCGCGAGCGCGGCAAGCTCGACTCCAAGCTTTACTACCTGGCTGATGGCGATGCCGGCAACCTGGTGACCATTTCCGGCGCTGCCGCTGTGAAGGCCAGCAAGCACCCCAAGGAAGCCCAGGCCCTGCTCAACTGGATGGCCAGTGAAGAAGGCCAGCGCGTGATCACCCAGACCACCGCCGAATACCCGCTGCACAAAGGCATGGTCTCTGACCGTGGCCTGAAACCGTTCGAAGAGCTGCGCCCGCCGAAGATCTCGCCGGCTGACCTTGGCAATGCCGAAGAAGCCATCGAACTCGAACGCGAGGTCGGCCTGCTCTGATGACCGCCGCCCTGTCCCAGCCGGCGCCGGTACGCTTCGTACCGCGCCGCAAGCGCCCTTCCATCTGGGTGGTACTACCTGTGCTGTTCCTGGTGGCGATGAGCTTGCTGCCACTGCTGTATGTCGCCATCAAAGCCTGGGAAGCCGGCTGGCGCGAAGCCTTGCACCTGCTGTGGCGTCCCTTCGTCTGGGGGCTGATGCGCAACACCCTGCTGCTGATGGTCGGGGTGACACTGACCTGCATGATGGTGGGCCTGGCCCTGGCCTGGCTGCTGGAGCGCAGCAACCTGGCCGGCCGCCGGCTGTGGGGCGTGGTGCTGTGCCTGCCGTTTGCCGTGCCGTCGTTCGTCAGCAGCTTCACCTGGGTATCGCTGAGCTCGGATTTCGAAGGGTTGGGCGGGGCGATCATGGTCATGGCCTTGTCCAAGTACCCGCTGGTGTTCCTGCCGGTGGCCGCCACCCTGCGCAACCTCGACACTTCGCTTGAAGAGTCGGCACGCACGCTGGGTTGCAGCCGTTGGGGGGTATTCGTCAAGGTCACCCTGCCCCTCTTGTGGCCGTCGATGCTGGGCGGCGCACTACTGATTGCCCTGCACATGCTGGTGGAGTTCGGCGCACTGTCGATTCTCGGCCTGCAAACCTTCACCACCGCCATCTACCAGCAGTTCGAACTGGAGTTCAGCAATGCCAACGCGGCGATGCTGTCCGCCGTGCTGCTGGCGATGTGCCTGGTGATGCTGTGGCTGGAGCTGCGGGTGCGCGGCAAGGCTCGCCATGTGCGCATCGGCCAAGGCGTGGCGCGCCGCGCACAGCCGGTAAGGCTGCGTGGCTGGGCGGTGCTGGCGCAGCTTCTTTGTGTGGCCCTGGCGGTGCTTGGCAGTGGCATTCCGCTGGCGATGCTTGGCTACTGGCTGAGCGTTGGTTCGTCGGCGGCATTCCCGGTGGCAGCCATCTCCAAGGCGTTGTTCACCTCGTTGTCGGTATCGCTGGGTGGTGCCGGTTTCTGCGTGCTGCTGGCGCTGCCGATCAGCTTCCTGGTGGTGCGCTACAAAGGCCGCCTGGCGATCTGGGCCGAGCGCCTGCCTTACCTGCTGCACGCCCTGCCCGGCCTGGTGATTGCCCTGACCCTGGTATTCTTCGCCCTGCACTACGTGCCGGCGCTGTACCAGACCACGGCCTTGCTGCTGCTGGCCTATGCGCTGCTGTTCTTGCCGCTGGCGCAATCGCCGGTGCGCACCGCGCTGAACAAGGCTTCGCCGACGCTGGAAGAAGCCGCCCGCACCCTGGGCGCGAGCAGCTTTGCCGCGTTCTGCCGGGTGACCTTGCCGATCATCTTCCCGGCGATGGCAGCAGCTTTCGCGCTGGTGTTCCTGGATGCCATGAAGGAACTGACGGCGACCTTGCTGCTCAGCCCGACCGGCATGACCACCCTGGCTACCGAAGTGTGGGCGCATACGGCCAACGTCGAGTTTGCGGCGGCGGCGCCTTATGCGGCGCTGTTGATTGTGGTGTCGGGGTTGCCGGTGTACTTGCTGACTACGCGGATGTATCTGAATAAGGCTTGAGAACGAATCCAGGCTGGCGAGCAGCCTGGATTTTTGAGGGTGTCAGAAATTTTGTGTTCGGGCATAACATGAGTAAGAGGTGCATGTATGCCAACCAAAAAAAAACCGCTCCGAGAGTTACCAAAGGTTCCGCAAGAGCTGCTGAAACAGTTTTCCGCTGTTCCGCTGATGACCGCAGAAGCCATCGAAGAAGCCTCTGCGGCATTCAAGAAGGCGCTGATAGAGCGAGCCTTGAATGCCGAACTGGGT
>NZ_JABMCN010000029.1 GCF_013179515.1 Pseudomonas sp. CM27
AAGAAGAGTACTGGCTGACCGCCTACGTCACCGATTTCCTCCTGCGTGCCCGGGAGCAGGGTTATGGCGTGCCGGCCGAAGCGCTGAAGAAGGCCAGCGAGCGCCTGCTGCGCTACCTGCAGGAGCGTAACCTGATCGAAGTTGACTACAGCGAAAACGCCGACCATACCCGCTTTGCCGTGCAGGCCTATGCGGCGCTGGTGCTGTCGCGCAGCCAGCAGGCGCCGCTGGGCGCCCTGCGTGGCCTGTTCGAGCGCCGCGCCGACGCCCGCTCTGGCCTGCCGCTGGTGCAGCTGGCGGTGGCGCTGGACAAGATGGGTGACAAGCCGCGTGCCGAACAGGCGTTGCAGGCTGGCTTGGGTATCAGCCGCGGCAAAGGCTGGATGGCCGACTACGGCAGTGCGCTGCGCGACCAGGCGCTGATTCTGGCGCTGCTGCAGGAGAGCAACCTGGCCAGCAGCCAGGTCGATCAGCGCCTGTTCGCCTTGTCGGATGAACTGGCGGCCAACCGCTGGCTGTCGACCCAGGAGCGCAACGCCCTGTTCCTTGCCGGGCGCGGCCTGCTGGGCAAGCCCGAAGGCAAGTGGCAGGCCCGCCTGGACAGCGCTGGCGAGGTGCGCGAGTTCAACAATGCCGAGGCTGGCATGAAGCTGGAAGGCCCTTTGCTGGCCTCGCCGCTAAGTGTGCAGAACCAGGGCAGCGAAACGTTGTACCAGCAACTGACCTTGTCCGGTTACCCACGCCAGGCGCCTGCGGCCGGCGGCAACGGGCTGCAGATCCGTCGTGAGTATCTGGGCATGAATGGCCAACCGCTGGACCTGCACAACCTGCGCAGTGGCGACCTGGTACTGGTGCACCTGGCACTCAAGGCCGAAGAGCGTGTGCCGGATGCGCTGGTGGTGGACCTGCTGCCGGCAGGCCTGGAGCTGGAAAACCAGAACCTGGCACAAAGTGCCGCCAGCCTGGATAACGCCAGCAGCGCGGTGAAGGAATGGCGCGAGTCGATGCAGAACGCCAGCGTGGTGCACCAGGAATACCGTGATGACCGTTACGTCGCCGCGCTGAAACTCGACGGCTACGGCACCACCCACCTGCTGTACCTGGCGCGGGCGGTGACCCCGGGCACGTACCGCGTGCCGCCGCCGCAGGTCGAGTCGATGTACCGGCCGAACCTGCAGGCGGTGGGGGATGGGCAAGGGGAGATGACCGTCAAGGCCCGCTAAGGCGAAAGCTGCACATGAGCAGCCTCGTGCTGCGAAGAGGCCGGTAAGCCCCATGAAAAGGGAGCTAGCAGTACCGGCCTCTTCGCAGCACAAGGCTGCTCATACAAAAGATGTCGCTTCGGCTTTCAGTGAATCACCCAGCTCATCACCCACAGTCCCAGCACCAGCCAGATGATCCCAAGGATGATCGAGGCGCGCATGAACGCGCGGATGGCCGAGTACAGCAGCATCAGGCCGATGATCAGGGCCAGGATGCTGACCAGCGAGGTGTCCATGCCCAAGGTGCGCGCCAGGCCGTCGATGAAATTGCCACCGGCATTGGCCAGCAGGTTGAATAGCCCGCTCAAAGCGTCGACGATGATGCGGATCAACGACCCCAGTGCCTGGCCCAGCCACTCGAAAAAACCTTCTACATGCATAGTTGCTTCCTGATGAACGAATCGGCGAGTCTGCCGTTCCCAAGCCTTTGGCCATTCGCTGGCCAGGTCGGTTCCCGATGCCAAGCTTAGCGCGGCCACGCACCCGTGCGGGCAAGCTGTTGCGCGCCATGGCGATCGGCATGCTGGTGCTGTTCGGCCTGGTCTGGCTGGCCGACCGTATCTGGCCGCTGCCACTGCCGGGCGACGACCTGGCCCGGGTGGTGCTGGCCGAGGACGGTACGCCACTGTGGCGCTTTGCCGATGCCGAGGGTGTCTGGCGCTACCCGGTGAGCCCTGACCAGGTTTCGCCGTTGTACCTGCAGGCCTTGCTGACCTACGAGGACCGCTGGTTCTACAGCCATCCGGGGGTCAACCCGTTCGCGCTGGCACGCGCTGCCTGGCTGAACCTGCGGGGCGGGCGTGTGGTGTCGGGCGGCAGCACGCTGTCGATGCAGGTGGCGCGCCTGCTCGACCCGCATGACCGTACCCTGGCCGGGAAACTGCGGCAGCTGTGGCGTACGGCGCAGCTGGAATGGCATTTGTCCAAACGTGACATCCTGCAGATATACCTGAACCGTGCGCCCTTCGGCGGTACCTTGCAGGGTGTTGCGGCGGCCAGCTGGGCATACTTGGGCAAGTCGCCCATGCACCTTAGCCCCGCCGAAGCGGCGCTGCTGGCGGTACTGCCCCAGGCGCCCAGCCGCCTGCGCCCCGACCGTCATCCCGAGCGCGCCCAGCGCGCCCGGGACAAGGTGCTGCAGCGCCTGGCCGAATACCAGGTGTGGCCTGAACAGCAAATCCGCGAGGCCGCCGAGGAACCTCTGGTGCTGGCGCCCCGCCAGGAACCGGCCCTGGCGCCGTTGCTGGCCCGGCGCCTGAACAGCGCCGACAGCCCGCCGCTGATCCGCACCACGCTCGATGCCGCGCTGCAGCGACGCCTTGAAGACTTGATGCTGGGTTGGCGCGCACGTCTGCCAGAGCGCACGTCCGCAGCCATTGTGGTGGTCGAGGCGCAGACCATGGCGGTGCGTGCCTATCTCGGCTCTATAGACCTGGCTGACGAACGCCGCTTCGGGCATGTGGACATGGTGCGTTCATTGCGCTCGCCCGGCTCGACCCTCAAGCCCTTCCTCTACGGCATGGCGCTGGATGATGGCCTGATCCATTCCGAATCGTTGTTGCAGGATGTGCCACGGCGCTACGGCGACTACCGCCCCGGCAATTTCTCGATGGGTTTCAGCGGGCCGGTTTCGGCCAGTTCGGCCTTGGCGCTGTCGCTCAACCTGCCGGCGGTGCAATTGCTGGAAGCTTACGGCCCCAAACGCTTTGCCGCGCAACTGCGCATGGCGGGCATGCCGCTGATACTCCCGCCGTTGGCCGAGCCCAACCTGTCGCTGATCCTTGGCGGCGCCGGTAGCCGGCTGGAGGAACTGGTTGGCGGGTATGCGGCGCTGGCACGGGGTGGCAACAGTGCCCGGGTGCGCCTGCAACCGCAGGACCCGCTGGTCGAACGCCGCCTGCTGTCGCCAGGGGCGGCGTGGATCATCCGGCGCATCCTCAGTGGGCAGGCCCGCCCGGACCGTGACCCGCATGCCGAGTTGGTGCAGCGCCCGCAACTGGCCTGGAAGACCGGCACCAGTTACGGCTTTCGCGATGCCTGGTCGATTGGCGTTGGCCCGCGCTACCTGATCGGCGTATGGATCGGCCGCCCCGACGGCACGCCGGTGCCCGGCCAGTTCGGCCTGGCTTCGGCGGCGCCGCTGATGCTGCAGGTGCACGACCTGCTGAGCAACCGTGACAGCCAGCGTGGCATCAGTGTGCCGGTCGAACGGGTGCCGGCAAATGTCGGGGTGGCGGCGATCTGTTGGCCTTTGGGCCAGCCGATGAGCAGGAAGGACCCCAACTGCCGACGTCAGCGCTTTGCCTGGACCCTGGACGGCACCACACCGCCGACCCTGCAGGCCGCCGACCAGCCCTTGGGGCTGGGTTTGCGCGAAAGTGTGTGGGTCAACGACCAGGGGCTGCGCGTGGATGGTAGTTGCCCGGGTGCCAAGGCCCGCGATATCGCCCTTTGGCCGGCGCCGCTTGAGCCTTGGCTGCCCCGGGTCGAGCGGCGCGCGGCACGGCTGCCGGCCATCGACCCGGCCTGCCCAGCGCAAGTGACGGCCAGCGCGCCACCGCTGTCAATCGTCGGCGTGCGCCCGGGCGACAACTTGCGTCGCCCGGTCACCAGCAGCGAGCCGCTGCAGTTGCATGTGTCGGCCCTGGGCGGTGGCGGGCGGCGCTGGTGGTTCCTCAATGGCCAGCCATTGGGGGAAACCCAGGGGCAAGACAGCTTGCTGCTGCGCTTGCCGCAGGTCGGGCAGGCCGAGCTTAGTGCACTGGATGAAAGCGGCGAGACGGCGCGGGTGATGTTGCAGGTCAGCGAGTGATGCCGTGTATTACTGGCGAGCGCCCGACAGCCAGTATTTCTGACAGTTGTTCACGGCCTCTGTAAACATTAATGTCAGGCGTGAAACTCTCCTGATGGCTATCTAGTCTATGAATGCTATGAAGTCAGCGGAATCTGACGCTGAAAGCGCCATACCTATTGGCAACCCGCACAGCATCGCAGTGTCTTTGGTCTATACACCATATGGTCATGAAAGCGCTGGGGGTAGCGTCCAAGAGGAAGTCAGATTTGTCGGCCAACTGCATCACCGACCGCTTAATGGTTACCTCCTGGGTAATGGGCATCGCCTCTACCATCCCGGTATTTTCCGCTTCGCCTCACCTGATCAGCAAAGCCCGTTTGCCGAGGGGGGAGTGAATGCATACGCCTACTGTGCCGGTGATCCTGTCAACTACCTTGATATTTCAGGAAGGAATCGAGGAAGGGTCAAGCGCTCCAGCTCTTTGCCGCGGCTATCCCGGCCGTCTGTCGGCAGTACCCCTTTGAGAAATGCCCAGTCCTCGCTAGCGCTGCATCCTGAGACCCTGCATGGCCAAGCTACCAAGTTTACTGAGTACTTGAAGGCCTGGATTATAGAGGACGGCCTTCAAGACAGTATTCATATAACAGCCCAAGCCGAGGTAATGGCGAAAGCAGATCGCTTCAACTGGGGGCGCTTGGGTGATGCTGTCGCGTTGGAGGTGACGCAGGCAATCGTCGACACACAATTATCGGGCGGGTTTGTTCATTTCTCCGTGAAAGACGACGGACTGTTCATGCGTAGCTTCCCGGCAGAGAGCCGTCAGAGCGTGATGCTTCACATAAGGGGTAGCGTGAGAGACATGCCAACCCGTCCAGTGTAAACCCGTGTTTCTGCACGCCATGACGAAACCTGAAAGCGGGGATACAGCGCGGGTGGCGTTCCGGCTCAGCGATCAGGCGTTCGACGGCAGCCGGGCCAGCACCTACGCTAGCAGGTGACGGGCGTGAGCGGCTGGCGCCCGCAATTCAAGGGAACATGGAGCGCCCTATGCGTCCACTGGCCGTGCCCCTGCTGTTGCTGCCCTGGGCGCTTGTGGCCCAGGCCGGGCCGTTGCCGGTGTTCTTCGACAGCCATGAATACGAACGTCGCCTGCCCAGTACCAACCTGCCCACGGATGCCTATCGCCCTGTCAGCTCGAGCCCGCGGCTAGCCATGGCGGACGACCATCGCCATGCCTGGGCACCTGTAGAGACGCGGCTGGTGCTGCACAAGGTGCGCTTCGAGGGCGGCACGGTGTTCTCCTTGAGCGACCTGCGCGAGCACTATCAGCCGCTGATCGGGCGCGAGATCACTCTTGGCGAACTGCAGCAATACACCCGGCGCCTGACCCAGCGCTATCGGCAGGCGGGCTATCCGGTTTCTTATGCCTACCTGCCGCCACAGGATGTGGCCGACGGGCGCATCAATGTGGTGCTGGTAGAAGGTTATATCCGGGACTACCGCGTGGACGGCGATATTGGCCCGGCCAGCGATTATCTGCAGCAACTGCTGGTGCAGCTTGAGGCAGAGCGCCCGTTGACCCAGGAAACGCTGGAGCGCTATGTGGGGCTGGCCCAGCGCATTCCCGGTGTGGCGATAGATGCCGAACTGGCCGTGGCACAGGCCGTTGATGGTGCTGCCCGGCTGACTGTGCACGCGCGGCGCAAGCCGTTTGGCGCTGGTGTTACCTTCGCGCAGTCAAACCGTGAAGCTGCGCAGGCGCTGTTCACAGCCACCAGCAATGCCCAGACCCGCTTTGCCGAACAACTTACCGCCAGCCTGCTGCTGCCCGCTGGAGATGACCATGTCCATTACCAGCGCCTGGACTACAGCCAGTACCTGGACGCCGCCGGCAGCCAGCTGCTGCTGTCGGCTTCACGCTACCGCAGCGAGCCTGGCACGCGTATTCGCCTGGACGATGGCCTGGACATCTTGCGCAAGCGCGACAGCGAGCGTTTCGAGATTGGCTTGCGCCAGCCGGTAATTGTCAGGCCAGGGGAGTGGATGGCGCTGCAGGGGCATTTGTATTCGGTCAGCGAGCATCTTGAGGACCAGGGGGAAGGTCCGCCATCATCAGGGAAGTACGACACCTATGTACGTGCACTGTCGTTCGAAGGCGACTGGCGCGAGGCGCAAGGGGGGCGTTTGCGTATCGTCAGTGCTGGTGTGTATCAGGGCCTGGATTACCTGGGCGGGCGCAGCGATGCCGATTACGATCTGGATTTTTTGCGGCTGCGGCTTTCGGGGTTGCAGAGCGACCTGCTGTTCGATAATTGGCAGGGGGTGGTGTCCGGGGCGTTGTACTGGAGTGATGACCGGCTGCCCGACAGCGAGCGTGCGGGGTTTGGCGGGCAGAGTTTCGGGCGCGGTTATCCACGTGACCAGGCAGACGGGGACAAGGGGTGGGGGGTGGCTTACGAGTTGAACTACAGCCTGCGAGGTAGCTGGCTGGCGCTGGTGCAGCCCTATGCTCTGGTAGATGCGGCGCAGGCCTGGCATCACCGGGGGGCGGTGCAGGATGCCCATCTGGCTTCGGTGGGGCTTGGGGTGCGGGTTGGAGACAGGCGCTTTTTCAATGTGACGCTGGAGGTGGCGAAGCCTCTGGCGGATGTGGCGCTGGATAGCCTGGACCGCGGGCCACGGGTGAGCTTGAGTGTTGGGGTTCAGCTGTAGGGGGGGCTGCCATCGGCGGCAGGCCAGCCCCCAACAGGGATCGCATCAGGGCAAACACCTGTCAGCGCGAACGCAACTTGCCAAACATCAATGGGTGGTGAACCGCTGATGCACCGGCGATGAACTCGGCGTCAGCGCCAGTGCCAGCTGGGTACGGTTATGCATGTGGGTCAGGCGCAACACCTGCGACACATACAGTTTCACCGTGTTTTCGGTAATGCCCAGCTCACAGGCGATCTGGTAATTGGTCTTGCCCTTGCTGACCAGGCGTGCGACCTCCAATTGCCGCGGCGACAGCTTCTCGAACGCCGCAGGCAGCTCGCTTTCAGGCTCTTCGACATCACTGGCACGTCGGTTAACACCTTGGCCACGGGCTCTTTCCAGGTCCTGATACAGCTCGTCCACAGAGTCGGCCAGGTCTTGCAGGCGCTGGTTCAACCCGCCCAGGTCGCGGAAGTTGCGCTGACGCTTCAGCAACGCTTCTTCCTGCTGGCGCACACCCTCCAGCAACTCATCAAGGTCCATCGGTTTCTGGTAATAATCGGCAAACCCTTCGCGTAGCGCGCGGATCACGTCCTGCTTCTCGGCACGTCCGGTAAGCATGATGGCCTCGAACATGCGCTGGCTGCCGTCGACTTGCTTGAGCGCGCGTACCAGGTCTATCCCGTCCCGATCCGGCATGTGCAGATCGCAGATGACCAGGCCAATGGTCGGGTCTGCCACATAACGTTCGATGGCTTCGTCAGTAGAATGGGCCGATACGGTCGCGTAGCCCTTGGTTTCGAGGAATTCACACAGTTGTTCGACAATGACCGGCTGGTCATCAACGACCAACACCTTCACTTCACTCACTGGTCTGGACACGATCAACTCCCTGTTCGTATACGGCCCTGCTCCCGGGCCAGACGCTCTGGCAGTATAAAAGTAGTCGCTCTGAGCGATTATGTACAAGGTATGTACAACAGATCGGACCGCAGTGAAGCTCATTGGATCCATACGGCTGTCAGAAGAAAGCCCGCGAGCACATAAGGCACGAACGCCTGCTTGTCCCCCATCTCCTCGGTCAGCGCCTGCAAACGCTTCTTCACCTTGGGGTTGAGCAGGGTCCACAGGCGCCGTCGGGTGAGCAGCCACAGCAGCACGCTGACCCCGGCCCCGATGAACGTACCCAGCACATATTGCGGGCTGGTGGCCAGGGCCAGGGCGCCCATCAGCTTGACGTCGTCGGCGCCGAAGCGGCCCAGCATGTAGCCAGGCAACGTCAGCAGCATGACGATGGCCAGCGCCCACCCGGCATCACTGGCATCGGCGCCGATCCAGGTGCGGCCAGTGGCAAACAGCCAGACCAGGGCGCAGGTGGCCACACCCACGGTCAGGAGGTTGGAGATCTGGCGTTGACGCACATCCTGTTCGGAGCACAAGGCAAGCCACAGCAGGAGAACGATGCTTTGCATGGGCAGTTCGCCTTTCCCAATGTTGAACACTTCTACCCGGTCAGTCAGGTTTCCTTAAGTGAAGATAGACGGGAACCGGCAGGCGAGTGGGCTGGAAAGGCTAAAAGGCGTGCCTGGAATGAATTTTGTCGTAGTTGTCACATGCCTGAACCCGCCCCCCACAGGGGCTACGAATCAGCCAGGAGCGAATTACAGGGCTATTTCTTGCTCCCTGGTGGGTAGTTGCCCAGCACCTTGGCCACGGTGCTCTGGATGGCGCTGTTGCGTTCCTCCGGGCTGGGCGGATAATTGTTCATGATCTGTTCGGCACTGCCGCGCCACACCAGCTTGCCGTCGCGGCCATCGAACATATCGATCTGGATGGTGGCGACCTTGTAATCGACACTGCGCGTCTCGTTATACATCGGACCGCCCCAATAGCCGCCCCAGTAACCACCCCAGCCACCGCCGTAGTTGGTGGTGATCTGCTGCTGGCGCTGTTCGACGATCAGGTAAGAGCGCACCATCAGGTCAGGCCGCCCGCCGCCCTGCACCGGGCGCAGGCCACGCTGGTCGAGCTGGTCGGCAACGGCCTGGCGGATGCGCTGCTCGGTCAGGTCGCTCTTGATCCGCGGGTCGTCAGGGCGATACTGCAGGCCCGGCTCCTGCCACGCCCAGCTGCGGTAGGCGGCGAAATCGCGGCTGGCATCGAAATCCTGCTGAACGTTGTTGCTTGAGCAGGCAGCCAGCAACAACGCGAATGACAGTAGAACGAGACGGCGCAACATGATGGTTCTCCGTTAAGCGTTAACTGGGAGGATAGCCGCTGAGCGCCTTGTGCACAGAATCGCGCAGGGCACTTTCGCGGTCGCGCGGCGAGTCCTTGTCGCTGCCGCTTTCGGCGCTGGCGCTCCAGACCGGCTGGCCGTTGCGGGCGTCGAACAGGTCGATGCGCACCACCATCACCTCCACCTCGTAGGTGCGCACGATGGGCACGCTGGCGTAACCCCCGTAGCCATGCCGATAGCCGCCGTAACCGACACCGCCATACGGGGATGGGCCGTAGTAGGGGTCGTATGAGTCGTAGTCACGCACCTGGCGCAAGCGCTTTTCCAGGCGAATGTCGGCGCTGACCAGCAAATCGCCGGCACCCCCCCGGGCGGGGCGCAGGCCATGCTGGTCGAGCGCGCCGCTTACGGCATCGGCCAGCTGTGCCGGGTCGGCATTAGCCGAGCCGCTGGGTAGCTGGCCACTGCGCCAGCTCCAGCTGCGGTACTGACCGTAATCACGAGAGGGCGCCGGGTAGGCACTGGCATCGAAGGTGCTGGCCGCCTGGGCCGGGGCCGGGGGCAGCGGGCGGCTGCTGGCCACATACGGGTTGCTGCCCTGGCAGCCAGCCAGGGCAAGCGGCAGCAGGGCCAGGCACAAAAGACGGTACGGCATTAATTCCTCCCGGCGGGCGGGTCAACGCGGGCGGCAGACCCAGTGCAGGTAGCGGCCAAGGCCGGCGAAGCTGGGGTGGCGACGATAGGCGAGTTCCATTTCCAGCAGGTCGAGTAGTTCGGCCTTGCCCTGGAATTCCTTGGGCATGTAGTCGTGGAACACGCGTACGCCGCTCTCGCTTTCGACCTGCCACATAGGATCAAGTTGCGCCTTGAGTTCACGTGGATCAAGCGGTTTCTGTGGGGTCAGGCTCTGCTTTTCACCTTCCAGCCGGTTGCTGCGCAACTTACGGAAGTGGCCTTTGAGCAGGTTGCGGTAGACCAGTGCGTCGCGGTTGTAGAACGCCAGTGACAACCAGCCGTTGGCGGCCGTGAGCTGGTGCAGCACAGGCAGGATGCTTTCGGGTTCGGCCAGCCATTCGAGCACGGCGTGGCACAGCACCAGGTCGTAGGGCTCGGTGAGCAGGCCGAGCAGGTCCTGCCAGGGGGCCTGAATGAAGGTGGCCGGTTGGCCGGCTTCGGCAAAGCGCGCCCGCGCGCCGTCGAGCATCGGCGCGGCAGGTTCGGCCAAGGTCAGCTGATGGCCGCGCTGGGCCAGCCACAGGGCCATATGGCCCAGCCCGGCGCCGATATCGAGGATGCGCAGTGGGCGGTCGGGCAGGGCCTCGGCCAGGTCGGCCTGCAGCACGGCCAGGCGGATGGCGCCCTTGGCACCGCCGTAGATCTTCTCGGCGAAGCGGGTGGCCAGTTCATCGAAGTGACGGTCGTTCATCGGGCGAAGCGCCTTTCGCTATCGGCCAGCTTGGCCCGCACCACCTGGTCCATGTCCAGGCCCAGTTCGCTGCACAGCAGCAACAGGTAGAGCACTATATCGCCGACTTCCTGGCCGGCGTGGGCAAGCTGGTCGGCTGGCAGCTGGCGCGACTGGTCCTCGCTCAGCCACTGGAAGATTTCCACCAGCTCGGCCATTTCGACGCTGGCGGCCATGGCCAGGTTCTTCGGGCTGTGGAAACCTCTCCAGTCGTTGGTGTCGCGGATCTGGTGCAGGCGTTGGGTGAGTTCTTGCAGGTTCATCGGGTTCTCCTAATGCTGCATAGCTTCTGCCCAGGCCCGATGCAAAGCAAGCGCCTAAAGCCGATCCCAGCGCCCGACCATGTGCAGCACGCCGCCATGCCCATCCAGCCGTAACTGACCCGAAGGCCCCGCCTCGGTGGCGCTGAGCACTACCTCTGACGGCAGTCGCACCGGCTTGCGGAAATCCACTTCGAAGGCATAGCCACTGTGCGGCAGATGCCCGTTCAACGCTGCCAGGGCCATGGCCTTGCTCCACATGCCATGGGCGATGGCCGTAGGGAAGCCGAACAGCCGCGCACTGGCGGCGCTGAGGTGGATAGGGTTGTAGTCCCCGCAGACCTTGGCATAGCGCCGACCGATGTCACTGTCGGCGTACCAGCGGGTGGCCTCGGGCAGTGATGCTGGCTCACCCTCGGCAGGCTCTGCTGTTGCCCCTTCGAGCTTCAGCCCGCGCACCAGCATGCGGCTGGTCTCGCGCCACAGCAGGCCGATGCTGTCTTCAGCCTCGGTGACCAGGTCGAAGGTGCCGCCCTTGGCATGGGGCTGTAGATTATTCGCGTACACCGCAAAGCGCAGCCCCTCGACACCGCCAAGCGGGCGCAGCACTTCGATGCGGTTGTGCAGGTGCACCAGGCCCAGCAGCGGGAAAGGGAAGCCTTGGCCAGTCATCAACTGCAGCTGCAGGGTGAAGGCCATGATGTGTGGATAAGTACCCGGCAGCCGCCCGTTGTCGGGGAAGTGGCAGAGCCGCCGATAGGCGCCGAGGTTGTCCGGCTGAACCCGGATGAAGCAACGCAGGCCATCCTGCGGAAGTTGCTCGCCGCTGATCTTGCGCTTGCTCGCTGCACGCAGGTACAGGCTGGCGCGCGAAGCGGGGCTGTGCAGGTCGTGCCATTGTCGGTCCATGCTTACGCCCCCATCAGTGCCTGGCCACATACGCGCAGCACCTGGCCATTGACCGCCCCGGAGCCTGGCTGGCTGAGCCAGGCGATGGCTTCGGCGACGTCCTGCGGGCGGCCACCCTGGCCCAGGGTACTCAAGCGCCTGCCGGCTTCGCGCAGGCCCATGGGCATTGCCGCCGTCATGTGCGATTCGATGAAGCCGGGCGCCACGGCATTGATGCTGCCACCCCGTTCGGCAAGCCTGGGCGCCCAGGCCTGGGCCAGGCCAATCAGGCCGGCCTTGCTGGCGGCATAGTTGGCCTGCCCGCGGTTGCCGGCGATGCCGCTCACCGAGGCCAGCAGGGTGATGCGGGCATCTTCCCCCAAGGCGCCGTTGTCATGCAGCGCCTGGGTCAGTACCTGCGGCGCCTTGAGGTTGACCGCCAGCACCGCGTCCCAGTATTCGGGGGTCATGTTGGCCAAGGTCTTGTCGCGGGTAATGCCGGCGTTATGCACCACGATGTCGATGCCCTCTGGCAAGGCTGCGAGCAGCTGTGTTGCCGCGTCGCTGGCGCAGATATCCAGCGCCAGCGCTTTGCCGCCCAGGCGTGCAGCGAGGGCGTCGAGGTCCTGGCTGGCTTGCGGGACATCGAGCAGCAGCACGTCGGCGCCGTCCCGGGCCAGGGTCTCGGCGATGGCTGCACCGATACCGCGTGCAGCGCCTGTGACCAGGGCGCGACGGCCAGCCAGTGGCCGGGTCCAGTCTTCGACCTGGCTGGCGCAGGCCTCCAGGCGTAACACCTGGCCAGAAACAAAGGCGCTTTTCGGTGACAGGAAGAACCGCAGCGCACCTTCCAGCTGGTCTTCCGCGCCGGGGCTGACATACAGCAACTGTGCAGTCGCGCCATTGCGCAGCTCCTTGGCCAGCGAGCGGCTGAAGCCTTCGAGGGCACGCTGGGCGACGCTGGCCAACGGGTTGTCGAGGCTTTCCGGGGCCCGCCCCAGCACCACCACATGGGCACAGGGGGCGAGGCTGCGCAGCAGTGGCTGGAAAAACTCGCGCAACTGCTTGAGCGCATCGCTGTCGGACAGATGACTGGCATCGAATACCACGGCCTTGATCTTCGGCCCCAGGCCGGCGACCCAGGCCTCGGCCTGCAGGTTGTCGGCATTGAAGCTGTAAAGCTCGTCGGTCAGGCGCGCTGCGATGGCTTGCACTTTGCCCGCCAGTGGTCCGCCACCCAACACCAGGGCGCCTTCCACCGGGCGCAGGCGACCTGACTGCCAGCGCTCCAGCGGTGCGGGTGCTGGCAGGCCCAAGGCATCCACCAGCCGGCGCCCGAGGTTGGAGTTGGCAAAGTCGAGATAACGATCGCTCATTGAGTGGTCTCCGCAAGGCAGGCTTGAAAGTGTGGACCAAGTTTGTGTCGACACGTTCGAATCGTGGCAAAAACACCTAGGCTGTAACGGGTCAAATTGTTTCTGGAGGAACCAACGCATGCGTTCATCTCGCCGGGTAGCGATCCTGGGCGGCAACCGAATACCCTTTGCCCGCTCCAATGGCGCCTACGCAACGGCCAGTAACCAGGCGATGCTGACCGTCGCCCTGGAAGGCTTGATCGAACGCTATCGCCTGCATGGGCTGCGAATGGGGGAGGTGGTGGCTGGCGCCGTGCTGAAGCATTCGCGCGACATGAACCTGACCCGCGAATGCGTGCTGGGATCACGGTTGTCGCCCCAGACGCCGGCGTATGACATCCAGCAAGCTTGTGGCACCGGGCTTGAGGCGGCGCTGCTGGTGGCCAACAAGATTGCCCTGGGCCAGATCGACTGCGGCATTGCCGGCGGTGTGGACACCACCTCGGATGTACCGATTGCCGTCAGCGAAGGCCTGCGCCATATCCTGTTGCAGGCCAGCCGTGGCAAAAGCCTGGGCGAGCGGCTGCAGCCCTTTCTCAAGCTGCGCCCTCACCACCTGAAGCCCGAGTTGCCGCGCAACGGTGAACCGCGCACGGGGTTGTCGATGGGCGAGCATTGCGAGCGCATGGCCCAGGCCTGGCGTATCGGCCGTGCCGAACAGGACGAACTGGCGCTGCTCAGCCACCAGAAGCTTGCCGCCGCCTATGCCGGGGGATGGCAGGATGATTTGCTGACGCCGTTTCTTTCGCTTGCGCGGGACAACAACCTGCGCCCGGACCTGACCCTGGAGCAGCTGGCCAGGCTCAAGCCAGCCTTCGATCGCAGTGGCCAGGGCACGCTGACGGCGGGCAACTCCACGCCGCTTACCGATGGTGCCTCGCTGGTGCTGCTGGGCACCGAGGAATGGGCTGCGCAGCAGGGCCTGCCGGTGCTGGCTTACCTGGTCGATGGCGAGACAGCAGCGGTGGACTTTGTCACCGGCCGCGAAGGGCTGTTGATGGCCCCGGCTTACGCGGTGCCGCGTTTGCTGGCGCGCAACGGCCTGACGCTGCAGGACTTTGACTACTACGAAATCCATGAAGCCTTTGCGGCCCAGGTGCTGTGCACACTCAAGGCCTGGGAGGATGCCGAATTCTGCCGTGAGCGGCTGGGGCTGGATGCGCCGCTTGGGTCAATCGACCGCAGCAAGCTCAACGTCAAGGGCAGTTCGCTGGCGGCCGGCCACCCGTTTGCGGCGACTGGCGGCCGGATATTGGCCAACCTGGCCAAGCTGCTGGCGACCGCAGGAAAGGGGCGGGGGCTGATCTCGATCTGCGCGGCGGGTGGGCAGGGCGTGACTGTCATCATGGAGCGGTGATTCTTCGGGCTACCGCGTCGACTTCTTCGCGGGTGAACCCGCTCCCACAGGGCTATGCGAAACCCTGTGGGAGCGGGTTCACCCGCGAAGCAGGCGGTAAACTGTTAGGCTTGTCTGCTCAGAACTACAAGAAACCGCCATGCCGATCATCGGACAACCCCGCGCCCTTCCGGCGCTGGATCATCTGCCCAGGCCCCTCTACGCCCGTTCGGAGAGCCTCGGCGCCGGTTCCTGGACGACCCGGCACCAGCACGACTGGGTGCAGTTTTCCTACGCCATCAGCGGAGTGCTGGGCGTGTACACCCATGAGGGCAGCTACTTCGCCCCGCCGCAATGGGGTGTGTGGATTCCTGCCGATGCCGAGCACGAGGTGGTGACTTCGATGCGCGCCGAGATGCGCAGCCTGTACGTGCGTCGTGATGCCTGCCCATGGGCAGCGCAGCAATGCCGCGTGCTGGAGGTGACCCCGCTGGCGCGCGAGCTGATCAAGCAGTTCTGCCTGTTCCCGGCGGATTACCCGGAGGGCGACAGCGTCGAAGCACGCCTGGTAGCGGTGCTGCTTGACCAGTTGCGCAGCTTGCCGGAAGTAGGTTTTTCGCTGCCGTTGCCACGTCACCCCGGGCTGCTGGCGCTGTGCAACGGCCTGATCGCGGCGCCGGACCAGCCGCAAACCTTGCAGCAGTGGGCCCGGCAGCTGGGGTGTTCGGAGAAGACACTGATGCGGCTGTTCCAGCGCGAGACCGGCTTGAGCTTTCGCAACTGGCGCCAGCGCATGCGCCTGCTGTCATCGCTGGCGTTGCTGGAGGCGGGGGAGAATGTGACCGAGGCGGCGCTGGGCTGTGGGTATGATTCCACCTCGGCCTACATTGCCGCGTTCAAGCAGTTGTTCGGGGCAACGCCAGGGGAGTTGAAGCTTTAACGATCGGTCGCCAGTGCCGGCCCCTTCACCGGCACTGGCTGCACATCAGGTACGGAACCTGCGCACCAGCGTATCCAGCTCATTGGACAACCCGGCCAGGCTCTCCGAGTCCACCCGTGCCGCCTGGGCCAGTTCGGCCACCAGCTGCGCATCACCGTGAATCTGGCTGATATGCCGATTGATGTCCTCGGCCACCTGGTGCTGCTCCTCGGCCGCCGTGGCGATCTGCGTATTCATGTCGCGAATCACATCCACCGACTCGCGGATCTGCCCAAAGCTGTCGCGGGCCAGGCCGATACGGCTGACCGACTGCTGCGATACCTCCAGGCTGGCATGCATCTGCTCGGCCACTTCGGCAGTGCGGCTGGCCAGGTTGCCCAGCAGGCCGTCGATTTCGGCAGTCGAGTCGGCGGTGCGCTTGGCCAGCGCCCGTACCTCGTCGGCCACTACAGCAAAGCCACGGCCCTGCTCACCGGCACGTGCCGCCTCGATGGCGGCATTGAGGGCCAGCAGGTTGGTCTGCTCGGCAATCGAGCGAATGGTGCCAAGGATCGACTGAATGGCGTTGCTGTCGCGCTCCAGCTGCTGGATCGACTGCGCCGACTGCTCGATTTCCTGGCTCAGGCGGTCGACGCTATGTACGGCGGCATCGATCTGCTGCTGGCCTTCCCGCGCCTGTTGCTGGCCGCTGTCGGCCGACTGTGCCGCCTGGCTGCAGGACCGCGCCACTTCGTTGGCGGTAGCGACCATTTCGTGGAAAGCGGTGGAAACCATGTCCACGGCTTCGCGCTGGCGGCCGGCCGCTTCGGCCATGTCGCTGGAGACGCGGGTCGAGCGTGTGGAGGTGCTGAGAATCTTGCCGGCGGCAGCACCAATGTGCTGGATCAGGCTGCGAATGGCGCCGAGGAACTGGTTGAACCAGCTGGCCAGTTGCGCGGTTTCGTCACGGCCACGGATCTCCAGGTTGCGGGTCAGGTCACCCTCGCCTTGGGCAATGTCCTCCAGGCCGTTGGTGACGCTGTTGATCGGGCGCACGATGAGCTTGGCGAAGGCCGCGCCGACCACGGCGAACAGCGCCGCCAGCACCACGGCGATGACGCCGATCAGCCAGGTCAGCCGGGTAGTGGTCTGCATCACTTCGCTTTGCTGGATCAGGCCGATGAAGGTCCAGCCCAGTTGCTCGTCGGGATACACGTTGGCCATGTAGCGCACGCCGTTGAGCTCGACTTCGACCAGGCCTTTGCCGGCCTTGGCAAGCTCGGCGTAACCGTCGCCAAAGCTGGCCAGCTGCTTGAAGTTGTGGGCGGCGTCACGCGGGTCGACCATCACGTTGCCATTGCTTTCAACCAGCATCAGGTAGCCGCTGTCACCCAGTTTGATCTGCTTGACGATTTCGGTCAGGCCTTTGAGCGACACGTCGATGTTGACCACGCCGCCGGGGTTGCCCAGCTGGTTGGCCACGGCGCGTACGGTGCTGACCAGCACGGCGTCGTCGGCAGCCCAGTAGTAGGCGCCGGTGCGTACGGTCTTGCCCGGGTTGGCCATGGCCAGCTGGTACCACGGACGGGGGCGCGGGTCGTAGTTGACGAACTTCTGCCCGGCCGGCCAGCCGACGTAGCCGCCGTCACTGACCCCGTAGGAAACATAGGCATAGTTGGGGTGTGAGTCTGCCAGGCGGGTGAAGAACTCCAGCAGCTGCTTGTCCTGCTCGCCCAGCTCGTAGGACGGGTTGGCACTGGTGAACTTGTTCAGGTTGCTGCCGGTGGCGGCGACCATGGGCTGCGCAGCGAGGTACTCGACGTTCTGGTTGATGCCCTGGAAGAAGATGTTCATCGCGTTGCTGACCTGGCGGATTTCCCGGCTGCTGCCGTCGAGGAATCCATCGCGGGCTTCGCCACGCAGGTTGAGGACCACAAGGGTGGCCACGAGGACGATGGGCAAGCCGGCGATGACCGCGAATGCCCAGGTCAGTTTCTGTTTGATGCTCATCGACGCTCCCGGGATTTTTGTTTTCGACACATGAGGCAGGTAGCAACTGCATCGGCCACATCCGGGTTTTATGAAGCCAGAACGCCTGTATTTATTGGATAAAGTCGTGGTTGGTGACTATTCGGTCGTGTTTGGACGCTTATGGCATACCAAACGGCTGTGACGGTTCAGTGACAGCAGGTTCCCGCAGCGCCATTGGCCAGGTCCTTGAGGATCGGGCAGTCCGGGCGGTCGTCCCCCTGACAGTGCGAAACCAGTTCGCCAAGGGTATCGCGAAGACTCACCAGTTCCTCGATGCGGCGGTTCAGCTCACCGATGTGCTGCATGGCCAGCGCCTTCACATCGGCGCTGGCGCGTTGGCGGTCCTGCCACAGGGTCAGCAGCTTGCCGACCTCTTCCAGGGAAAACCCCAGGTCGCGCGAGCGCTTGATGAAGGCCAGGCTATGCAGGTCTTGCGCCTGGTACAGGCGGTAGCCGCTGTCACTGCGCGCGGCGGGCTTGAGCAGGCCGATGGCTTCGTAATAACGGATCATCTTGGTGCTGAGCCCGCTGCGGCGGGCGGCCTGGCCGATGTTCATGGGGCGTCCTCCTGGTGGGTGGTGCCGGGTTTCCAGGCCTTCAGCCACAGCGCGTTGCTGACCACGCTGACGCTGGACAGGGCCATGGCGGCGCCGGCCAGCACCGGGTTGAGATAACCCAGCGCAGCCAGCGGAATGCCGATCAGGTTATAGATGAACGCCCAGAACAGGTTCTGGCGGATCTTTGCGTAGGTCTTGCGGCTGATTTCCAGGGCGGCGGGCACCAGGCGCGGGTCGCCACGCATCAGTGTGATGCCGGCTGCCTGCATTGCCACGTCGGTGCCGCCACCCATGGCGATGCCGATGTCGGCGGCGGCCAGGGCCGGGGCATCATTGATGCCGTCGCCGACCATGGCAACCACGCCATCCTGCTTCAGCGCAGCCACCGTCGCGGCCTTGTCGGCCGGCAGCACCTCAGCATACACATCGTCGATGCCCAGGGCGTCGGCCACCACTTTGGCGCTGCCGCGGTTGTCCCCGGTCAGCAGGTGGCTGCTGATGTGTTGTGCGTGCAAGGTGTCGATGGCCTGCGCGGCGCCGGGCTTGAGGCTGTCACCAAAGGCGAACAGGCCCAGCACGCGGGGTTGCGTGCCGCGTTCGACCAGCCATGACAGGGTGCGCCCCTCGGCTTCCCAGGCCTGGGCCTTGGCGGCCAGGTCGCCGGGCAGCAGCCCGCTTTCATCGAGCAGGCGGCGGTTACCCAACGCCAGCTCGCGGCCTTCGACACGCCCGGCTATGCCGCGCCCGGTCAGCGACTGGCTGTCGGCGACAGTCGGCACGTCGAGCCCTTGTTCGGCACAGGCGTCCAGCACCGCTTTGGCCAGCGGGTGTTCGCTGCCGCGCTGCAGGGCGCCGGCCAGGCGGTGCAGGTCGGCGCCGCTGCCATCTTGCGCCTGGCTGTGGACCACCCGGGGGCTGCCGGAGGTGAGGGTGCCGGTCTTGTCGAAGACCACACGGTTGACCGCATGGGCACGCTCCAGGGCTTCGGCGTCCTTGATCAGGATGCCATGGCGGGCGGCAACGCCGGTGCCGGCCATGATCGCCGCGGGCGTGGCCAGGCCGAGTGCACAGGGGCAGGCGATGACCAGCACGGCGACGGCGTTGATCAGCGCGGTTGCCAGCGGTGCGCCCGCCAGCCACCAGCCGACCAGGGTGATCAGCGCCAGCACCAGCACGGCCGGGACGAACACCTGGCTGACCCGGTCGACCAGCTTCTGGATCGGGGCTTTGGCGGCCTGGGCGTCTTCTACCAGGCGAATGATGCGGGCCAGTACGGTCTCGGTACCAAGCGCCTGGGTGCGTACCAACAGCCGGCCTTCGCCATTGATGGCGCCGCCGGTGACATTATCGCCAGGTTGCTTGGGCACTGGCAGGCTCTCGCCGCTGATCAGGGCTTCGTCGGCATGGCTACTGCCGTCTTCGACCACACCATCGACCGGAAAGCGCTCGCCGGGCTTGACCAGCACCAGGTCGCCGAGGCGCAGCTGGGTGATGGCTACGTCTTCTTCCTGGCCATCGACTACGCGCAGTGCGCGCTCCGGGCGCAATGCTTCAAGGGCACGGATGGCACTGGCGGTCTGGCGCTTGGCGCGGCTTTCCAGGTACTTGCCGAGCAACACCAGGGCAATCACCACGGCCGAGGCTTCGAAGTACAGGTGCGGTGTCATGCCGGCAGGGGCTTGTGCCCACTGGTACAGGCTCAGGCCGTAGCCGGCGCTGGTGCCCAGGGCTACCAGCAGGTCCATGTTACCGGCACCTGCGCGTACTGCCTTCCAGGCGGCCACGTAGAAGCGCGCCCCCAGAATGAACTGCACCGGCGTGGCCAGCAGGAACTGCGCCCACGCTGGCAACATCCAGTGCAGGCCGAACGGCTGCACCAGCATTGGCAATACCAGTGGCATGGCCAGCAGCAAAGCCGCGCCGACTGCCAGGCGCTCATTGCGCAGGCGGCGTTGGGCAGCCTGTTGATCGTCCTTGGCCGCTTGCGGCAGGCTGGCGCTGTAGCCGGCCTTGTGCACAGTTTCGATCAGCAGGTTGTCGTCGACGGCCGCGAGCACTTCGAGGTGTGCGCGTTCGCTGGCCAGGTTGACGCTGACCTGCTCGACCCCTGGCAACTTGGCGAGCGCGCGCTCGACACGGGCCACGCAACTGGCGCAGGTCATGCCGCCAATCTGCAGTTCGACGGTGCGGACAGGCACGCCGTAGCCGGCTTCGCGCACAGCGTCGACCAGGGCCGCCAAGCTGTTGGCCGGGGCCTGGACACGGGCCTTTTCGGTGGTGAGGTTGACGCTGACCTGTTCAGCGCCGGTGACCTTGCGCAGGGCGCGCTCGACCCGGCCAGCACAGCTGGCGCAGGTCATGCCGGAGATCGGCAGGTCGTATGTGGTGGATGCGGGCATGGCTCTCCTCCTTGGACAGGGCTTCAGCATCAGCATCAACCTTGCCACGCAGGTAAGGTCAATAGCCCAGGCTGGCTCGCTTCAACTCCAGGCCATAGTGCCCCATTGCGATGCGGTATTTGTTGATCTGGCCCGCCTGCAGGTTCAAGCGCGTGCTGCGCTGGTCCTCGATACCCGCTTTGCATCCCGGCATCTGCCCTGGCAGCAGGCGCAGGCGCACATCCACTGGGCCCGGTGGCAGGTTGAACGAGGTGGACTGCTCCTGGAACACCCGGCCGGAGAGCTGGTCGTTGAGGTACACGCCGATTTCACAACTGCTGGCCACTTCCAGGCGCTCGCGGGAAATGATCAGCACGCTGTAGTCCGAGTTGCCTTCGGCGCTAGCCGGTGGCACCGCAGCCAGCGCGCTCAACAGCCCGACAACGCCCAATGCTGCCCTGAACATGAAAAATCTCCTGATTGCATGACATCCAAAGGCGCAGCTTGGCCGACGCGGGCGCGGATTTCCACCCCAGGTGTCGCATGGCAGGCCTTGACCTTGCCCCGATGGCAAGCTTGAGACTGCCGGAAACCATCAAGGAGGTAACCCCATGCAAGTGTTCAATGTACAAGGCATGACCTGTGGCCATTGCGTGAAGGCCGTGACCCGAGCGGTGCAGGCGCAGGATGGTGCGGCCGAGGTCGAGGTCGACCTGGCGGCCAGGCAGGTGCGGGTACAGAGTGAGTTGGCACAGGAGCAAATTCTTGTGGCCATTCGTGATGAGGGCTATCAGGCCGAAGTGGCCTGAACCATTGCCTGAGGGAGCGGGGCGCAGCCGCCCTCGGGTTTGTTGCAAATGTTTTCAGACTGATGGGGTCCACAGCAGGTAGAATCAGCCACTTGCTTAGCCTGCTATGGATTCCTGATGAACCTGCGAATGGTGCTCATCCTGGGCGCACTCAGTGCGTTCGGGCCCTTGGCGATCGACTTCTACCTGCCTGCCTTCCCGGCCATGGCGCAGGCGTTCGCCACCGACGAAAAACACGTTCAGGCCACCTTGGCCGCCTATTTCCTCGGCTTGTCCATCGGGCAGTTGGCCTACGGCCCGGTGGCGGACCGTT
Source organism: Pseudomonas sp. CM27 (assembly GCF_013179515.1). Lineage (GTDB taxonomy): Bacteria > Pseudomonadota > Gammaproteobacteria > Pseudomonadales > Pseudomonadaceae > Aquipseudomonas. The sequence continues at coordinate 21,361 of NZ_JABMCN010000029.1, forward strand.
TTGGTCGGCGCAAGCCGCTGATGTTCGGCGTGACCTTGTTCACCCTGGCTTCACTGGCGTGCGCCTACGCCCCCAACCTCGACACCCTGGTGCTGGCGCGGTTCGTCCAGGCGCTGGGCGGTTGCGCCGGCATGGTGCTGTCGCGGGCCATCGTCAGCGACAAGTGCGACCCTGTGGCTTCGGCCAAGGTCTTTTCGCAACTGATGCTGGTCATGGGCCTGGCGCCGATCCTGGCGCCGATGCTGGGTGGGGTTCTTGTGAACCTGGCCGGCTGGCAGTCGATCTTCCTGGCCTTGAGCCTGTTCAGTGCCGGCTGCCTGCTGGCGGTCAGCCTGGGTCTGCCAGAAAGCCTGCCTGCGGACATGCCGCGTCAGCCACTGTCGGGTGCCTTGAGCCAGTACCTGCGTCTGCTCGCCGACCGGGTTTTCCTCGGGCATGCCTTGACCGGCGGTATCGCCATTGCCGGTATGTTCGCCTATATCGCCGGCTCGCCTTTCGTGTTCATCAAGCTTTACGACGTGCCAGCCGAGCACTACGGCTGGCTGTTCGGCACCAATGCCGCCGGTTTTATCCTGGTGGCGCAGGTGAACGCGCGCATGCTGGCCAAACGTGGGCCGGCGTTCCTGCTGGCGCGCGCAGTGTGGATGTACCTGGCTGCGGGACTGGCGCTGCTGGGCGTGGCAGCACTGCAACCGGCACAGCTATGGCCACTGCTGGTGCCGCTGTTCCTCTGCATCGCCAGCCTGGGCTGCATCATCCCCAATGCTTCAGCCTGCGCCATGAGCGGGCAGGGCGCGCGGGCTGGCAGCGCCTCGGCACTGATGGGCTGCCTGCAGTTCAGCGTGGCCGCGGGTGCGGCGGCGCTGGTCGGGCTGCTGCATGATGGCAGTGCGGTGCCGATGGCGCTGGTGATCAGCTTGTGCGGGGCACTGGCGGTCAGTGTCGCGCTGCTGACCCGGCGTTTGCAGGCCAGGCGTCCCGCATGAGCGGGTGAGGGGCCTGCAAGCGGGTTTCCAGCGTGGCCACGAAAGCACGCGCTTCGGCCTCGCTACGGAAACTCACCACGTGTTGATCGAGCTGCACCTGCCAAGGGCAGGCGGGGTTGCGGCTCGAGGTGCTGACGACAATTTTCATCGTGGCATACCTCCTGAAGGGGGGAGCGGATCAAGTGTAGCGCTGTGCCCCCTGCCTGCCATGACCTTCATCAGTGTCCTGACTGACGGTCGCCGGAAGCCTTTTTTGCGCCGCGTTTGCTGCTTGCCCCTCTCTGCCTGCGAGTAGCTGGAACCTTTCGCTTTATATTGCGCTATTTGCGGAAGTTGCTTGTCGGCCGCTTCCGAAGTTGCGTTCGGTGTTTTCTCCTCAGCACGTCCCTGTCCCTCTGCGCTGGCCCGCAGGGCTGCCTGTTCACGCGGTTTTGGCAAGGTCCTGCAATGCGCTGTCCGGAATGCAATGGGTAGGCATACCCAGTGGCTTTTCGGCGAGTCTGTTCCCGAACCGGTCTGCCGGAATGCTGTTTGCTGCGGCTTATACTGGCGAACCAGGCCAGTGCCAGCGAGAGGTGCTTCCCTGCCAGGGGTTGGCCATCGCATCCACTCAGTGAACTTGCAGGGAGTTACAGGGACATGAACGCAGCCAGCAGTATCAGCCAGATCGCCAGCCTGATGGCCGACCCCAAGCGCAGTGCCATGTTGTGGGCACTGATCGATGGCACGCCACGGCTGGCCAATGAGCTTGCAGTAATGACCGGCCTGACTTCGTCGTCGGCCTGCGCTCATCTATCGTTGCTGTCGTCGGCGGGTCTGCTCAGGCATGAAGCAAGGGGCCGCAAGCGCTACTTCCGCCTGGCAACCCCGCAGGTCGGGGCGGCAGTAGAGGCCCTGGCCAGCGTGCAGCTTGAAAGCGCCAGGGGGGAACGGCCCAAAGCGCCGGTATCACCGTTGCCCATGTCGATGCGCCGGGCACGCCGTTGTGGTGATCACCTGGGCGGAGAGCTGGCGGGTGAGTTGTACCATCGCCTGGTGGTGGCCGGTTGGCTGGAAGGCAGCGGTCGTCAGTTGATGGTAAGTGACGAGGGGCGGGCGCAGCTTGCTCAGGTGGGGGTGTACATCGACGCCTTGGCGCCGCATCAGCAACGTGGTTGCGTGATTTGCCGCTGCACCGAGTGGAACGACCAGGGGCCGCATCTGGGCGGGGTGCTGGGCCAGGCTCTGTTCAGGTTGTTCCTGCAGTCTGGCTGGATGCGTGAGGCCGAGGACACGCGGGCATTGCATATCACGGCGGTGGGTATCCAGCAGATCAACTGCATAGCCCGCGTGACGACGCTGCAGCTCGGTTGACCGCAACGTCGCCGTTTCGAATCAGACCAGTCTGGCGTCCAGGCTGTTCTGGGCCAGGCGGCGCGCCTGGTCTTCGGTCATGCCCAGGTGGGTGTGCAGGGCGTGGAAGTTTTCCGTGACGTAGCCGCCGAAATAGGCCGGGTCGTCCGAGTTGACCGTCACCTTCACGCCGCGTTCGAGCATGTCGAGGATGTTGTGCTGGCTCATGTGGTCGAACACGCAGAGCTTGGTGTTGGACAGCGGGCAGACCGTGAGCGGGATCTGCTCGTCGATGATGCGCTGCATCAGGCGCTCGTCCTCGATAGCGCGCACGCCGTGGTCGATACGCTTGATCTTCAGCAGGTCCAGGGCCTCCCAGATGTACTCGGGCGGGCCTTCTTCGCCAGCATGCGCAACGGCGACGAAGCCCTCGCTGCGGGCGCGGTCGAATACGCGCTGGAACTTGCTTGGCGGGTGGCCCATTTCCGAGCTGTCCAGGCCAACGGCGATGAACGCATCGCGGAACGGCAGGGCCTGGTCGAGGGTCTTGTGCGCTTCATCTTCGCTGAGGTGGCGCAGGAAGCTGAGGATCAGGCCACTGCTGATGCCCAGTTGCTGGCGGCCATCCTTTAGCGCCTGGTTGATGCCGTTGAGCACCACCTCGAAGGGGATGCCGCGGTCGGTGTGGGTTTGCGGGTCGAAGAACGGCTCGGTGTGGATCACGTTCTGGGCCTTGCAGCGTTGCAGGTAGGCCCAGGTCAGGTCGTAGAAGTCCTGCTCGGTGCGCAGCACGTCGGCGCCCTGGTAATACAGGTCGAGGAATTCCTGGAGGTTGTTGAAGGCATAAGCGCCCCGCAAGGTCTCCACATCGTCCCAGGGCAGGGCGATCTTGTTGCGCTCGGCCAGGGCGAACAGCAGCTCGGGCTCCAGGGAGCCTTCCAGGTGCAAGTGCAGTTCGGCCTTGGGCAGGGCGTTCAACCAGTCATACATAGTGGGTCATCTCGATCAGGTACTGTTGCCGCCATTCTACAGGGGCTGGCCGGGCAATGCGCCCGACCAGGCTGCGACCGGATGAATCACCAGGCATTACCAGATCAAGGGTTCGCCTTTGTAGTTGATGAAGCGCAACCCGCCGTTACCACTTTGCGCCTTGATCTGTTCGAGCATGCCGCGGGTACTGGTCGGTACGTCGATCTCGGCGTTTTCGCCGCCCATGGCGGTCTTTACCCAACCCGGGTGCATGGCCAGGACGCACAGGTCGGGCCGCTGCTGTTCGACGACGAAGCTGTTGATCATCGAGTTCAGTGCCGCCTTGCTGGCCTTGTACAGGCAGATTTCGCCGCCGTCGGGGATGGTCACGCTACCCAGGATCGAGCTCATGAAGGCCAGCACCCCGCTGTCTTTGCGTACCTGGCCGACAAAGCGGCGGGCCACGCGGATCGGCGCCACGGCGTTGGTCATGAACAGGTCGCTGATGTCGCTGTTCTGAACGCGCTCGAGGTCTTGCGGCAGGGGGCCCATGACGCCAGCGTTGACGAACACCAGGTCGAACACCTGGCCTTTCAGGCGTTGCTGCAGGGCATCAAGCTGGGCTGTATCGTTCATTTCCAGCTGTTCGATATGCACGTCGGGCACATCCTTCAGGGCACCGGGCTGCAGCGGGTTGCGTACGGTGGCGGTGATGTTCCAGCCGTCTTCTTGCAGGCGTTGCACCAGGCCCAGGCCCAGCCCGCGGGAGGCACCGATGATCAGTGCGTTTTTTTCGTCAGCCATGTGAGCGCTCCTTGGTGGTTTTGCAGAAGGGGGGTAGTGAGGATAGTGCAGGGCGGAGCCTGTCTCAGGGATAAATGGTTAAAAAATGTTCAGCCCCGGCAAGCCTTGTATTGCCGGGTGGTTGGCCTGTTGGCGCACGGGTTATCCACAGGCTGGTCCACAGTTATTGTGTGCAAGACAGAAAACGCCTGCGTCGCTACAAGCGCGATTGAATTGGGGATAACTTGAAACTATTCAGCAGTTTGCGGCTGTCATCAAAAAGTGATCAAAATATGATCAAAGCCTTGCAGGCCTTGTGGGCGTAAGCGTGCAGCAGAGTGCCCCAAGCTTATCCACAGGCAGGCCCACAGCTGCTGTGGGCAATATTCAGCGCGCTTCGAGCAAGATGCGCCCGCGGCTGAGGTCAGCCAGTTGCTGTTGCAGCGGCGCAAGGTGGGCTTCGCCTACGGCGATGAGCATGTCCACGCCATTGGCCGTGAACTGCTCATCCAGTACCAGGCCGTCAACCTCTGCCAGGCGCAACTTCACCAGTGCCAGCTCGCTGAAACTGCAGCTGCAGGCAAACTCGCTGCGTTGCACCAGCAGCCGCTTGGGCGCCTGCTGCAGGCATTTGTTGGCGCCGCCGCCATAGGCCCTGGCCAGGCCGCCGGTGCCCAGCTGGATACCGCCGTACCAGCGAATCACCAGCACCACTACCTGATCGCAGTCCTGTGCTTCGATGGCCGCCAGGATCGGCCGACCTGCGGTGCCGCCGGGCTCACCATCATCGCTGCTGCGGTACTGCGCGCCGAGTTTCCAGGCCCAGCAATTGTGAGTTGCTGCCAGGTCGCTGTGACGTTCGATGAAACTCATCGCCTCGGCGGCGCTGCTGATCGGCCCGGCGAGGGTGATGAAGCGGCTTTTACGGATTTCCTCGCGGTATTCGCAGAGGTCGAGCAGGGTAGAGGGCATAAATGATGGTCAGGCAGCCGGCTTGATGCCGCAGCCCTTCAGGATAATGTGGATAAGATTGTTGCTCGCGTCTTCCATGTCCTGCTTGGTCAGGCGGCTGCGGCCGGTAACCTGGCAGATCTGGGTGGCGAAGTCGGCATAATGCTGGGTGCTGCCCCACAGCAGGAAGATAAGATGCACCGGGTCGACCGGGTCCATCTTGCCCGCTTCCATCCAGGCCTGGAACACCGCAGCCCGGCCGCGGAACCATTCGCGGTAGTCGGCACTGAAATATTCGGTCAGGCAGGTGCCGCCGCTGATCACTTCCATGGCGAAAATCCGCGAGGCTTGCGGGTTGCGCCGCGAAAACTCCATCTTGGTGCGGATGTACTGGCTCAGGGCTTCACCCGGGTCGTCCTCCACGCTCAGGGCGTTGAAGGTGCTGTCCCACAATTCGATGATGTTGCTGAGCACCGCGATATAAAGGCCCAGCTTGTTGGTGAAGTAGTAGTGCAGGTTGGCCTTGGGCAACCCCGCCTTGAGGGCGATGGTGTTCATGCTGGTGCCCTTGAAGCCATGGCGGGCAAATTCGTCTTCGGCGGCCTGGATGATCGCCTGTTCGTTCTTCTGGCGGATGCGGCCGGCGGGCTTGCCCGAGGCGGAGAGGCGATGCGCAGGGACTTCTAGGGTCATGGACGATTCCGTACGGGTCAGTGGCTGCGGCAGTCGGACAAGATTACCTGCCTGTGACGAACTGACAAGCATTTGCGGCAGGTACTGGCATCAGCGTGTCGCAGCCAGGCTTTCGAGGAAGCTTTCCAGCACCAGGTTCGGCCGCCGGCCCTTGCGGGTGACCCAGCTGAGGCTCAGGTCATAGAAGCGTTGCTGGGGTTTCAGGGCACGCAAGCGCCCTTGCTGCACCCAGAACGAGGCGTAGTGGTCTGGCAGGTAGCCGATGTAGCGCCCGGTGAGGATGAGAAACGCCATACCCTCGCGGTCCGACGCGCTGGCCGTGCAGTTCAGCGCCTGATAATGCGCCTGGATGTCGGCCGGCAGGCGAAAGGTGGGCGTGATGGCTTCCTGGCTGTTGAGGCGCTCGTCGTCGATCTGCTGGTCTTCGGCATAGAACAGCGGGTGGCCGACGGCGCAGTACAGCAGCGAGCGTTCGCTATACAACGGTTGGTACTCAAGCCCCGACAGCGGGCTGGTCTGGGGTACGACCCCGACATGCAGGCTGCCGTCGAGCACGCCGTGTTCGACCTGGCTCGGGGCAATCATGCGGATCTGGATGCGCACATCGGGGCCCCGGTCCTTCAGCTCGGCCAGGGCATGGGTGATGCGCATGTGCGGCAGGGTAACCAGGTTGTCGGTCAGGCCAATGTTCAACTCACCACGCAAATGCTGATGCAGGCCGTTGACCTCGGTGCGGAAGCTTTCCAGGGCACTGAGCAGTTGCAGGGCCGAATGGTAGACCTCGCGGCCCTCCTCGGTCAGCGAGAAGCCGGCCCGGCCGCGTTGACACAGGCGCAGGCCGAGGCGTTGCTCAAGGTCATTCATCTGCTGGCTGATGGCCGAACGGCCGATGCCCAGTACGTTCTCGGCTGCCGAGAAACCGCCGCACTCCACTACGCTGCGGTAGATCTTCAGCAGGCGGATGTCGAAATCGCTGACTTGGGCGAGTGGATCGGGGCGTCGGCTCATTAGTTTAGTCACGACCTGTCTGAAGATTAGAAATGTAGGCTTTTCCCGACTTTATCGCCGTGCCAATTTAGCTGCAACAACATACATCGTTGCCTAATCGTCTTTCGAGGAACCGCCGATGAACATGCCCGAAACCGCAACCGTCGGTATCGCCAGCCAGCTCAAGCTGGATGCGCACTGGATGCCCTACACCGCCAACCGCAACTTCCACCGTGATCCACGCCTGATCGTGGCGGCCGAAGGCAATTACCTGGTCGATGACCAGGGGCGCAGGATTTTCGATGCCTTGTCTGGCTTGTGGACCTGCGGCGCCGGGCATACCCGCAAGGAAATCACCGAAGCGGTTACTCGCCAGCTGAGCACGCTGGACTACTCCCCAGCGTTCCAGTTCGGCCATCCGCTGTCGTTCCAGCTGGCGGAAAAGATTGCCGACCTGGTGCCGGGCGATCTGAACCACGTCTTCTATACCAACTCCGGTTCCGAGTGCGCCGACACTGCGCTGAAGATGGTGCGCGCCTACTGGCGCCTCAAAGGCCAGGCGAGCAAGACCAAGATTATCGGCCGTGCCCGTGGCTACCATGGCGTGAACATTGCCGGTACCAGCCTGGGTGGCGTCAACGGTAACCGCAAGATGTTTGGCCAGTTGCTCGATGTCGACCACCTGCCTCACACCGTACTGCCGGTGAACGCCTTCTCCAAGGGCATGCCGGAAGAGGGCGGTATTGCCCTGGCGGACGAAATGCTCAAGCTGATCGAGCTGCACGATGCCTCCAACATCGCGGCGGTGATCGTTGAGCCGCTGGCCGGCTCGGCCGGTGTACTGCCGCCGCCGAAGGGTTACCTGAAGCGCCTGCGTGAAATATGCACCCAGCACAACATCCTGCTGATCTTCGACGAAGTGATCACCGGCTTCGGCCGCATGGGTGCGATGACCGGCGCCGAAGCCTTCGGCGTGACCCCGGACCTGATGTGCATTGCCAAGCAGGTAACCAACGGTGCCATCCCCATGGGCGCGGTGATTGCCAGCAGCGAGATCTACCAGACCTTCATGAACCAGCCGACGCCGGAATACGCCGTAGAATTCCCGCATGGATACACCTATTCGGCACACCCGGTAGCCTGCGCCGCCGGCATCGCTGCGCTGGACCTGCTGCAGAAGGAAAACCTGGTGCAGTCCGCCGCCGAGCTGGCGCCGCACTTCGAGAAGCTGCTGCACGGCGTGAAGGGCACCAAGAACGTTGTTGATATCCGTAACTACGGCTTGGCCGGCGCCATTCAGATCGCCGCCCGTGACGGTGATGCCATTGTCCGCCCGTACGAAGTGGCGATGAAATTGTGGAAGGCAGGCTTCTATGTGCGCTTCGGTGGCGACACCCTGCAGTTCGGCCCGACGTTCAACACCACGCCGCAGCAACTGGATCGCCTGTTCGACGCCGTTGGCGAAAACCTGAACCTGATCGACTGATCTATCCGATTTTGATGCCAGGCGCGCGCACGTATTCCGCGCCTGCATCTACCTTCTTTATCTGGAGTTTTGCATGAGCATTGTTCAGCACCTGATCCATGGCGAGCTGGTTACCAAGGGTGAGCGCACCGCCGATGTCTTCAACCCGTCCACTGGCCAGGCCGTTCGCAAGGTCGAGCTGGCCAGCCGCGCGACCGTGCAGGAAGCGATCGACTCGGCCAAGGCCGCCTTCCCGGCCTGGCGCAATACCCCGCCGGCCAAGCGCGCCCAGGTGATGTTCCGCTTCAAGCAACTGTTGGAGCAGAACGAAGCACGTATCTCGCAGATGATCAGCGAAGAGCACGGCAAGACTTTGGAAGACGCCGCAGGTGAACTGAAGCGTGGCATCGAGAACGTAGAGTTTGCCTGTGCCGCGCCTGAAGTACTGAAAGGCGAGTACAGCCGCAACGTCGGCCCGAACATCGACGCCTGGTCCGACTTCCAGCCGCTGGGCGTGGTTGCCGGCATCACCCCGTTCAACTTCCCGGCCATGGTGCCGCTGTGGATGTACCCACTGGCCATCGCTTGCGGTAACGCTTTTATCCTCAAGCCTTCAGAGCGTGATCCGAGCTCGACGCTGTTCATTGCCCAGCTGCTGCTGGAAGCCGGTTTGCCGAAGGGCATTCTCAACGTGGTGCACGGCGACAAGGAAGCCGTGGATGCGCTGATCGAAGCGCCAGAGGTGAAAGCGCTGAGTTTCGTCGGATCGACCCCGATTGCCGAATACATCTATGCCGAAGGCACCAAGCGCGGCAAGCGCGTGCAGGCGCTGGGTGGTGCCAAGAACCATGCGGTGCTGATGCCGGATGCCGACCTGGACAACGCCGTCAGCGCACTGATGGGCGCAGCCTATGGTTCGTGCGGCGAGCGTTGCATGGCCATTTCGGTGGCGGTGTGTGTGGGCGACCAGGTGGCCGATGCCCTGATTGCCAAGCTGGAGCCGCAGATCAAGGCACTGAAGATTGGTGCCGGTACCTCGTGCGGTCTGGACATGGGCCCGCTGGTCACCGCTGCTGCCCGTGACAAGGTCGTCGGTTACATCGATGACGGTGTTGCTGCTGGCGCGAAGCTGGTGGTGGACGGCCGTGGCTTCCGTGTGACCGGTAATGAAGATGGCTATTTTGTTGGTGGCACCCTGTTCGACAAGGTGACCCCGGAGATGCGCATCTATAAAGAAGAGATCTTCGGCCCGGTGCTGTGCGTGGTGCGGGTGAACAGCCTGGAGCAGGCCATGCAGTTGATCAATGATCACGAGTATGGCAACGGCACATGCATCTTCACCCGTGACGGTGAGGCCGCGCGTCTGTTCTGTGACGAGATTGAAGTGGGCATGGTGGGTGTCAACGTACCGCTTCCGGTGCCGGTGGCTTATCACAGCTTTGGTGGGTGGAAGCGTTCGTTGTTTGGTGACCTGCATGCTTATGGGCCGGATGGGGTGCGGTTCTATACCCGTCGCAAGGCTATTACCCAGCGTTGGCCGCAGCGGGCTAGTCATGAGGCGTCGCAGTTTGCGTTTCCTAGCCTTTAAGGCGGGTAACTGAAGCGGGGAGGCCGATAGGCCTCCCCGCTTTGTTTTGGGGTTTTGGATATTGGGTCTGGTATTGCTGTGCTGTGCTGATGGTCGTCAGGGCAGCGCTCGATCTCACAGGCGCCGAAAGGGTTGTGGCAGGCACTTGTCGGCCTTGATACGGTCTTTGCCCCTATATTTCACTTTCTTGAAATTAAAGGTTGACGCCCTTTCGAATCCCCTTATAATGCGCCCCACTTCCAGCGACAACGGAACGACAAACTCCTTGATATTCAACGAGTTAGGTAGTTCAGGAGATGCTGTAAGGGCTTCGATCGAAAGATCGGCAGCGGTGATAAAGGCAGTTGACAGCGGATTTAAACGCTGTATTATTCGCCTCCCGCTACGAGAGATCGCAGCGAGCCAAGTGTTTGAAGCTAAACGAGTTTCTCGGAAAAAACTTCAA
>NZ_JABMCN010000290.1 GCF_013179515.1 Pseudomonas sp. CM27
CCTGCCAGACATGGAGCGCGACCTGGTGTGCAAGACCCTGGACCGCACGGACTGGAACGTTACCAAGTCGGCGCGAATGCTTGGGCTGTCGCGGGACATGTTGCGTTACCGGATCGAGAAACTCGGGCTTACCCGGCCTGACAAGCGGCAGTGGTGAGAGAGGGCTGCTATGCAGCCCAATCGGCGGCCAGCCAGCGAGCTGGGGATCGCATCAGGGCTAACAGGTGCGATCCCCGTGGCGTAATCCTGCTCCCACGGCGATTAACGCTGACTATCTGCCCCACCCTGACGCCCGGCCCCTTCCGAGCCACTGCCATCCATCCCCGGCAAATCACGGTTGTCATCCTGCCGGGCCGGCGGGCTTTCAGGGTCGTTGCCCTGGATGCGCGGGTCGGTATCCCTGGGCATCGGCTTCTCGATCGGGTTGAGGGTGCTGTCCACCCCCGGCTTCGGTGCCGGATTATGCGGGTCGTCAGGGTAGGTGGGGCCGGTGCCGACGGCAAACGCCAGCGGCGAGGCGAGCAGGGCTATCAACAGAATGCTTGAGCGGTTCATGGCAGGCTCCTTTGCTTCAGGTAGGGCGCATACTTCACCTTCGGCCCTACCCGAAGCGTCAAGGTGCCATGACCCCGATCAACGGTCACACCACCTGCGACAGCAACATGATGAAGATGATGCCGACCACCGAAAGAATGGTCTCCATCATGCTCCAGGTCTTGAAGGTTTCGGCGACGGTCATGTTGAAGTACTGCTTCACCAGCCAGAAGCCGGCGTCGTTGACGTGGGACAGGATCAGCGAACCGGCGCCGGTGGCCAGCACCAGCAGTTCGCGGTTGACCCCAGGCACCAGGTCGATCACCGGGGCAACGATGCCGGCGCCGGTAATGGTTGCCACCGTCGCCGAACCGGTGGCGATACGGATCACCGCCGCCACCAGCCAGGCCAGCATGATGGGCGAGATTTCCGCCTGTACCGCCATTTGCCCGATCACGTTGCCGACACCGGTGTCCACCAGCATCTGCTTGAAGCCGCCGCCGGCCCCGACGATCAGCACGATGGCAGCGGTCGGCGCCAGGCTCTGGTCGAGCATCTTCATGATCTGCTGGCGGTTGAAGCCGCGCGCCGAACCGAAGGTATAGAAGGCCAGCAGCAAGGCGGCGAGCAGGGCGGTGATGGGGTGGCCGATCAGGTCCATCCACTGGCGCACGATGTGCTCGGCGGGCAGCACCACATCGGCAAAGGTTTTCAGCAGCATCAGTGCCACCGGCAGCAGCACCGTGATCAGGGTAATGCTGAAGCTCGGCAGGTTGCCCTGGTCGGACTCCTTGGCAATCTGGTCCATCAATTCCTGCGACGGGTTGCCCGGGATGTAGCGGGAAATGAAGTTGCCGAACAGCGGGCCGGCAATGATCGCGGTGGGCAGGGCCACGATCAGGCCATAGAAGATGGTCTTGCCGATGTCAGCGTGGAAGATGCCGATTGCCAGCAGCGGGCCCGGGTGCGGGGGCACCAGGCCGTGGACGACGGACAGCCCGGCCAGCAGCGGAATGCCGATCTTGACCAGCGACACGCCAGAGCGCCGGGCGACGATGAACACCAGCGGAATCAGCAGTACGAAGCCGATTTCGAAGAACAGCGGGATGCCAACCAGAAAGGCTGCGAACATCATGGCCCAGTGCACGTTCTTCTTGCCGAAGGCACGTATGAGCGTTTGCGCGATCTGGTCGGCACCGCCGGAGTCGGCCATCAGCTTGCCGAGCATGGTGCCCAGTGCGAGCACGATGCCGACAAAGCCGAGCACGCCGCCAAAACCGTCCTGGAACGATTTCATCACCTTGGCCACCGGCATACCGGAGGTCAGGCCGAGAAACCCGGCCGCCAGGATGAGGGCGACGAACGGGTGCACTTTGAAATGGGTGATCAGCAGGATCAGCCCGATGATGGTAACCAACGCGTCGAGCAGCAGGAAGGTGTCAGTAGCCAGTCCGAACATGGTGTGAAGGCCTCGGTCTTATCGTTGTTTTTGGCGGAGCTTTTTTGAACTTTGCGTGTATATGCGGGTCGGGGTAGCGCTGTCTTTGGTGAGCCAAGCAAACCGCCGCGATCAGGCGGTTTGCGCCAGGCCCGGCTCACCGCAGCGCTTTAGCCAGCGGTCTACCGCTTCGGCCAGGACTTCGATGGGTTGCGTGGCGTCCAGTGCCAAGGTCAATGGCTCGCCGCGCGGCGATTCCAAAGCAGCGAACTGGCTATCGATGAGACTTGCCGGCATGAAATGCCCCGGGCGGGCCAGCACGCGTTTTTCAGCCTCGGCGGGCGACAGTTCGAGGAACACGAATACCAGCCCCGGCATCGCATCGCGCAGGGTGTCGCGGTAGCGGCGCTTGAGTGCCGAGCAGGTCAGGATCGGGCGCTCTCCGGCGTGTGTGGTGGCTTGCAACTCTTCACCAAGCCGGACCAGCCAGCCGGCACGGTCGGTATCGTCCAGCGGGATGCCATCACTCATCTTGCGGATGTTTTCGGCAGGGTGAAAAGCGTCGCCTTCGATCAGGCGACCGCCGCTCCTGGCAGCGATGGCAGCGCCGATGCAGCTTTTGCCGCAACCGGCCACGCCCATCACCACGATGGCGGACAGGGGAGAATTCATCAGTACCTCCTGCGGGGTGAGATAGCGCTGTCTCGTCGCCGACGAACAGCCACCTCCCCGGTGTTATTGGTCTTGTCCTTACGCAGTATGGACGCCTGGCGGCAAGCGCGCGGTGGCTGCTACCAAAGATTACATTGCCTGCGTCCTGAGACAGCGCTACCTTAGTGGCCGTTCCCCATCCTTGCAAGTAGTAAAATTACAACATCCATGTCCCGAACCGGCTCCCGTACTACAGGTCGTCCCACCCTGGCCGAAGTTGCCAGGCTTTCCGGGGTTTCCCCGATTACCGCCTCCCGCGCCTTGCGCGGGGTCAGCACGGTTGCGCCGGAGCTGGTGGAAAAGGTCGCCGCCGCAGCGGCGAGCCTGGGCTATGTGGCCAACCCGGCGGCCAGGGCCCTGGCCTCGGCGCGTAGCCATTCGGTGGTGGTGTTGATCCCGTCGCTGTCCAACCAGCTGTTCATCGATACCCTCGAGGCCATTCACGAAGTCATGCGCCCGCGTGGGCTCGAGGTGCTGATCGGCAACTATCACTATGACGTTGCCGAAGAAGAGAACCTGATCCGCAATTACCTGGCGTACCAGCCCTGCGGCATGCTGCTGACCGGGTTCGAGCGCAGCGACGCGTCGCGGCAGATGCTGGCCGCCAGTGGCGTGCCCTGCGTGCACATGATGGAACTCAACGGCGAAGCCGGGGCGTTGTCGGTCGGCTTCTCCCAGCAAGAGGCCGGGCGCGCTGCCGCCCGGCACCTGATCGAGCGTGGGCGCAAGCGCCTGGCGTTCATTGCGGCGCAGCTCGACCCGCGGGTGATGCAGCGTGCCGACGGGTTCCGCCAGGCGCTCGCCGAAGCCGGGCTGCAGGCGGCCGAGTTGGAAGTGCTGGCGCCGGAGCCTTCATCCATTGCCTTGGGCAGCGTGTTGTTCAGCCAGTTGCTGCAGCAGGCGCCGGATGTCGACGGCATCTTCTTCTGCAACGACGACCTGGCCCAGGGTGCGGTGCTGCAGGCGTTGCGCCAAGGGGTGGAGGTGCCGCGGCAGGTGGCAATGGTCGGTTTCAACGACCTGCCGGCGTCAGCGCACATGGTTCCGCGGCTCACCTCGATTCGCACACCGCGGGCTGCCGTGGGCCGGGGCGCGGCGCAGGCGCTGCTGGCCTTGCTCGATGGCAAGCGGGTGCCGAACGCGCAGCAGGACCTGGGCTTCGAGTTGATGGTGCGGGAGAGCTCCTGAGCCTCCTGGAGCGTGTGTAGTCATTAAAATGTATTAATTACAAAGTGATAGCACATTGCTTGCACTGCGCTAACGGCGATCTATGCTCAGGACACCGCGCATAAAGGAGCCCGGCGTCATGTTCGATTTCCACCGCAAGTCCGACCTGGTCGAGATCCAGCGTAGCCAGCAGGCCTTGGCCAATGCGCAGGCCAAGCTCGCAGCCATCAGCCGCTCCATGGCGATGATCGAGTTCGCCCCCGACGGCACCATCCTTGATGCCAACGAGCGTTTCTGCCAAGCCATGGGCTACAGCGCCGAAGAACTGCGGGGCAAGCACCACCGACTGTTCTGTGAGCCGGGCTACGCAAAAAGCGCCGAGTACCAGCAACTGTGGCGGGAACTGGGGCAGGGCAAGGCCATCAGCGGCACCTTCGAGCGCGTCGACAAGGCGGGCCGCGAGGTCTGGCTTGAAGCCAGCTACATGCCGGTGCTGGATGCACAGCGCCAGGTCAGCAGCGTGATCAAGGTGGCGTCCGACATCAGCCAGCGGGTAGTGCTGGAGCACGAAAGCGAAAGCCTGCTCAAAGCCATCGGCCGCTCCATGGCGGTGATCGAGTTCACCCCGCAAGGCCGAGTGATCAAGGCCAACCAGAACTTCCTCGACACCATGGGCTACCGCCACGATGAAGTGGTCGGCCGCCACCACGGGCTGTTCTGCCTGGCGCATGAGCGCGAGTCGGCCCAGTACCGTGAGTTCTGGGCTTCGCTCAACCGTGGCGAATACCACTCGCACCGCTTCGAGCGTGTCAACAAGCAAGGCCAGACGGTTTACCTGGAAGCTTCTTACAACCCGATTTTCGACAGCAAGGGCCGCTTGTACAAGGTGGTCAAGTTCGCCAGCGACATCACTCGCCAGGTCAGCACCCAGCAGAGCGCCGCCGATGCGGCACATGCCAGTTCAGTGCAGACCGACGCCTGCGCGCGCAAGGGCACCGAGGTGGTGCAGCAGACGGTGCAGGTGATCGAGCAGATTTCCCACGAATTGAACGACGCGGCGCGTAGCATCGATGCCGTGAGCAAGCAGTCGGATGTGATCGGGCAGATCGTGCTGACCATCCGTGGCATTGCTGACCAGACCAATCTGCTGGCCTTGAATGCGGCCATCGAGGCAGCCCGCGCCGGTGATCATGGGCGCGGTTTTGCCGTGGTGGCTGACGAGGTGCGCAACCTGGCGGCGCGGACCAGCAAGGCGACCCTGGAAATCGTCGATGTGGTGCGACAGAACCACGACCTGTCGCTGTTGGCGGTAGCCAGCATGCAGTCAAGCCTGAACCGCACCTGTCACGGCGTCGCGCTGGCCAATGAGGCCGGCACGGTGATCATGGAAATCCAGCAAGGCTCACGGCATGTGGTCGATGCCATCAGCCAGATCAGTTCGACGCTTCAATTGCACTGAGGGCTTCGCGCATCTCTTCAAGCAGCGCCTGCAGGCTGGCTTGAAGTTGTGCGCGCTGCTCAACCGTGGGCAACCCCTGCGCGTGGGCGTGTTCGATGGCTTCACAGTCGTTGGCCACGGTGCGTACCCTGATCATCCTGGCCCCGCCCTTGATGCGATGAGCCAAGGCACGCACGTCCTCATCCGGGGCGTCTGGGGACAGCGCGCGCAGGGCGGCCAGGTCTTCGTCGACGCTTTGTGACAGCTGCTCAAGCAAATGCCGGGTCAACTGCTCATCGTTCTGGGTCAAGTGGCGCAGCTCGGCCAGGTCGAACCCGCCATGGGCTGCTTTAAGGGGCTGTTGCCGAGGGCGTGCCTGCGTCAGGTGCGCCTTGAGGGTGCGCAGGCCAATTGGCTTGAACAGGCATTCGTCCATGCCGCTGGCCAGGCAGCGGGTACGCTCCTCGGCCTGGGCATTGGCCGTTACCCCGAGAATCCGGCACGCCGGCAGGCCAAGGTCGGCCTCCAGGCTACGGATACGCCGGGTAAGCGCGTGGCCGTCCATGACCGGCATGCTGCAATCGGTGATCACCAAATCGAAGCATCCGTCCTGCCAGTGGGCCAGGGCGATTTCGCCATTCTGCGCCAAGGTCACACGATGCCCCATGGTGTGCAGTTGGCGCTCCAGCAGCAGCAGGTTGGCGGGGTAGTCGTCGACCACCAGAATATTCAGCGGCCCGCTGCTGCTTTCAGGGGCCGGCACTTCCTGTTCAGCTTGCACGGGTGCTGCGCAGGTGGGCAGCTGCAAGTTGACTTGCACACGGGTGCCGACCCCTTCGACGCTCTGCAAGCTCAAGGTGCCGCCCATCAATTCGGCCAGTGTGCGGCTGATGACCAACCCCAGGCCCGCACCCTGACGTGCGCGCGGGCCGTCGACCTGGACGAAGGCACTGAACAGTCGGGCCTTGTCGGCAGGGCTGATGCCTATGCCGGTGTCGCGAACGTTCAGTTCGACCGCCAGCATGCTGTGGCCGGCGACCGTTGGCAGCAACAGGCTGGCCTGGACCTCACCGCGGTCGGTGAACTTGATGGCGTTGCTGATCAGGTTGGACAGCACTTGCTTGAGCCGCAGCGGATCAGCCAGCACCCAGACCGGCGCAGCGGGTAGCTCACCGTGCAGGTGCAAGCCCTTGGCCCGGGCATTGCCTTCGAACACGCGCAGGGTGGCCCGCAGCAGCTCGACCAGGTTGGTGGGCACTGGTTGCAGGGTGATATGCCCGGATTCGATACGGGAAATGTCCAGGATATCGCCAATCAGCTCGAGCAGGCCGATCGCAGAGTCGTGGGCGGTCTGCAAAGTCTGGGTGTCGCACCGGCCGCTGCGGCTGTCCTCCAGGGCGAGCTCCAGCAGGCCGATCACGGCATTCATGGGGGTTCGGATTTCATGGCTCATGGTCGCCAGGAAGGTGCTTTTGGTCTGGCTGGCCTGTTCGGCGTCGTTCTTGGCCTGACGCAGCTGTTCGAGCAGCCCGCGGCTCAGCGCCAACTGGTCCTGCAACGCGTGTTTTGCCTCGGTGCGCTGGTTGATCAGCTTGCGCAGGTAGCTGTTCCAGAACACCACCCCTGCCAGCAGCAGGCCGGACAACACCAGCACCTGCAAGGTCAGGGTGCGGTAATCTCGCCAGGCGCTGTCACTGACCAGCGTGCTGATCCGCCAGCGGTTGATCAGCTGGTTCAGTTCATCGGGGGGAATGCTCAGCAGTGCCTTGTCGAGAATGGCTTGCAGCTGAGGCTGGTCCGGGGCCACGGCGAAGGCGGCCACGGCCGCGTCGTCATCCAGCACGCTGGCGATGCGCAGGCGGTC
>NZ_JABMCN010000291.1 GCF_013179515.1 Pseudomonas sp. CM27
TGTGGGTATTCAGGGTCGAGCGGCACGTAGGCCCCGCCGGCTTTGACGATGCCCAGCAGGCCGATGACCATCTCCAGGCTGCGTTCCATGGCGATGCCCACCAGCACATCCGGGCCCACGCCCTGCTTGCGCAACCTGTGCGCCAGCTGGTTGGCCCGGCGGTTGAGCTGGGCGTACGTCAGCGTGTGCTCGCCGAATACCAGGGCCGGGGCATCCGGGGTGGCGAACACCTGGGCTTCGATCAGCTGATGAATGCTGGTATCACCTGGATAATCGGCTTGCGTTGCATTCCAGCCATCCACGATATGCTGCCGGTCAGTGTCATCCATCAGCGGCAGTTCAGCCACTCGCTGGTCTGGGTTGGCGACGATGCCTTGCAGCAGGTTGCGCCAGTGAGTAGCCATCTGCTGAATGGTCGCGGCATCGAACAAGTCGGTTGCGAAGGTCAGGGTGGCGCTGAAGCCATGCTCGTGCTCGAAAGTGTCCAGAGTCAGGTCGAACTGCGCCGCATGCACACTCCACGGCAGGCTCTCCACCTCCAGGCCGGGCAAGCTGCGACGCTCCCCTTTCACTCGGGTCTGATGGTTGTACATCACCTGGAACAAGGGGCTGTGGCTCAAACTGCGCTCTGGCTGCAAGGCATCGACCAGTTGCTCGAATGGCAGGTCCTGATGGACCTGCGCAGCCAACGCCCGCTGGCGCACTTGTGCCAATAATTCGCTGAAAGTCAGCTGCGTGTCGAACGCGGCACGCATGACCTGGGTGTTGACGAAAAAGCCGATGAGCCGTTCGGTTTCTACCCGGTTCCGGTTGGCGATGGGCACGCCCACACGCACATCAGCCTGCCCGGAATACCGATGCAGCAGCACCTGGAAACTGGCCAGCAACAGCATGAAGGCTGTCGCACCCTGGCGCTGTACCAGCTGCTTGAGCGACAGGCCAAGCGCCTCACCCAGGTCGACGTTGATACGCTGGCCCCGGTAGCTCTGCTGCGCCGGGCGTGGTCTGTCGGTGGGTAGTTCGAGCACCGGGTGGTCATCACCCAATTGCGACATCCAGTACGCCAGTTGCCGCTCGCGCTCGCCAGCGTCCATCCATGCTCGCTGCCAGATCGCATAATCGGCGTACTGGATCGGCAGTTCGGCCAGCGCCACCTCACGGCCCTGGCTGTAGCCTTCATAAAGGCTTACCAGTTCATCGATGAGCAACGGCATCGACCAGCCATCGGCAACGATATGGTGCAGGGTGAGCACAAGCACGTGCTCTTCCTGCCCCAGATCCAGCAATTTCACCCGCAACAGTGGCCCCCGAGCCAAATCGAATGGCTGCTGTACCTCAAGTGCAACCTGCGCCTGCAAAGCGCCCTCATCCAGGGTACCCACGGCCTGACGGGCCAGTTCGAAAGGCTGGCAGGGGTGGATCACCTGCAGCAACTGCCCATCTTCCTCGCCAATGGTCGTGCGCAAGGCCTCATGACGCTGGATCAGCGTCTCGAAGCTGCGCTGCAGGGCGGCCAGGTCCAGCTGGCCGCGGAACCGGAGCGCGGTTGGTATGTTGTAGGCCGAGCCGTCAGGCTCCATCTGCCAGAGGAACCACTGGCGTTGCTGGGCATAGGACAGCACAAGGCGTTCGACTTCGTTCCTGACCACTGGAATGGGCAGCTGCGCGAGGGTGACGCCCTTGGACGCCAGTTTCTCGAGAAACAGCTTCTGCTGTGCCTGCGGCAGACGAATGAAGCGATAAACCAGGTCTGCGTTTCTATTGTCCGTGTGCATCTCAAACCGCCTCGAGCTCTGCCATGAAGTCCTGGAGCTCATCCAGGTCTCCGTCGTTTCGGGTACCGAGACTGCCTACCTCTTGCGCAAAGGCCTGCAGGTTCTCTGTCTGGAACAACAACGCGAGTGGCAGGTTCGTGCCCAGTTCGATCTGCAGTCGTGCTACCGCCTGGGTTGCCAGCAAGGAATGGCCGCCCAGCTCGAAGAAGTTGTCGGTAAGAGATACGTTTTCCACGCCCAGAACTTCAGCCCATATTGCCGCAACCTTACGTTCGAGCTCCGTGTCCGGCGCCACATAAGCTGCTTGCCGCAGGTTGCCGTCCGGCTGAGGCAAAGCCTTGCGGTCCAGCTTGCCATTCGGTGTCAACGGCAGGCGCTCGAGCAGCAGCAAGTGTGCTGGCACCATGTAATCCGGCAGGTTGGCTTTCAGTTGGGCGCGCAGGGTGTCGCGCAGCGCCGTCTGCGCTTCCTGGCTTTCAACCGACGCAGCATCACTTGGCACCACATAGCCCACCAGTTGCTGGCCTCCCGCTGCATCCTGGGCCAGAACCACCGCTTCACGCACGGTGTCCTGCTGCTGCAGTCGCGCCTCGATTTCGCCCAGTTCGATACGGAAACCACGGATCTTCACCTGATGATCGACGCGCCCGACATATTCGATAACGCCATCGGCGCCATAACGGGCCAGGTCACCAGTGCGGTACAGGCGGCTGCCCGCTTTGCCGAACGGGTCTGGGAGAAAACGCTCAGCGGTAAGGCCAGGGCGCGCCAGGTAACCACGCGCCAGCCCTGCACCGGCCATGTGCAACTCCCCCACCACACCTGTCGGCAGCGGCGCGCCGGCTTCGCTCAGCAGGTATACCGCACTGTTGGACAGCGGCCGGCCAATATTGGCCTGGCCACCCTGCGTGCGCAGGGTGAAGGTGGAATAGGTGGTGTCCTCCGACGGGCCATACAGGTCGTATACCTTGAGCACATGGCCGGTCGTGTACAGCGCGTCGACCAACCCCTGCTTGAGCGCTTCTCCCGCCAGGTTGATGATGCGTACGCCGGGCGGCAACTGGCCGGTTTCATGCAGCACCTTGATGGCCGACGGCACCGTGTTGACCAGGCGTACCTGGTCCTTGGCCGGCAGGTGGGGCAGTTCCAGGGCATTGGTTGCCAGCACCGCGTAACCACCCGAGCCCAGGGTTACGAACAGCTCCCAGACCGACAGGTCGAAACAGATCGATGTGGACGCCAATACGCCACACAGGTCTTGCCGGCTGTAGACCGACTGCGCCCAGGCGATCATCGCCACGGCGTTGCGATGTTCGATCTGCACCCCTTTGGGCTTGCCGGTGGAGCCGGATGTGTAGATGCAGTAGGCCAGGTTGTCCGGTGTAGTCAGGCACACCGGGTCGATCTCGTCGTAGCCGTCGAGGTGCAACTGGTCAACCAGCAGCGTGCGCGCCTGGAAGCTGGACGGCACACGTTCGAGCAGGTGTGATTGCGACAGCAACAAAAGCGACTGGCTGTCTTCCAGCATGTACACCAGTCGATCCTGCGGGTAGCCCGGGTCAAGCGGCACGTATGCACCGCCCGCCTTGAGGATCGCCATCAACGCGACCACCATGTCCAGGCCCCGCTCCATGGCGACACCCACCAGTACTTCCGGGCCGACACCGGACTCGCGCAATTTGTGCGCCAGCTGGTTGGCCCGCGCATTCAGCACGGCATAACTGAGCGTCTGCTCGCCGTGGATCAGCGCGACGGCGTCTGGTGCGCTGGCCACCTGCGCCTCGAACAGCTGGTGAATGCAACGCTCGGCCGGGTAGCTGGCCGCCGTGCGATTCCAGTCCTGCACGATAAGCTGGTGCTGCGCAGCATCGAGCAGCGGCAGATCGCCCAGTGCAGCGCCCGCATCGCTTACCAGCGCGTCAAGCAGCGTTGCAAAGTGATGCGCCAACTGTTCGATCGCCTCGCCGTTCCACTGAGCGCGGTCATGCCGGTACTGGATGGCCAGGCTGTCGCCAAGGCTCACCAACACGGTCAGCGGGTAGTTGGTCTGCTCACGCACTTGCACCGCGCCAAATTGCACCCCACTCGGCGCACCCTGCTGAAGCGCTTCTGATACCGGATAGCTTTCAAACACTACCAGGCTGTCGAACAACGCTTCACCGCCCAGGCCCGCCCAGCGCTGCACGTCGTACAGTGGCGTGTGCTCATATTCGCGCATGGCCAGGTTGCTGGCCTGTACCTGCCCGATCCATTGCGCAACGCTTTGCTCGCTTTGCGGCGCGCCCACCACCGGCAGGGTGTTGATGAACAATCCGATCTGCGCTTCCACGCCAGCCAGCTCCGCCGGCCGCCCTGCGACCGTGGCGCCAAAGCACACCGACGACTGCCCGGTATAACGCTGCAGCAACAGCAGCCAGGTTGCCTGCACCAAGGTGTTGACGGTGACGCGCTGAGCGCGGGCAAACGCCTCTACCCGAGCGGTACGCGCGGCATCGAACACCTGGTGATGCACCTCATGCCCCTGGCCCTCTGGCTCGGCACTGCGCACCGCCTGGGCCAAGCGCGTGGGTTCGTGGAGTTCAGCCATCTGGCCCCGCCAGAATGTCTCGGCAGCCCGTGCATCCTGGCGCTGCAGCCAGGCGATATAGTCGCGATAACTGCCCGTCGTGGCCACCACAGGCTGGCCGGCATAACGCTGCAAGACCTCGCCGAGCAACTGCGAAGTGCTCCAGCCATCCATCAGGATGTGATGGCAGGTGAAGATCAGGTGATGACGCGCAGCCCCCGTACGCACCAGCGCCAGACGCAACAATGGCGCCTCGGCCAGGTCGAACCCTAGCTGCCGGTCGGTATCAGCCAGGGCGTCCAGGGCCTGATCCAGCCCAGCCTCGGCACGCAGGTCGTGCTCGCTGAACGGCAGCGTTACACGCTTGCGTACTACCTGCACCGCCTGGCCCAGATCACCCTGCCAGATGAAACTGCTGCGCAGGATATCGTGGGCTTGCAGGGCAGCCTCCCAGGCTTGCCTGAAGGCGTCTACATTCAGGCCATCCACATCCACGCGCATCTGGTTGATGTAGTTGCCGCTGCCTTGCTCGTAGATGCTGTGGAACAGCATGCCTTGCTGCATGGGCGACAAGGGGTAGACATCGGTGACGTGCGCCGCTGCAACCGGCAACTGGTCGAGTTGTGCCTGGCTCAGTGCAGCCAGCGGGAAGTCCGATGGCGTCAGGCCACGATGCCCGCTCGCACAGCAATGTTCGATGATCTCACCCAGGGCCTGCAGGTAAGCCTGGGCCAACCGCTCGATGGTTTCGCGGTGGTGCACGTCCTGGCTGAAAGTCCACTCCAGGCGCAGCTCGCCGCCATAGACCTGGCCGTTGACGGTCAACAGGCTGGCCAGCGGCGCCTGGGCATCCTGCCTGGCCCCGTCATGCTCCTTGGCAGGGGTGAACAAGCCTGTTTCGCCGTCGAAACTGCCGTCGAACTGCCCAAGGTAGTTGAAAACGACCTGCCCCTCAGGCAACGCTGCAAGGGCTTCGCGGCTGGCAGCATCGCCCAGGTAGCGCAGCACACCATAGCCAAGGCCCTTGTCAGGCACGGCGCGTAACTGTTCCTTGATGGTCTTGATGGAACCCGCCAGGTCCGCTTGCGGGCTCAGCTTCACCGGGTACAGGCTGGTGAACCAGCCCACCGTGCGCGTCAGGTCGATGCCCGCAAACAGGTCTTCGCGACCATGTCCCTCCAGGCGCACCAGCACCTCAGGCTGGCCACTCCATTGGGTGACTGCCTGCGCAAGCGCCGTCAGTAGCAGGTCGTTGATCTGCGTGCGATAGGCCACAGAGCACGCCTGCAACAGCCGTCGGGTGCTTTGCGCATCCAGGCGGGTGCTGACTGAAGCAGCATGCCTGAGTTGCCGGCTGCCCTGCGGGTTATCACAGGGCAGCGCTTCGCGGGTGCCTTGCAACTGCGCCTGCCAGTAGCCCAGTTGCTGTTGCAGCTCCGGCGCGGCGGCATAGGTTTGCAAACGCTCGGCCCACGCTTTGTACGACGTGGTCTTGGGCGCAAGTTGCAGCGGCTCCCCGGCGGCCAGGGCCTGGTAGGCCTGCTGCAGGTCCTCCAGCAGTACACGCCACGACACGCCGTCCACCACCAGGTGGTGGATCACCAACAGCAGCCTCTGGCTACCGTCAGGCAGCGTCCCGAGCATGGCGCGCAGCAAGGGGCCGTGCTCAAGGTCGAGGCTGCGCTGGGCTTGGGCGGCGTCTTGCTCCAGTTGCTCGATGCTGGCGAAATCCCGCTGCCACAACTGGACATGACCCGCTTCGGCAAACTCCGCCTGCCACTGCACCCCATGCTTGACCATGCGCAAACGCAAGGCATCGTGGTGGTTCAGCAATGCCTGCAGTGCGGCATCGAGCATCAGCGCGTCAAGCGCTTCGCCTGGGGTCAGAAGGACCGATTGGTTCCAGTGATGGCGCTTGGCAATGGGTTGTTCGAAAAACCAGTGCTGGATGGGCGTGAGCGGTGTAACCCCAGTCACCGCGCCCTGATCGATCAGCACGATGTCGCCACGCGAGGCGAGTCGCGCCAGCGCTTGCACCGTCTGTGCCTCGAACAGGTCCTTGGGAGTGAAGTGGATATCCACCTGGCGTGCTCGGCTAACCACTTGCAACGAGATGATCGAATCGCCACCCAGCTCGAAGAAGTTGTCGTCAAGCCCCACCCTGTCCAGCTTCAGCACATCTGCCCAGATCGCCGCAATCTGCTGCTCCAGCTCGGTTTGCGGGGCGATGTATTCACCCTGCAACTGGTTGGCATCCGGCTGCGGCAGGGCCTTGCGGTCCAGCTTGCCATTTGGCGTCACCGGCAGCTGGTCGAGCAGCAGCAAGTGCGTCGGGACCATGTAGTCCGGCAAGCCTGCCTTCAGCGCTTCGCGCAGGCTGTCGCGCAAGGCGTTGTGGTCCTGCGTGCTGTCGGCCGGCACCACATAGCCCACCAACTGCTTGCCGCTCGGCCCATCCTGGGCCAGCACCACCGCTTCCTGCACGCTGGGCAGCTCCAGCAGGCGCGCTTCGACTTCACCCAGTTCGATACGCAGGCCGCGAATCTTTACCTGATGGTCGATACGCCCGGCGTAGTCGATCACGCCATCGGCGCGGTAGCGCGCCAGGTCGCCGGTGCGGTACAGCCGCCCGCCGTTGTCGCTGAACGGGTCCGGCACGAAGCGTTCGGCAGTCAGCGCCGGGCGCTGGTGGTAGCCACGGGCAAGACCAACGCCGCCCAGGTACAGCTCGCCGGCACTGCCGCGCACGGCTGGCTGCAGGCTGCCTTCGAGGATATGGGTTT
>NZ_JABMCN010000292.1 GCF_013179515.1 Pseudomonas sp. CM27
AGGCCTCCAGTGGCGCACTGAAACGCTCGGCCTCAAAGCCCACGTCGTTGCGCGACAGCAGCCGGGCACTGCGGTAGAAGGCGGTGTCTTCCACGGCCTTGGCGGCGCTGGGTGCGGTCAGTTGCTGGAAGCGCACGCAGGCGTGGCGCAACTGCTTGCGCGCTCGGCCAGGGGGCAGCTGGCGCCAGGCGTGCCCACCCAGCCATTGCTCAAGCTGTTCGAGCAACGGCCAGTCGGCTTCGCTGAGGTCGTGCCGGGCGTTGGCCAGTGCCTGCTGGAAGAACGCTTCGTCCTGGGCAGGGCGGCCGCAGGCATTGAAGTAGGTGCGGTACACCGGGTAATGCGCCACCAGCGCCTGCAGCGCCCGGCGGATCGCACCCAGGGTCAGGTCGCGGGTCATGAGGTCGTTGCGTGCCACCTGCAACAGCGCCTGGGCCACCGACTCGCAGTCGCCGGCCAGGCTGGCGTTGAGCACCAGGTGCCGCGCCAGGCGTACCTCCTCGGGGAAATCGGGGCGCTCTGTCACGTTGGCCCACAGCTCAGTCAACGGCGCTTCGCCTGCGGGGTCGTGTTGCAGCAGCGACACCTGGTTCATGAACTCGTAGCCGGTGGTGCCGTCGGTAAGCCAGTCGCGATGCAGGTGTTCGTTGGCGCCGAGGATTTTTTCCACGTAGATCGGGAAGTGCTCCAGGGCCGCGTTAAGCGGGCGCCGCGCCAGCAGGCTCTCGACCCGGCGGCGCAGTTTGCGGCAGTAGCCACGCGGGTCGGCCAGGCCGTCGATATGGTCGATACGCAGGCCATCCACCAGGCCGCGTTCGATCAGCTCGAACAGCTTGGCGTGGGTGGCTTCGAACACCACGGCACGTTCGACGCGCAGGCCGCCCAGCTCGTTGATGTCGAAAAAGCGCCGCCAGTTGATGTCGTCGGCGGCCGTGCGCCAGCTGGCCAGGCGGTAGGTCTGGCGCTCCAGCAGCAGGTGCAGGCGCTTGAAGCCGTTTTCGCTGCGGCTGTCGAAGGCCACCAGGGCCGATTCCAGATCGGCGCCTTCGTGCACCAGGCGCGCCAGTTCGGCTTGCAGCGGGAGTGCATCGGCCAGCGGCGTGGCCGACGCCTCCAGCGCGGTGAAGTGCTCGGCCAGGGCCTGCAGCGCAGGGTCCGGGCTAAGGGCCAGAATCCAGCCATAGTCGATCGGGCAGATCGGGAAGCGGTGCTCGTAATGGGCGACCTGCAGCAGCCCCTGGTGCTTGTCGAACTGCAGCGGCAGCTCGCCATTCTTCAGCGCCAGGCCGTAGTCGCTGCCCAGGAATGGCAGCAGCAACTGACCGGCCAGCAACGGGTCGCTGGAGTGCCACTGGATGTCGAAGAACTCGGCATAGGGGCTGCGCCTGCCCCAGGCCAGCAGGCTCTGCCACCAAGGGTTGTCGGCGCCGCCCACGGCCATGTGGTTGGACACGGTGTCGAGGATCAGCCCCATGCCGTGCTGGCGCAGGGCGGCCACCAGCCGTTCGAGTGCTGCTTCACCGCCCAGTTCCGGGTTGACCCGGGTAGGGTCGACCACGTCGTAGCCATGGCGTGAGCCGGCGCGGGCCTTGAGAATGGGCGATGCGTAAACATGGCTGATGCCCAGTTGGGCGAAGTACGGCACCAGCGGTACGGCGTGATCGAGTGTGAAGTCGCTGTGAAACTGTAGCCGCACGGTGGCGGTCAGCGGCTTCATCGGTCACGCTCCCACGCCTGCTCGCGGGCCTGTGCCAGCAGTTCCAGGCGCCGTGCGGCGTCTTCGTCGTCCAACAGTTCACGCGCCGGCCGGGCGAAGCGTCGGCGCCAGTTGGGGTGGCCGCTGGTGGTGCCCGGCAGGTTGGGCTGCTCGTCGCAGCCCAGCAGGTCTTCGAGGGGGACCAGCACCAGCGGGGCGCGGGTGTGGCCAACATAGCGTATGGCGGCGTCGATCACGGCGTCGTTGTCCTCAAGCGGGCCATAGTTGGATTCCAGCGTGCGGCGCAGGCCGGCGTGTTCTTTCTGCCGATCATGGCGCCAGTGCAGTTCGGTGGCAGCGTCGATCAGCTGCAACCGCTGGCTCCAGTCGATATCGCGGTTCTGCAGCCAGCCGCCCAGCGGGGCCAGGTCGTGGGTGCCGGTGGTGGCCAGCGCGTTGTCCGGCCAGTCCAGAATCGGGGTGAAGTTGCCAGGCGACGCTTGCTCGAATGGCAGTACGCGCATGCCCAGCACGTTCTTTTCCGCCAGAGCCTCCCGCAGCCCTTCGGGCACGGTACCCAGGTCTTCGCCCAGGATGATGGCTTCATGGCGCACCGATTCCAGCGCCAGCAGGCGCAGCAGGTCGTCCAGTGGGTAGTTCAGGTAGGCGCCGTCGCTGGGCTTGGCCCCAGGGGGGATCACCCACAACCGACGCAGGCCCATCACGTGGTCGATGCGCAGGCCGCCAGCGTGTGCCAGGTTGGCCCGCAGCATCTCGATGAAGGCGCGGTAGCCGTTGCGTTTGAGGCCTTCCGGCGAAAACCCGCAGATGCCCCAGGCCTGGCCGGAGCGGTTGAGGATGTCGGGCGGCGCACCCACCGTCAGCTTGGCCAGCAACTCATCCTGGCGGCTCCACGCCTGGCTGCCGGCACCGTCGGCACCCACTGCCAGATCGGCGATCAAGCCGATCGCCATGCCGTTGCCGCGCGCCGCTTCCTGGGCGCGTTGCAGGCTGCGTTCGGTCAGCCACTGGCAGAATGCGTGGAACTCGATGCGGGCCGGGTAGCTGGCGGCAAAGCTCTGCACTTCGGCATGGTAGGGGTCTCGCCAGGCCTCTGGCCAGTTGCGCCAGTCGGCACCCAGGCCCCGGTCGACGGCTTCGGCCTGCAGCACTTCGAAACGGCAATGGTGTTCCAGCGCTTCGCCAGCTGCCTCGCGAAAACTGTCGAAGTCGCTGCGCTGCGGGTGTTCGCCCTGGCTGAAGTCCTTGTACAACGCCTGCAACAGCCCGTGGCGCGCTTCGGCTGCCCGAGGCCAGTCCACCAGTGGTTCCTGCTCGAGCCGTTCCAGCGTCTGCTCCAGCCCGCAGGCCTGCACGGCCAGGCGCATGGCGCGCTCGCCGAGGATCGCAGCGGGGCTGGCGTACAGGGTGTTGAGCAGCAACCGGCTCGACGGCGAGTACGGGCTGTAGTGTTGCTGATCGAATGCCGAAAGCGCGTGGATCGGGCTGATGGCCAATGCATCGGCCCCGCGTTCGGCGGCGCTGCGTGCCAGCTGCTCCAGGGCCATGCAGTCGCCGAAACCGCCATCGCCGGGGCGGCGCAGGCTGTACAACTGCGCCGAGAGCCCCCAGCAACGTGCGGGCGGTTCGTTGACCCGGTCGTGCAGGGACACGCAGCCCGCGGGCGCAACGGCCAGCGTGAATGCATGGCCTTCGACTTGCAGCTGGTGGTAACCCACCGGCAGTTGGCCCGGTAACCGGCTTTCGGCATCGAGGCGCAATTGCAGTTCGGTACCGTCCTCGAGGCGGCACTGCACCGGGCTGCCGGCTGCGAAGTAGCGCCGCAGCGCCAGCGGCTTGCCTGCATCCGCCGTCAGCAGCGGCGGCACATGCTCGGCGTCATCGCTGTGCGCGATATTGGCCAGGCTGTCACGCAGTTGGGCATCGTCTGCGGCGGGGTGGCCGAGCGCTTCCAGTACCTGGCGCAGCACTTCGTCACTGACGTGCTGCGGGCGGTTGTTGGCGTCGATCCAGTCGCGCGCCAGCCCGGCTCGCTGGGCCAGCTGGTGTAGCAAGGGTTCGCTCATGGCGCCTCCTGGCCGGCGGGCAGCAGGGTGACCACGCAGCTGTAAGGGGAAAGGTGGGTGTCGGGGTGGGCGTTGTTGCTGCTGTCGAACAGGCGCATGCCGGCAGCAGGCTGCGGCAATGGCTGGGCCTGGGCGGCAAGGTTGAGGTCGATGCGCAGCGTGCTGCCATCCCCCAGCCGCCAGCTGGCGCTGAGTGCCTTGTCGCCCAGCACCTCAGCGCCCAAGGCTCGGGTGCCCGGGAGGCGGGGCACCAGCTGTGTGCGCCGTACCGCCAGCAGTTGTTGGTACAGGCCGTGCCAGCCAGCGAGCACATCGTGGCCATCTGGGCGCGAGGTGTCGAAGGTTGACCGGGCGTTCGGGTCAGGTATGCGCTGGCGCTGTTCGGGGTCGGCGAATGCTGCGAAATGGGCGAATTCGCCGCGGCGGCCTTCGCGCACCGCATCGGCCAGCTCGTCGTGGAAATCGGTGAAGAACAGGAACGGCGCGCGGCTGCCGTCATCGTCGGCCATGAACAGCAGCGGAATCATCGGGCTCAGCAGCAGCAAGCCGGTGGCTGCCCGCAATGCCGCTGGCGGGCACAGCCGGGTAAGGCGCTCACCCAGCGCACGGTTGCCGATCTGGTCATGGTTTTGCAGGAACAGCACAAAAGCACTGGGCGACAGGTGCCCGCTCGGCTCGCCCCGGGGTTGCCCGTTGCGATTGATGTCGCCCTGGAACACGAACCCTTCGCCCAGGCAGCGGGCCAGCTTGTCGATCGGCTTGTCCCTGTAGTCTTCGTAATAGCCTTCGGTTTCGCCGGTCAGCAGTACGTGCAGCGCGTTGTGGCCGTCATCGTTCCATTGCGCGTCAAAGCCTTGTTCCAGCAGGAACGCCTGGTTGTGTTCGTTTTCCAGCACCAGCCACACCTGGCGGCCGGGTTCGACCGCCGCCCGCACACGTTGCGCCAGTTCGATGAGAAAATCGGGCTGGTCAATGGCGTGCACCGCGTCCAGGCGCAAACCGTCGAAGCGGTAGTCGCACAGCCACATCAGGGCGTTCTGGATGAAGTACTCGCGTACTTGCGGGCGGCGGAAATCGATGGCCGCGCCCCAGGGCGTCTGCCGGTCTTCACGGAAGAACGGGCTGGCGTACTGGTGCAGGAAGTTGCCGTCCGGGCCGAAGTGGTTGTACACCACATCGAGCATGACCATCAGGCCATGGCCATGGGCCTGGTCGATCAGGCTGCACAACTGTTGCGGGCTGCCGTAGCTATGCTGCGCGGCAAAGGGCAGCACACCGTCGTAGCCCCAGTTGCGGTCCCCGGGAAACTGACCGACCGGCATCAGCTCGATCGCGGTGATACCTGTGGCGGCAAGGCGTGGCAAATGGCTGGCCACGCCTTCGTAACCGCCCAGCACACCGACGTGCAGTTCCTGAATCACGGCCTCGTGCCAAGGCCGGCCTTGCCAGCTGTGTTGCCAGGCGTAGCTGGCAATGTCCACTACCTGGCTAGGCCCATGCACGCCTTCGGGTTGGTAGCGCGACGCGGGGTCGGCTACCTGCAGTTTTCCGTCGACGAGGAAGTGGTAGTTGCTACCGGGCCTGGCCGGGCCGATCCCGGTGTACCAGCCATCCTCATCGGGCAGCAGCGCAATGGCCGGCTGCTGCTCCAGTATTACGCTCACGCTGCGCGCATCGGGTGCCCAGAGGGCGAAGCGCGCCGACGTGGCGTCCAGCAAGTGTGCGCCATGCCTGTGCATCTTCGGCCCCTTTCTCAGTAATGCGCCAGGTGGGCCTGCTTGACCAGGTCCTCGTACAACCGTGCGTAGGGTTCCACGGCTTGGCACCAGTTGAACGGCTGGGTCATCGACAGGCAACGCATGGCATTGAGCAGGTCCTTCTTCTGGTAGATATAAAAGGCACGGCTGAGGGCTTCGCGGTAGCTTTCCACGGTGGATTCGTCGAACAGGAAGCCGGTGACGCCGTTTTCGATGGTGTCGGCCAGCCCGCCGGTGTTGCGCGCCACCGGCAGTGAGCCGAAGCGCTGCGCATACATCTGGCTGAGGCCACAGGGCTCGTAGCGCGACGGCATCAACAGGAAGTCGCTACCGGCGAACATGCGCCGGGCGTCGGTTTCGTTGAAACCGATGCGCACGCCGATGCGGCCGGGGTGGCGCAGCGCGAGCTCGCGCATGGCCTGCTCTTCCTCTGGCTCGCCACGGCCAATGATCGCAATCTGCCCGCCTTGCTCGACAATGTAGTCGGCCACACCCAAGGTCAGGTCCAGGCCTTTCTGGTAGACCAAGCGCGAGACCACGGCAAACAGCGGGCCCTCGGAGGGTTCGAGATCGAACAGCTCGCGCACTTCCTGGGTGTTGCGTGCCTTGCCTGCCCAGTCGTTCATGCTGAAGTTGTGCTGCAGGTGCTTGTCGGTGGCCGCGTCCCAGCTCTCGTCAATGCCGTTGGGGATGCCGCCGAGCAAACCTTGCTGCGCCTTGCTGGAGAGGAAGCCATCCAGGCCGCAGCCGAATTCGGGGGTGGTGATTTCCTGCGCGTAGGTAGCGCTTACCGTGGTGATGTGGCTGGAGTAGGCCAGGCCGGCCTTGAGGAACGACAGCTTGCCGTAGAACTCCATGCCTTCCTGCTGCATGGCGTGGTCCGGGATGGCCAGCTCCGGGCTGCAGCCACGGCTGTACACACCCTGGTAGGCCAGGTTGTGAATGGTGAACAGGGTCGGCGTGCTCAGCCCGCGCCAGTGCATGTAGGCGGGCGCCAGCCCTGCGGGCCAGTCGTGGGCGTGGACCAGTTCAGGCTTCCAGTGGATCATGCCCTCGCCAGCGGCAATCTCGGCAGCTGCCAGGCCAAGGCGGGCGAAACGGATGTGGTTGTCCGGCCAGTCGCGGCCGTTGTCGGCGGCATACGGGGTACCCGGCCGCTGGTACAGCTCTGGGCAGATCAGCACATAGATGACCAGGCCGTCGGGCAGGTCCATGCGCCCGATCTTGCACGGCGGCAGCGCCGCGTGCCCGCCCAGCGCCCCGACGATATGGATGGGGTTGTCGCTTTCCATCACTTGCGGGTAACCGGGGATCAGTACGCGCACATCATGCAAGTGGGCCATGGCACGAGGCAGGGCGGCGGAGACATCGCCCAGGCCGCCGGTTTTTACCAGGTCGGCGAATTCCGAGGTTACGAACAGCACTTTGCGCTTGTTGGGGTTGTGCTGGCGCTGAGCGCCGGGTGCCATGCCTGTCGTAGCGAAATCCGGGGTGACTGGTTCGCGGTTGTCCGAGGTAAAGGTGTCTACGTGAGGCTCGACAGCGGCACTGATCA
>NZ_JABMCN010000293.1 GCF_013179515.1 Pseudomonas sp. CM27
TGTAGGAGCGGCCTTGCGTCGCGAAAGGGCCGCGCAGCGGCCCCAAAAATTTCACAGGCGACGCAAAAATTGCCGGGGCTGCTGCACAGCCCTTTCGCGACGCAAGGCCGCTCCTACAGGGATCGCATCGCCTGCGGCAAAATTGTTAACCCGCAGGCATCTCGGTAAGGGCCTGCCACATGGATGGCCCGCCCGCCGACTTGGCTATGGCCGCCAGCCGCTCGGCATGAGCCTCCAGCTCTTCGGCACTGGCCATGATCACCCGTCCCGGCGCACGCCCGGTAATCCGGCGAATCTCGCTGCCGCCCTGGCCGTCGTCGCCCTCGGCGTCAGCCCCATGCCCGGCCAGCGAAAGGCTGGTCTGGCCACCGGTCATTGCCAGGTAGACGTCAGCCAGCAGTTCCGAGTCGAGCAGTGCGCCGTGCAGCTCACGGCCCGAGTTGTCGATGTCGTAGCGCTTGCACAGCGCATCGAGGCTGTTGCGTTGCCCGGGGTGGCGCGAGCGCGCCAGCAGCAAGGTGTCGAGGATGGTGCAATGCTGGGCGATGTCGGCACGGCCCTGCTGGCCAAGCAGGGCAAATTCGTTGTTGATGAAGCCAACGTCGAACGCCGCGTTGTGGATGACCAGCGTGGCGCCTTCGATGAATTCGAAGAACTCCTCGGCCACATCGCCAAAGCGCGGCTTGCCGACCAGGAAGGTATCGGTAATGCCGTGGACGTTGATGGCGCCCTCGTCGCTCTCGCGGTCCGGCTGCAGGTAGACGTGGAAGTGCCGCCCGGTCAGCCGCCGGCCGATCACCTCGACACAACCGATCTCGATGATCCGGTGGCCTTCGCTGACCGGCATGCCCGTGGTTTCGGTATCGAGGATGACGAACCGTTTATCTTGCTGCTGCTCCACGCGGGGCGCTCCAACTTGCATCAGTTTCAAAGGCGGCGAGTATACCCCAAGCGCCTCAGCGCTGGGCGCGCACCTCATCGACACCACGGTTGGCCAGCTGGTCGGCACGCTCGTTGCCGGGGTGGCCGATGTGGCCGCGCACCCACTTCCAGGTCACCTTGTGGCGATTGACCTGCTCATCAAGCTGCTGCCACAGGTCGGCGTTCTTCACCGGCTCTTTGGCTGCGGTCTTCCAGCCGCGCTTCTTCCAGTTGACCATCCATTCGTTGATGCCCTTCATCACGTACTGCGAGTCGGTGGTCAGCACCACCTCGCATTCGCGCTTCAACGCCATCAGCCCCTGGATCGCAGCCATCAGTTCCATGCGGTTGTTGGTGGTATCGCGCTCGCCGCCCCACAGTTCCTTCTCGACGCCCTTGTAGATCATCAGGACCCCCCAGCCACCCGGGCCAGGGTTGCCCTTGCAGGCGCCGTCGGTAAACATTTCGATGCTATCGCTCATGTACCACTCATGTTCAGTGCTTTTCAGTGTCCGGGTTGGCCGCCGTACGATTGACCTTGGCCAGTGGCAGCGGCAGCAGCTTGCCCATGGGTTCGCGGCGCTCCGGGCGTAACGGCCGCAGGCCGACCACCATCTTGCGCGCCACCAGCAGGTACACCCCGCCGCCAGCGCCCTGCCAGCCGCCGGCTAGCCGTTCCCAGCCCTCCAGGCGTTGCTGCCAGGCCGGTGAGGCAAGCGGCGGACGATAGCACCCGAAGCGGCGTTTCTCCAGCGCGAAGCCCAGCAGGTTCAGCCAGTCGCCCACCCGTGACGCCGAGATGCAGCGCGCCTTGCGCAATGCGCCGTGGCTGAAGAAGTGACGCATGCCCCAGCTGCTCCACGGGTTGATGCCAACGATCAGCAGGTGCCCGCCCGGGCGCACCGCACTGGCGGCCTCGCGCAGCAGGCCATGGGGTGACAGGCAGAAGTCCAGGCCGTGCTGCAGCACCACCACGTCGGCGGCATGCTCGCTGAGCGGCCAGGCCTGCTCCTCGCACACTATCTCCACCCCCGGCAGGGGTGCGCCGAGGCGCACGTTGCGCTGGACCTGGGGGGCGCTGGGCGGCGGCTCGGCGCCTGGCCCGTAGTGCACAAGATAACCACCAAAGAAGCGCCCGAGCTCTTCTTCCAGCAGTTTTTCCTCCTCCTTGAGCATCAGCTGGCCGAGTGGGCCGTTGAACCACTCACGGGCCAGGCTGATCAGCTTGACCCAGTCCGGGTCGGCCTGGGCAAAGGCTTGGTCGGTCATTGCGCTCTCCCTTGAAGGTTCTCGCACCGCGCCATCGCGGCTAAGATGGCCACATGTGCCACGCTAGGCGAACCGGATCCGCACCATGATACAGATCAAAGCTCTCCCCGCTTTCTCCGACAACTACATCTGGTTGTTACAGGATACTGCCAAACGCCGCTGTGCGGTGGTCGATCCGGGTGATGCCGGCCCAGTGGAACGCTGGCTGTCGGCCCACCCCGAGTGGGTGTTGAGCGACATTCTCATCACTCACCACCACAACGACCATGTGGGTGGTGTGGAACGGCTCAGGCAATTGACCGGCGCACGGGTCTGCGGCCCGGCCAAAGAGCGCATCCCGTGCCGCGAACTGGCACTTGACGAAGGTGATCAGGTAACCGTCCTGGGTGTGACGTTCGAGGTGCTGGCAGTACCTGGCCATACCCTGGGGCATATCGCATTCTTCAGTGACCAGCCGCCCACGCCCGTGCTATTCAGCGGCGACACCCTGTTTGCCGCCGGTTGCGGGCGCATGTTCGAAGGTAGGCCCGAGCAGATGCAACCTGCCCTGGCCCGCCTGGCAGCGCTGCCGGAGTCGACCGAAGTGTATTGCGCCCACGAATATACCCTGAGCAACTTGCGGTTCGCCAAGGCCGTGGAACCTACCAACCCACACGTTCAGCAACGCTTCGAAGACGTTACCCGCTTGCGTGCCGAAAATCGCATCACCTTGCCATCAACGATCGGTATGGAGCGCCTGACCAATCCCTTCCTGCGCACCTCTGAAACATTAGTTAAACAAAAAGCAGACGAATGGAAGGGACATTCAAACACCTCGCATGTCGCTGTTTTTGCTGCCTTGAGGTCTTGGAAGGACACCTTCTGATAACCGCAAGATATATCGCAGTTGATGCTCAAAGGTTGACCCGGCCGGGAGCGGTTTCTAGAATCGCCAAAATTTTTCGCCCGGATACCTGTCTCAGCCGATGTCTTCCAGTAGCCGCAGAACCTCTCATTCCGTCGCCCTGACGCGCCTGGCCCAGGTCAGTGCGCTGGCCCTGGCCGCCACCCTGGTGGGCTGCCAGAGCACCCGTCAGCTCGACGAATCCGATAGCGTTCGCGCGCACAACTACCAGGCGCGGATCAAGCACAAACCTGCCCCGCTGCTGGTCAAGCCGGTCGAGCAGGCGCCGCAGGACGTGTGGGAGCGCATGCGCCAGGGCTTCGCCCTGCAGGACAGCATCGACGTCAACCCGCGCATCGAGCAGCAGCGCCTGTGGTTCGCCAGCAATCCGACCTTCATCGAAAGCGCTGGCGAGCGCGGCAGCCTCTACCTGCACTACATTGTCGAGCGGCTTGAAGAGCGCGACATGCCGCTGGAGCTGGCCCTGCTGCCGGCCATCGAGAGCGCCTACAACCCGATGGCCTACTCCCGCGCCAGCGCTGCCGGCATGTGGCAATTCATGCCGGCGACTGGCCGCCACTTCAACCTGCGCCAGACCAACTTCTACGATGGCCGCCGCGACATCACCGCCTCGACCAACGCTGCGCTGGACTACCTCACTCGCCTGCACGACATGTTCAACGGCGACTGGCTGCTGGCCCTGGCCGCCTACAACTCCGGCGAAGGCACGGTCAGCCGCGCCATCGAGCGCAACGAGCGCCTTGGCCTGCCGACCGACTACTGGAACCTGCCGCTGCCGCAGGAAACCCGCGACTACGTGCCCAAGCTGCTGGCGCTGTCGCAGGTGGTGCTTACCCCCGAGGCGTACGGGGTCAACCTGAACCCGATCGCCAACGAGCCGTACTTCGAAGCGGTGGCCATCAATGACCGCCTCGACCTGTCGCGCGTTGCCGCCTTTGCCAACATCGACGAAGACGAGCTGATCCAGCTGAACCCGGCCTTCAAGAAGCGCATGACCGTGGACGGCCCCAAGCAACTGCTGGTGCCCACCGCCAAGGCGCAACTGTTGAGCGACAGCCTGTCCAACCTCAACCCCGAGCAGCTGGTCGCCCTGCAGCCGAACAAGGCCGTGTTCGCCCGTGCCGTGGCTGAAACGAGGGCACCCGTGGCGGCACGCAGCTACCGGGTCAAGCGCGGCGACAACCTGGGTGCCATCGCCAAGGCCAATCGTGTCTCGGTCAAGGACATCAAACGCTGGAACCGCATGTCCGGCAACAGCCTGCGTGCCGGCCAGGTACTGGCACTGCGCGGTGGCAATGCCCCCAGCGCTGCTGGCAACCGGGTAGCTTCATCGGGCAAGCGCACCACGCAGTACAAGGTACGCAAGGGCGACTCGCTGTACCTGGTGGCCAAGCGCTTCAACGTCGAAATGAAACACCTCAAGCGCTGGAACCCGCGCAGCGGCCATGCCCTGAAGCCAGGCCAGACCCTGACCGTCTACCTCTCGCATTGATAAAAAAACTGGGGCCGCTCCGCGCCCCATCGCCGGCAACCCAGCTCCCACCCTGATCGCAACGACTTCAAGCCATATGCAGTACCTGTGGGAGCTGGCTTGCCGGCGATGGGCTGCAAAGCGGCCCCTTGCAATCCTCTGGGCGGCACTCTTTTTCCAACCCTACCAAGCTGTTACTGTACCCGATCAAAGCCCAACGCCTCTGGATCGGATGCCGACTTGATACGTCCCCTCCTGCTGTCAATCAGCCTGGCCTTGAGCTTCCCCGCAGCCGCGATGGTGAGCGAAAGCCACGGATACGCGCAGTTCGGCACGCTCAAGTACCCAGCCACCTTCACCCACTTCGACTGGGTCAACCCGCAAGCGCCCAAGGGCGGCACCTTGCGGGCCATGGCTTTTGGCACCTTCGATACCCTCAACCCCTACACCTTCAAGGGGTCGAGCCCGATCACCACGCCCAATTTCCAACAATACGGTATCAGCGAGCTGAACGAGCCGCTGATGGTCGGCACCGGCCAGTACGACCCGTCCGGCGACGAACCCACCTCCAGCTACGGCCTTATCGCCCGCTCGGTGGAGTACAGCGAAGACCGCAGCTGGGTCGTGTTCAACCTGCGCCCGGAAGCTCGCTGGCATGACGGCCAGCCGATTACCTCGGCAGACGTGGCCTTCTCCTACCGCACACTGCTAAAGGACGGCCACCCGATGTACCGCACCAACCTGCAGGAAGTGCAGCGGGT
Organism: Pseudomonas sp. CM27; assembly: GCF_013179515.1. GTDB lineage: Bacteria > Pseudomonadota > Gammaproteobacteria > Pseudomonadales > Pseudomonadaceae > Aquipseudomonas. Next base: position 5,327 of record NZ_JABMCN010000293.1, read on the forward strand.
GGACATCCTCGGCCCGCAGCGCATCCGCTTCGTGTTCAAACGCGCCGGCAACCCGCTGCTGATCCTGCGCCTTGGCGAAATGCCGGTGCTGCCCAAGCATTACTGGCAAAAGCGCGACTTCAAGGCCACCACCTTCGAGCCGCCGCTGGGCAGCGGCCCCTATCGCATCAGCGAAGTCCAGCCCGGGCGCCGACTGGTGTTCGAACGGGTGAAGAACTACTGGGGCAAGGACCTGGCGGTCAACCGTGGCAAGTACAACTTCAAGCGCGTGGAATACGAGTTCTACCGCGACGCCACGGTGGCCTTCGAAGCGTTCAAGGCCGGCGAGTTCGACATCTACATCGAGCACCAGGCGAAGAACTGGGCCAACGGCTACACCTTCCCGGCCGTGCGCCGTGGCGAGGTGATCAAGGCACAGATCCCGCACCGCATCCCCACGCAAACCCAGGGCCTGTTCATGAACAGCCGCCGGGCCACCTTCAGCGACCCGCGGGTACGCCAGGCGCTGGGGCTGATGCTCGATTTCGAATGGACCAACCGCGCGCTGTTCAGTAGCGCCTACCGCCGCTCGACCAGCTATTACCCCAACAGCGAGTTTGCCGCCAGCGGCCTGCCGACCGGCAAGGAGTGGCTGCTGCTGGCGCCGTTCCGCGACCAGTTGCCTGCCAAGCTGTTCAGCGAACCCTACAAGGTCAGCCAGACCGACGGCCGTGGCATCAACCGCCAGACCCTGCGCCAGGCCCTCGGGCTGCTGGCCGAGGCCGGCTGGAAGCTGAACGGCCAGCGCCTGGTCGACAGCAAGGGCCAGCAGCTGCGCATGGAGCTGCTGCTGGTAAACCCCAATCTTGAACGCATCCTGCAACCTTATGTCGAAAATCTGTCCAGCATCGGCATCGATGCGCGCTTGCGCACGGTCGACCGCGCCCAGTACAAACAACGCCTGGACCAGTTCGATTTCGACATGATTCTGATGACCCTTAACCAGACCCTGAGCCCCGGCCTCGAACAGTGGCTGTACTTCCATTCCAGCCAGGCCGCGACCAAGGGCAGCAAGAACTATGCTGGGGTCAAGGACCCGGTGGTCGACCACCTGCTCGACACCCTTCTGGCTGCGCGCACCCGCGACGACCAGGTCGCCGCCGCCCGCGCCCTGGACCGAGTGCTCTCATGGCAGTACTACATGATCCCCAACTGGTACCTCGACAACCATCGCCTGGCCTACCGCAACCGGTTCGCCTTCGTCACCACGCCGCCCTACACCCTTGGGCTGAACAGCTGGTGGATCAAGACTTCGGAGAAAGCCCAATGACGCCAACGCACCGCCTGCGCCGGCTGGCAGGCAGCCTGTTGCTCGCCTGCCTGAGCCTTCCTGCCCTGGCCGCACCGCAGCACGCGCTGACCCTGTACGACGAGCCACCCAAGTACCCCGCCGACTTCAAGCACTTCGACTACGTCAACCCCGACGCGCCCAAGGGCGGCACCTTCCGCCAGTCCAGCTTCGGCGGCTTCGACAGCCTCAACCCGTTCATCAACAAAGGCGTGTCGGCCGAGAACATCAGCAGCATCTACGACACCCTGATGCGCCAGAGCCAGGACGAGCCGTTCACCGAGTACGGCCTGGTGGCCGGCAAGATCGAAAAA
>NZ_JABMCN010000294.1 GCF_013179515.1 Pseudomonas sp. CM27
CTGGGCAGCGCCAGGCACCCCGCCACGGGCAGGCTTTATACCGAAATGGTCTTTCAGCCCATGCTGGAGCTGCTGGCCTACCTGCGCAGTCGGGGCTTTCGTACCTACATCGTCTCCGGCGGTGAAGTGGCCTTCATGCGGGCGTTCGCCGAGAAGGTCTATGGCATTCCCCCCGAGCAGGTCATCGGCACCACCCTGGCGGCCGAGTTTCGCGATGCCGATAGCCAGTTGACGATACAGCGCCTGCCCAAGGTGACCCACAACGATGATGGCCCAGGCAAGCCGGTCAGTATCGATGCGGTGATCGGCCGCAGGCCGATCCTGGCGTTCGGCAATTCCGACGGTGACCTGCAGATGTTGCAGTGGACAACCGCAGGACCGGGCAGGCGCTTCGCCGGCCTGGTGCACCACACCGACGCCGGCCGGGAGTGGGCATATGATCGGCAGAGCAGCATCGGGCGGCTGGACAAGGCGCTCGACGCGGCGCTGGCAAACGGCTGGACGGTCGTCGACATGGCTAAGGAGTGGCGCCGCGTCTACCCGTTCGAGACGGCTTCACCCTCAGGTACCGCAGGCGCACAACAATCAGTCAGCATTCGGTAAGTGCACGTAGTCGTGGACGTTCGCAAGTAACGTTAACGGAGAGCGTACTCATGAAGTCCAGAAGCGCATGGTTATCGGCCATCGCCCTCGCCACCTCGGCTGCTTTAGGGGCGGGCATGGCCGCAGCGGCGGAAAAACCGAACATATTGGTGATCTTCGGCGACGACGTCGGGCAAACCAACATCAGTGCCTATGCCAAGGGCGTGGTCGGCTATCAGACGCCGAATATCGACCGCATCGCCAAGGAAGGCATGATGTTCACCGATTATTACGCTGAAAACAGCTGTACGGCAGGGCGTTCCACCTTCATCACCGGGCAGGTGGCCAAGCGCACCGGCCTGTCCAAGGTCGGCATGCCCGGCGTGCCGGTGGGCCTGCAGGCGCGGGATGTGACTATTGCCCAAGCCCTCAAGGCCCAAGGTTACGCCACCGGCCAGTTCGGCAAGAACCACTTGGGCGACCGCGATGAATTCCTGCCCACCAATCACGGTTTCGACGAGTTTTTCGGCAACCTCTACCACCTTAATGCCGAGGAAGAACCGGAGCGGCCGTATTGGCCCAAGGACGACACCGAGTTCACCAAGGCGACCACCCCGCGCGGGGTGATCAAGTCCAGCGCCGACGGCAAGATCGAAGACACCGGCGCGCTGAACAGCAAGCGCATGGAAACCATCGACGACGAAACCACCCAGGCGGCGATCAACTTCATCGAGAAGCAGGCCAAGGCCGACAAGCCGTTCTTCGTCTGGATGAACACCACGCGCATGCATGCGTTTACCCATGTTCGCGAGGCAATGAAGGGGCAAAGCGGTATGGTCGGCAACGAGTATGCCGACGGCATGCTCGAGCATGACGGCGACGTCGGCAAGCTGCTCAAGGCCCTTGATGACCTGAAGATCACCGACAATACCATCGTCGTCTACACCACCGATAACGGGCCGAACCAGTGGTCCTGGCCAGACGCAGCGACCACGCCCTTCCGTAACGAGAAGAACTCGAACTGGGAGGGCGCCTACCGGGTCCCGGCGATGGTGCGCTGGCCAGGCAAGATCAAGGCCGACTCGGTGAGCACGCAAATGTTCTCCGGGCTCGACTGGTTCCCGACGCTGCTGGCGGTTGCCGGTGATCCCGACATCAAGGACCGCTTGCTCAAAGGCGCTGATGTGGGAGGCAAGAACTTCAAGGTGCACCTGGATGGCTACAACCAGCTGGACTACCTGACAGGCAAGGCCGACAAGAGCGCGCGCAACGAGTTCTATTACTTCAACGATGACGGTGAGCTTGTGGCCATGCGCTACAACGACTGGAAGGTGGTGTATTGCGAGCAGCGTGCGCCGGGTGGATTTGCGGTGTGGAGCGAGCCATTCACCTGCCTGCGCGCCCCCAAACTGTTCAACCTGCGCATGGACCCCTTCGAGCGCGCCGATATCGTGTCGGACCAGTACTACGATTGGCTGACCAAAAACGACTACCTGTTCTTCCAGGTTACCCAGAAAGCCGCCAAATTCCTGCAGACCTTCGTGGACTACCCACCGAGCCAACGGCCTGCCAGCTTCAGCATCGACCAGATCCAGTCCGATGTGGACAAGAAGATCGAAGAGAAGATGAAGTCGCAGTCGCAGTGATTGCCTGACCGGCGCCCGCTACCCAGCGGGCGCCTTGTTTTCGCAACGGCAGGTGTTTACCTGCCAAGGTCCCTCAATGACTTCATCGGTAAAAGCTTCGGCGCTGGCCGCTACTGCGCGTATCGATGGCGGCGCACCTGTGCGGGCGCCGCTGGCCCTGGCGATCCCGGCCGGCCTGTTATTCCTTTCAGGCGGTGCGGCGCTGGTTTACCAGGTGTTGTGGATCAAGCAACTGTCGCTGGTGGTGGGCGTGGAAGTGCATGCCGTTACCACTGGCATCAGCGCATTCTTTGCCGGCTTGGCGCTGGGCGGGCTGGTGTTTGGCCGCCTGGCCGATCGCCTGCGGCGGCCGATCAGGCTGTACGCAGTGCTGGAATTGCTGGTGGCACTGCTGGGTGTCGCCACCACCCTGGCCATGGCCGGTTCCGCCGGGTTGTTTGCCCGCTTGGAGGACCAGGTCGGGGTATTGGCCTGGTGCCTGCCCTTCGTGCTGGTCGGGCTGCCGGCAACGCTCATGGGCGCGACATTGCCGGTACTGGTGCGCGCACTCAAGCCCGCCGAGGGTCAGTTGGCACACGCCAGTGGGCGTCTGTATGCCGCCAACACGGCAGGCGGCATCTGCGGCACGCTGCTGGCGGCGTTCGTGCTGTTGCCTGCCTTGGGCGTGACCGGTAGCGCCATGGCTGCCGCCGCGCTCAACCTGATGGCGGCGCTTGGCGCGTTGGCGGTGCGCTGCGCCGGGCAGCCAGCGCTCGCCCGCCCCCTGCCAGGCGCTGCAGTGCGCAGCCCGCAGGCACGGCTGGCGGTGGCCCTGTATTGCCTGGCGGGCGGTGTCGCGCTGGGCTACGAGGTGGTCTGGAGCCAGTCGATCGTACCGTTCATGAGCACCCGCACCTATGCCTTTGCGCTGGTGCTGGCAACCTACCTGTGCGGTTTGGTGGCGGGCAGTGCGCTGTACGCTCGGCGTGCCGACCGCCTGCGTGACCCTTGGGGCATGTTCGGCCTGCTGATCGCCTGTGCCGGCCTGCTCGCGCTGCTGCAGGTGGCGGGTCTTGGGCGCTGGCTGGTCAGCGCGCAAAGCCAGGTGGAGTTGCTGGTGCTGCAGGTCACCGGCAATGCCTTGGCCGGCATGTGCGCACGTTTCGCCGTCGCTGCCGTGTGCGTGGTGTTGCTGCCGACCACGCTATTGGGCGCGGCCTTCCCGCTGGCCATGCGCCTGGCAGTAGACCATGCCCACCTGGGCCGTGATGTCGGCCAGGTGCTTGCGCTCAATACCCTGGGTGGCATCGCTGGGGTAATGCTGACCGGTTTCGTGCTGGTGCCCGGGCTCGGCCTGGTGCGCACCCTTGCCGTGCTCGCGGCCATTGCGGCAGTGATCGGCCTGCTTGCCGTATGGCGGGGGAATGCGGTGCGCCGGCGCAACGCGGTGGCCGTGCTGGGTGTGGCCGTGGTAACCGTGCTCACCGGCCTGCTTGCGCCGCCGTCACGGCTGGCCGAATTGCTGCCGGGCGCGCGCAATGGCCAGCTCACCTACTACCGCGAAGGCAAAGGCGCGACGGTGGCCGTGGTCAACCAGGGCCAGCCAGGCCGCAGCTTCAACCGGCTGTATATCCAGGGCGTGTCGAATACCGGCGATGCCATGCCGTCGCTGCGCTACATGCGCTTGCAGGCGTTGTTGCCGCTGTTGATCCATACCCGGCAACCGCGCTCGGCGCTGGTCATCGGTTTCGGCACTGGCATCACCGTTGGCGCCATGCTCCGTTACCCAGGGCTGGAGCGGCCGGTGGTGGCCGAACTGCTGCCCGAAGTGCTGCAGGCTGCGCCGCTGTTCAAGGGCAATTTCGCTGCGCTCGAGGACCCGCGCCTGGACGTGCGCCTGCGCGATGGCCGTCGCGAGTTGCTGCGCAGCACCGAGCGCTACGACCTGGTAACGCTGGAGCCGCCACCGCCGTCGGCAGCAGGGGTGGTCAACCTGTACTCCCGCGACTTCTACCGCTTGGCGGCAGCCCGCCTGGAGCCCGGCGGGCTGGTGGCGCAGTGGTTGCCGTTGCCGACCCAGAACGATGAGGACAGCCAGTCGCTGGTGCGCAGCTTCATCGACGTATTCCCGCATGCATCGCTGTGGACCACCGAGTTCCACGAGATGCTGCTGGTCGGCTCGCTGCAGCCAATGCCGTTGAACGTGCCGCGCATTGCCGAGCGCTTTGCCCAGCCTGGGGTGGCAGCGGCCCTGGCCGAGGTGGGCATCGCTTCGCCACAGGCCCTGCTGGCCACCTGGATCACCGACAGGACAGGACTGGAGCTTTATGCGGGTGCGGCGCCAGCGGTCACCGATGACCAGCCGCGCATCGAGTACTCGGCGTGGGTGCGCCCGCGCGAAATCACCCGCGTGCTGCCGGCATTGCTGGCGTTGCGCCAGGCCCCGCCGTTGCTCGATGCCAGCCCGGCCTTCGTAGCGGCGGTGGGTGACCAATGGCGCACGTTGCAACGGTTCTACAGCTTGAGCCTGCATGCCTACAACGGCAACCGCGAAGCCTGGGCGCGCGAAGCCAGGGAGCTGGCCCGCAGTGATGGCGACAACCCGTATTACCGCTGGTTTCTAGGGGGACCTGCGCAATAGTCGTTAGCAGCGATGGCTCGTTACTGACGCTGAAGGTTTCAAAGCCGGGACATTACATATTGGCTCGTGACCAAGTCCAGATGCGCACCACGCGCGTTCCTGTACACCGTGATTTCGTCGCGCTCGCGGCGGCCCACTCCGCGCTGGCAAATATCGAACAGGTCGCCTTCGATGCCGTCTTCAGCCAGTGCCCCTGCAGCCAGCGCAATCAGGATATCGCCGGCCACCGCCGCTGATTTGCGGTCATCGACGAACACCCGCGCTTGCGCCATCAGCGCGGTATCGGCCTCTTGCATGTCCGGGCGGAACCCGCCAACCAGGTCGACATGAGTACCGGGGCGCACGTTGCGGCCCTGGGTCCGCGGCGCCGACCCCGGGTTCAACCTTGATGTCGCTGTCGAGCTTTGTCCCTGCACTATCTCATGGCAGACCGCGGTTTCGATCACATGCAGGCGCTCGACGACGATGAGGACCTGAGGCTGCAATGCGCCGACCGCCGCCTGGTGAATGCTGTCGGGTTGAGGCGCCAGCGTCTGTATGAAACCGGCAGTGTGGGTGATATCGCCAAGGCGGTGGGCGCGTCCGAGCGCGAGTTGTCCGGGCTGTTCAAGGAGTACCTGCACCTGCCGCCAGCCGAGTACTGGCGGCAGTTTCGCCTGAAGGCGGCGCACTGAGGCTGATAAGCCCGCGTCAGAATTTCAACGGGTATTCGACGATCACGCGCACTTCGTTGATATCCGGCAGATCGACTTGCGCTTGCTGGTTGCCACGGTAGTTGGCCATGCGCGTGCGTATGGAAAGGTCACGGATCGGACCTTGCTGCACCACGTAGCGCAGTTCGAGGTTCAGCTCGTGCCATTTGGCACCGTCATACGCCCCATAGCTGGACAGCGCACCACCGGCATAGTGCTGGCCCGCACGCCAGTGCTGGTCGTTGGCCTCGCTGCCAGTAATGTAGCGGGTCATGAAGTTCAGGCCAGGGATGCCGTAGCCCGCCAGATCGAGGTCGTAGCGTACCTGGCGGGACTTCATTCCAGGGGCATTGAAGTCGGAAATCTGCACCGAGTTGGCCAGGTCGATTGACAGGCCGCCGACATAGTCGAAAGGGGTGTCGCCGTCGATCTGCTGGTAGGCCAGGGTGATGCGGTGGGCACCCTGACGCCAGGCGCCTGCCAGGCTCCAGCTGGTGTTGGCTACCGCCCCGGACAGGGCACGCCCGGTGTCGTCAGTGCGGTACAGCTGCAGGTCGAGGTTGAGTCCACTGCCTGTTGAAAACGGCACATCCTGGTTGATGTTGAGGTAGTTCTGCAGCCAGTTGTCCTTGGCGCGGGCGTGGAACAGCTTGACGCCCAGCGTGTCGTTGACCTGGTAGGTTGCACCGGCAAAATCCAGGCTGCGCACTTCGACGTCGGAGTAGCGGGTGCGCAGGCTGTCGTCGGCGTTACTCGAGGTGAAATCACGATAGGCGGTGAAGTGGCCCGCTTCTAACAGCAGGTCGGGCACCGCAGCATTGCGCAGATAGAAACCGCTGGCCATTTCCGGCAGCAGACGGCTGTCGGCGGTAGTGAACACCGGGGTCGAGGTACGCATCTCGCCCCACTTCAGTTCACTGCCAAGCGCCCGGGCTTTCAGCGCGGCGCCAGTGTGGGTGTAGTGGTCCGACACCTCGGCGTTGCGCTGACGGTCATGGCTGACCGGCAACAGCAGGGTACCCGTACGTCCAGGGCCGCTGTCGAGCTTCAGGCCGAGTTGGGTGTGGGCATCGACTCCCAGGCCGAAGATGCCTTGGGTGAAGCCTGAGGTGAGGCCGAGCATCACCCCGTGTGCCCATTCCTCGCGGTAGCCCTTGCGAGCTTGGGCGGGGCGCGCAGCGTTGTTGCCCTGGCCGTTGCTGGCGTGGTTGCGCAAGTCGCGGTTGAAATAGAAGTTGCGGTTGCGCAGCTCCAGCTGGCTGCCCTCGATCACGCCCTGGCTTTCAGCCATGGCAT
>NZ_JABMCN010000295.1 GCF_013179515.1 Pseudomonas sp. CM27
GCAAAGCCGGCCCCAGGACGCTGAAATCCAGCCCCTCCACGGCCACCACACCCAGTGGCGCACCGATGGCGATGGCGCCATAGGAAGCGATCCCGTTCCATGAAATTACCCGCGCGGTGTGCTCGGGACCTACCTGGCTGATACCCCAGCTCAGGGTGGCGACACCGATCAGCCCCTGGGCGATGCCTAGCAGCAAACGCCCACCCAGCAGCAGTCCCAGGCTCAGCAACGGCACGCTCAGGGTCCAGGCTGACAGCAGCGTCAGCACTCCGCAGCCGGCGATCCCCAGCAGGCCGAAACGGATCGCCCGTTTTCCGCCCAGGGTATCGGCCACCTTGCCGGCAAACGGGCGGCTAAGCAGAGTTGCCAGGTATTGCAGGCCGATGGTCACCCCGGCGATTACCGCGCCAAAGCCCAACTGGTCGTGCACATAGCTGGGCAGCACTGCAATCGGCAGGCCGATGCAGAGGAAGGCAATGAAGGTATAGAAAACGATCGACAGGATCTGCAGGGTGATGGGCTGCGTGTTGCTGGCGGAGGCGGGTTGTTGCGCGGTCATGGGCTCTTTCGCGGGCGGGCGGTTGGGCGTTCCCATCATGGCCGCTACGCAAAGGAAATGAAAGCAGGCTAACGAATTATTCGTCGGGTAGTGCGATACCCTGATGCTAGTCAGTTAAAGCTGATGCGGCTGCTGCGCAGCCCATCGCCGGCAAGCCAGCTCCCACCCCGACCGCATCGAATTCGAACCATGCGCCGTACTTGTGAGAGCCTGGCTTGTCGTGGCGACGAACCGCGGCGATGGGCCGCAAAGCGGCCCCAATGCTTAACTGACTGGCATTCGGCTTTGCCCGTCAATCAGACCAGCACACCCTGGCTACGCAGGTAGTCGTCGTAGGTACCGCTGAAGTCCACCACGCCATCGGCCGACAGCTCGATGATGCGCGTGGCCAGCGACGACACGAACTCACGGTCGTGGCTGACGAACAGCAGGGTGCCCGGATAGTTTTCCAGGGCCAGGTTCAGCGCCTCGATCGATTCCATGTCCAGGTGGTTGGTCGGCTCATCCATCACCAGCACGTTCGGCTTCTGCAGGATCAGTTTGCCGAACAGCATACGGCCTTGCTCACCACCGGAAATCACCTTCACCGACTTGAGGATCTCGTCGTTGGAGAACAGCATGCGCCCCAAGGTGCCGCGGATCACCTGCTCGCCGGAGGTCCACTGGCCCATCCAGTCGAACAGGGTCATGTCGTCTTCGAAGTCGTGAGCGTGATCTTGGGCGTAGTAGCCCAATTCGGCGCTGTCGGTCCACTTCACCGAGCCTGCATCCGGGGTCATTTCGCCGACCAGGGTGCGCAGCAGGGTGGTCTTGCCGATGCCGTTGGGGCCGATGATCGCGACGCGCTCGCCCGCTTCGACGGTAATGTCGAAGTTCTTGAACAGCACTTTTTCATCGAAGGCCTTGGCCATCTTCTCGACGACTACTGCCTGGCGGTGCAGCTTCTTGTTCTGCTCGAAGCGAATGAACGGGCTGACGCGGCTGGATGGCTTCACTTCGGCCAGCTGGATCTTGTCGATCTGCTTGGCACGCGAAGTCGCCTGCTTGGCCTTCGAGGCGTTGGCCGAGAAGCGGCTGACGAAGGTCTGCAGCTCGGCGATCTGGGCTTTCTTCTTGGCGTTGTCCGACAGCAGCTGCTCGCGCGACTGGGTCGCTGCGGTCATGTACTCGTCGTAGTTGCCCGGGAACAGGCGCAGCTCGCCGTAGTCCAGGTCGGCCATGTGGGTGCAGACGCTGTTGAGGAAGTGGCGGTCGTGGGAAATGATGATCATGGTGCTGTTACGCGCCGTGAGGATCGTTTCCAGCCAGCGGATGGTGTTGATGTCCAGGTGGTTGGTCGGTTCGTCGAGCAACAGCACGTCCGGGTCCGAGAACAGCGCCTGGGCCAACAGCACACGCAGCTTCCAGCCGGGCGCCACTTCGCTCATCGGGCCGAAGTGCTGCTCCAGCGGAATACCCAGGCCCAGCAGCAGTTCGCCAGCGCGGGATTCGGCGGTGTAGCCGTCCATTTCGGCGAATTCGGTTTCCAGCTCGGCGACGGCCATGCCGTCTTCTTCGGTCATTTCCGGCAGCGAGTAGATACGGTCACGCTCGGCCTTGACCTTCCACAGCTGGCCATGGCCCATGATCACCGTGTCGATGACGGTGAATTGCTCGTAGGCGAACTGGTCCTGGCGCAGCTTGCCCAGGCGGGTGTTCGGCTCGAGCATGACCTGGCCACCAGACGGCTCCAGGTCACCGCCGAGGATCTTCATGAAGGTCGACTTGCCGCAACCGTTGGCGCCGATCAGGCCGTAGCGGTTGCCGTTGTTGAATTTGACGGAAACGTTTTCAAACAGCGGCTTGGAGCCGAACTGCATGGTGATGTTAGCGGTGGAGATCAAGGAGCTTACCTATCAATAACTTACGTGGCTTCTTCGCAGCTTGGGACCATTTTCGGACCAATTTGGAGCTTTTCCAGCTCCTGCCAGTCGTTGGACGAGTTAATCCAGCGCGCATGAGTCGATAAGAGCATCTGCACGCTATGCCCGAGCTGTTGGGCGATAAATGCGGGGTTGAGACCAGACATTGAGCATATTGTCGCATAGGTGTGACGGCAGTTGTATGGGGAGCGACGCGTGATCCCCAATTCATTCAGCACTGGCACCCACTGTTTATGCAGATCGGCAGGCAATCAGCTCGACGGGGTTCTTTGCTAGCAGGCCTTCCCGGGTGGCTGCAGTCAGGATGGTGGACAGCCTGGTGATCGCGTTGCGCTTTACGCTGGATGATGTCCATTCGGTTTTGGCGAAGACGCGGCGCAGCAGATTGGTCGTAGAATATCGCCAGCCGTCAGGCACGCGCTGTACCTGTGGGAGCCGCGCTTGCCGGCGATGGGCCGCAACGCGGCCCCGGTTACAGATGTCCGCTATGGGGTCGATAGCGGACATTTGGCGATACAAGAAGCGCTACCAGTTTTTTGATACGACTGATGGGGAATAGAGTGGGAGCGGAGGAGTGTTGAACCCAGTGAAATCACCCTACAACGCCTTGCATCAACATTGCGTGATGTCGTAAATTTCCAGGTCCTGTCAGCCCTGCCTATGTCCAGGGCTGACGCTGAAGCCCAACACTGTGTTGGGTTTTTTCGTTTTTAGCGACAGGAACATTTCTCCAAGGCGTGCCAACTGTTGCGATTCATCAAGAAGAAGTTCTCCCGAGCGCTGCGAAAGTGGCTCGTCTACCTCACGGTTGCAGGCCTGGCGGGCAATTCCAGTCGGTTGTTCGATCACCTTTCGCTGTGGAAGCCATGGCGCTTGGCCAAGGGCGTGGCCGCCTACCTCATGGCGCCTTGATGCGTTGTTTCGCCGGGCGCCCAAGGGCTGATCGTTCGGTCAGTCTGTTCGCAGCAAGGGGAACAGTTCTTCTGGATTGCGCGAGCCGGCGTTCATCGTGTCGCACGCTCCAGCGGCCTGCGACCGGTTGATGAAGCCACGCTTGAGCCTTTGCTTCTCCTGGTTGTCATAGATGTCGAAACCGCCCGAAGTGGTGGCGGCGAAGAAGCGGTTGCCGATTTGAAAGGTTTCACCCTCTATCGGTACAGCTGGGACGATCACAAATCTCGGTTGCATGTTCATTGGCCTCCCCAGGCAGACGTCTAAGTATTAGCCCCGCAACAGGAAGACCACAATATGACTCATCGAGACGATTCAGTGACGTGTCGTGTCATGGCTGTCTTGCATGAGCGGCTTGTCATATGAGCGCAGCCGGCGCGGATGTTGGAATGGGAATTGCTTTTCTCCTGGGACACTGAACCCGCGGAGAACGCAAAAATGACTCAGGATGACCGCTATTACATGATTTTCGTGGTGGCAGCTGTGCTGATCCTGGATTTGGGGGCCACGTTGGTGTTCCTCAAGGCTATCGCCTGAACCCGATAGTGGGCTTGGGGGTACGCGAAACTGGGGCCATTCACCGTTAATGGCCCTGGGCATCCCGGCGGAGATATAGCAAACAAACCTATTGCCCGGCTGACTTGGGCAGTAACATGGGCGGACGAAAACCAAAAAAAGGGCAAGCTGCTTGGCAACACTTTCCTACGTTCGCGATGGGGCAGCAGGAGTGTGTCGGGTGAAGAGTTCAAGATCGCTGGCAGGCGCCGTTCTGGTGTCCGGGTTTGCGTCATTGCTGTTGGCAGGTTGTGCACAAAATCGTGATGTGCGTGACGGCCATGACTATAGTTCGGGCACTACCGCGCAAAGCCCACCTGCCTATCTGGGGTGCGTCAAAGGCGAACTTCAAGGCAATGTGAAAACCTATGAAGTTCAGGGTGAAAACTCGGTCAAGCTGTTCATCGAAAGTACAGACCCCAGCCAGGCAGAGGGGCTTGTCGAGCTGCGAGGTGCGGGAAGCCAGCACCAGTTCACGGCCTATCAGCGCGATGCCTGGTACGACCATGGCAGATTGCTGGATGCGGCGCTGATGTGTTCGAAAGCATGAACAACTGACCCTCCGAGGAAAAAGCCCGCCTTTTGAGAGCGGGCTTTTTTGCGTGCCTGCCGGGGTGCCGTTGGGGGCGATGGTGTGGGTGCAGGGCTTCTTTTGCATTTACCGGTTATGCCCGCAATAATCCACGCATTTGGACGGAGCACTCCGGGTGGAAGCAAGAAGCGTTGTTGCCGAAATGTTCATTGGGATCCCGACGCATTTCTGGGTATTGCCGGTTGCTGGCCTGGTCGCCTTTTACGGGCTGAAGTGGGCTGGCACGTCCAGTGATCGCGCTACCTTGCTGCGCGCTGGGACTTACATGTTGCTGGTAGCACTGGCGGTGTTGCCAAATGGGTTCTATGCAATGTTCCCCCCAGCGCCTGATCCTGACGTGCTGTTGAATCATGCGCCGCTACCCAATTATGCCGGCCGTTTCTATCTGGATGCGTTCTACGTATTTAGCGGTTGGGCGCTGAGCAAGGTGGTAAAGCTCAAGTACAGCTAAAAGGTCGGAGGCGGGTCGCCGCCAGAATTGCCCTGGCTCGAAATGGACTCAACTACTGTAATCAGTTGGGGCGCCTTCGATGTCGTCGATCCTTGCGGCGACAGCACGCAACTCTCCCGCAACGGCATCGATGGAAGTGATGTGCGCTGTGACCTCGGGGTCTGCTTGCGAGGTGCCTCTCGCCTGCATGAACTTGACGTGTCCGCTCATGCTTTGACTGAGTTGATCGAGGTGGTCGGCTGTTCTGACCAGGTCAGACTTGATGCTGTGAAGCGTTTCCATGGCGTGAACGGCTTTCCTTGATAGTTGCTTCCGGGCCTGTGAGGATCGCCGCAGGTCAGGGTCGTGTGCAACTACTTTGTAAAAGCCGTGACCCGGGTCAAGCAACAGCCGGCAGGTGGCGCCTTGCGCCTCGGAAGACGCAGGGCACGATGTCTGGGTTGGACAGGTTCATTTGTTATCGGTTACATGAAGAACGGAGCCCTGCTGATCCGTCCCTAATAACCCGCTGGATGGCGAGTTCCCCCCTTGACGTTCGCCAAGCGCCACAGCAGGTGTACGGAAGATAGCACGGTCATTTTCCCCCGTAATAATGCTGATGAGCTTTCCATTCTGATAAAAAAACCGCGTACGCTGGGCATCCTTTTGCATGCCTGTGTCTCCTGCCGAAGTCATGGGTATCGCCACTTTCTCAGCCTTCACCCGGCGCCGCCACTGGCAGAAATATCAGGTGCTGCACTACAGGCGAGGCAAAGGCTAGCCCGGCAGTTGTTCGGGGTCGAAAAACAACGAAGCGACCAGCACGGCCGTGATCACGCCCAGTGCATCGGCAAGAAACAGCAGCAAGCCGCTGGTATCACCAGGCCCAAAGTGTTTACCCAGCGCAAAGTCGATGCCATAGGGGAACGCTGCGATCAACAGCAGCATCATGGCCAGCAGGCCAGAGCAGAGCTGCCTGTAGACCCTGCCGAATGCCAGGCCGTAAGCCCAGAACAGAAAAATGCAGCAGACGGCAAGTCCGGTCGAAGCCGCATATTGGGCGAGTATTTCCAACCACCACAGCATGGGATTCTCCTGGGCGAGAAGGGCGCTGATCGTTCCCCATGAACAACCCGCCCGGCACTGTCGCTGCCTGTTGCTCATCAGAAGCAGCGCAGAGTGGATTCGTTCCTTGAGTTCAATCAAATATTTATCGGCAGGGTGCAGTTGACAGGGATTGTTGTGGTCTTGGTGTCGTCGACTTGTTGTCGTTCTGTCAACCGGGCGGGCGGGTCTGCAAGACTTTGGTTCATTGGTATATGGGCGCACGTCTGGCTAGAATGCAGCGTATCCATAACGGCCAATTGCAAATGCCTATGTTTCGTACCTTTCTCGCTTTTGCGTTAGTTGCCGGGCTCACCGGTTGCGCAACGCCTGGTAAACCCACCGCCAGCAAGCTGACGCACAAATCGCCGCAACAATACGCCGCCTGTGTACTGCCCAAGTGGCAGGCGCTGGCGCCCCAGGCCACGCAAAAGTCGATTGCCCACGGCTACCGGCTGACAGCGCCCAGTGCCGTGGCAAGCGATGATGTGCTGGACGTCATCGACTCCCACGACGGCAGCCGTGCGACGTTCTACAAAGGCAGTTTCCTGTCGGGCGACAAGCTGCGCCAGGCTGCAAGGGAATGCCTGGACTGACTCAGTAACCCGAGCCGCTCGATCCGCCCATGCTGGGCAGGCGGGCCGTGTGCTGGGTATAGCTCCACTCGGCG
>NZ_JABMCN010000296.1 GCF_013179515.1 Pseudomonas sp. CM27
GTGGCGCCAGCCTGATCACGCCGAACCTCAGCGAGTTCGAGACCATCGTCGGCCGTTGCGCCGATGAAGCCGAGCTGGTTGCCAAGGGCCTGCAGCTGTTGCTGGACCTGGACCTGGGTGCCGTGCTGGTAACCCGCGGCGAGCACGGCATGACCCTGCTGCGCACGGGCCAGCCGGCCCTGCACCTGCCGGCGCGGGCGCGGGAAGTATTCGATGTCACCGGTGCCGGTGATACCGTCATCTCCACCCTTGCAGCAGCTATCGCCGCTGGCGAGGACCTGCCCCATGCGGTGGCCCTGGCCAACCTGGCGGCGGGTATCGTGGTCGGCAAGCTGGGTACGGCGGCCATCAGCGCCCCTGAACTGCGCCGGGCCATCCAGCGTGAAGAAGGCTCCGAGCGGGGTGTGCTGGGCCTGGAGCAGCTGCTGCTGGCCATCGATGATGCGCGCGCACACAAAGAGAAGATCGTCTTCACCAACGGTTGTTTCGACATCCTCCACGCTGGGCATGTCACCTACCTGGAGCAGGCGCGGGCCCAGGGTGATCGCCTGATCGTCGCGGTCAACGACGACGCCTCGGTCAGCCGCCTGAAGGGACCCGGCCGACCGATCAACAGTGTCGACCGGCGCATGGCTGTGCTGGCCGGCCTGGGCGCGGTGGACTGGGTGATCAGCTTCCCTGAGGCCACGCCGGAGAACCTGCTGAGCCAGGTCAAGCCGGATGTGCTGGTCAAGGGGGGCGACTATGGCATCGACCAGGTGGTGGGTGCCGATATCGTCAAGGGCTATGGCGGCACCGTGAAGGTGCTGGGGCTGGTCGAGAACAGCTCGACTACTGCCATTGTCGAGAAGATTCGCAAAAACTGATGCTTTTGGGCTGCTATGCCGCCCTTCGCGGGCATGCCCGCGAAGGGCGGCATAGCGGTCCCAGTTATTTATGCAGTGAAGTACGTGCCCGCTCCAGCAGTGCCCGGGCCTTGTCACCAAAGCGCTGCAAGTGCGACGCCCGCGCCCGCGTGCTTTCCACCAGCCCCTGCTGCTTCACCCAATCCTTCCAGCGCACCCGCTCGTCCGTCACCACCCAACCGTCCTGCCGCGCAAAACTTTCGGCCAGGTACAGCCCACGAGTGCTCGCCGGCACCAGCTCGTCTTTCTTCAGCGTATACAGCTCTGCCAGTGGCTGGCCGTCTTTGAGGGGCATCAGATACAGGTCCGGCCGTTTGCGGTTGAGCCGCGCTACAAGCTGGTTGCCCTCGAGCCGTTCATCGACGTGGAACAGGCTGAGCTTCTTGGCTTCCCGCGGTACCTGCAGGCGCATGTCATAGATCAGCTGCAACGAAGCGGTGGGCAGGTGCACATAAGCCCGCGGCCGCTCCAGTAGCATCAACCTGCCGCAGTGTACCGGCCGGGCGGCGCCGGACTGCGGGGCCAGCACGAAGTGCGGGTTTTCCCGGTAATGCAGGGCGGCAGCGTAGGGTACCGGTAGCCAGGTGTCGTTGAAGCGCCCACCCAGCCAGCCCTCGGGGGTTTCCAGCAGGCACTCCTCGGCTACTTCCTGCACGGCCGTATGCAGCGGCAGGTTGAGCTCCTGCGCTGGCACATAACCCGATATCAGTTTCAGAACCACGTCGCCGCGGTCTTGCCGACGTTGACGTACCAGTACCCAATAGTCGCGGTTCTGCCACTGCAGGGTGAGGCGCACCGACACACCCAGGTTGGCCAGTTCAACCACGAACCGTTGCGCGTCCGGCAGCTGGATGGCTTTGCGCCGCTGCTGGGTCTGGGCAAAGTTCAGCGGCATGCCGATGCTCTGGTAGATCAGGCCCTCGGGCGTGGCTTCTACATGCAGGGGCAGTGTCTTGAAGTTGCTCGGGTTCTTGCGGATCAGCGTTCGCGCCACGATGCTCCTCCTTGCCTCGGGTCAGTCTCCAGGCCCTTGAGCCAGGGGTAACTCAATGCCGGCCCAGGATACGGGCGACGGTGGCCACGTTGTGGGCCAGGTGCAACGGGTTGATGGTGCCGACGATAGCACTGCTGACGCCCGAGTGGGCGAACAGCAGTTCGAAGCTGGCTTGCACCGGGTCGACGCCCGGGGCGAGACAGACATGCCCGCTGGCCAAGGCTTTTTTCACCAGGATGGCCTTGCCGTGCTCGGCAGCGTAGTCCAGCACCGGGCGCTCTGCCTGCTCGTTGAGGTTGTAGGTGACCATGGCGCAGTCGCCCTGCTGCAGCGCCTTCAGGCCGCCGGCGACGGTCTTGCCGGACAGGCCAAAGCCGAGGATCTTGCCTTCCTGCTTGAGTGCAGCCAGGGTCTGGTACACCTCCTCGTGCTCGAGGATCGCCAGGTCATTGCCGTCGGAATGCACCAACACCAGTTCTATGCGGTCGGTCTCCAGGCGGCGCAGGCTGCGCTCCACCGAGCGGCGAGTATGGGCAGCGCTGAAGTCGAAGTGCGACTGGCCAGCGTCGAATTCTTCACCGACCTTGCTCACGATCACCCATTCGTCGCGCTGGCCGCGCAGCAGCGGGCCCAGGCGTTCTTCGCTGCGGCCATAGGCCGGCGCCGTGTCGATCAGGTTGATGCCCAGCTCGCGCGCCTGGGCCAGCAGCATGCGTGCTTCGTCATCGTCGGGAATGGTGAAGCCGGTGGGGTACTTCACGCCTTGGTCGCGACCGAGCTTGACCGTGCCCAGTCCCAGCGGCGAAACCTTGAGGCCAGTGCTGCCCAGGGGGCGAAGGAGGTTGTGCAGGGTTGGCAGGCTCATGGCAGCAATTGCTCCCAGGCCGGCACGCCCAGCGGTGGGCGTGGCAGGCCGGCCAAATCGGCCTGTGCCTGCGGGCGAATGCCGTCGCGCTGCAAATGGCTGATGACCCGGTCGCTGAAGTCCGGGGCCAGCGCGAGCTTGGTTGGCCAGCCGACAAGCAGGCGTTGCTGCTCGGCGAGGAAGGCGTTGTCCGGGCGTACCAGGCCCGATTGTGCCGGTTCGGCACGGTCGACTCGCAGGGTGGCCCAGCGCATCTGGCTCTGGTCGACCCATGGCAACAGGCTGGCGATTTCTTTCTGGGCTGCAGCAATTTGCGCGGCCGGCTCACGGGCAACACCCTCGGCTTCGGCCAGGTCGCCGCCCAGGTACCAGACCCACTGGCCATCGGCGGCCGGGTGGGTGGTAATCGTCACCCGTGGCTTGGGCCCGCCGCCCAGGCAGTGGGCGTACAGCGGTTTGAGGTTGGTGCCCTTGGCCATCACCATATGCAGCGGGCGGGTCTGCATGGCTGGCTGGTTCACGCCCAGGGCATGCAGCAGCGTTTCGGTGCCGGCGCCGGCGCTTAGCACGATGCGCTGGGCGCGGATGTCGCGGCCATCTACCCGCAGGCCGACCAGCTCGTCGCCTTCGCGCAGGGGTTCGACGTGCTCACCGGCCAGCAGGCTGTCACCCGCCAGCTCGGCCAGGTTGGCCAGCAGGGTGGGGACGTCGATCACCAGTTCCGCCAGGCGATAGACCTTGCCCTTGAACGCACGGTCTTGCAGCGCCGGCGGCAGTTGCTCACCTTTTACCTGGTCGACCCGGCCACGCACGGCCTTGCTGGCGAAAAAGCTGGTGAGGTTGCCGGCCAGGGTGCCCGGCGACCACAGGTAGTGGGCATCGGACAGCAGGCGGGTGCTGCTCAGGTCCAGCTCGCCGCTGCCGCTCAACGCTTCGCGCCAGCGCCGCGGCATGTCGGCGATGGCTTCCGATGCACCGGTAAGGGCGCCGTGCAGGGCGTACTTCGTGCCGCCATGGATGATGCCCTGGGACTTGATGGTCTGTTCGCCGCCAAGGCTGGCGCGCTCCACCAGCACTGTCGAGTAGCCCTGGCGACGCAGCCGGGCATTGAGCCAGAGGCCTGCGACCCCGGCGCCGACGATCAGTACGTCAGTGGAAATGGCGGATGGCATGGCGGTACCTCGAAGACTGGGACAGCTGGCAAGTATACAGGGTATCCCCAAGAGGGCCCTACCGCCGGCAAGCCAGCTCCCACAGGGTTCGCGCAGGCCGCCAGGTCAATGCTTTTCCTGTGGGAGCTTGGCTTGCCGGCGATGGGGCCCTCATGGAAAACCTCAATGCCCAGCCGTCTTCGAAAACAGCTGGATCACCACCACGCCACCCACGATCATGGCCATCCCCAGCATCGCTGGCACATCCAGCTTCTGCCCGTACACCACCAGCGCCGCCACGCTGATCAGCACGATACCCAGCCCCGACCAGATGGCATAGGCAATCCCCACCGGTATGCTGCGCACCACCAGGGTAAGCATCCAGAACGCAATGCCATAGCCCACCACCATCAGCAGCAGCGGCAACGGCGTGCTGAACCCTTTGACCGCCTTCATCGAGGCAGTGGCGATGACTTCGGCGCAGATGGCGATGGCGAGGTAGGTGTAGGCATTCATGGCAGGATCCTCCGGTAACTGGTCGGGCATTCTAGAGGTTGGCCGGATGCGGTAAAGTCATTACCTATCTATACGGGAGATAGGTCGATGGCCGAGCAGTGGAATCTCGAACAACTGCGTACCTTTATGCGCGTCGCCGAATTGCGCTCGTTTTCGGCCGTGGCCCGTGAGCAGCGCAAGGCCCAGTCGGCCATCAGCAATGCCATCGCCCTGCTCGAAACCGACCTTGGGGTAACCCTGTTCGATCGCAGCAGTGGTCGGCAACCGAAGCTGACCGATAACGGCAGCGCGCTGCTGGAGGATGCCCGCGAACTGTTGCGACAGTGCGAACGTCTGGACGGGCGCGCCCTGGCATTGATGCGCGGGCAGGAGGCCTTGCTGCGAGTGGCCCAGGACGAAGCCATGCCCTACCAGCCAGTCATCGACAGCCTCGACGAGCTGGCCAGCCATTACCCATTCCTGGAAGTGCAACTGGCCAGCGGCGCCCAAGGCGATGTGGCGCGCAAGCTGGTGGAGCGGCGCGCTGATCTGGGCCTGTTCTTTCACCACGAAAGCATCCCTGCTTCGTTGGAGCGACGTGCCCTGGGCAGCGTGGAAATGGTCACGGTGTGTGCGGCCGGCCACCCGCTTGCCGGCGAACCCCGGGTCACCCGCCAGCAGCTGGCCCGCCACCGTCAGTTGCTGATTACACCGCAACAAAGCGGCTACCCGGGCGGTGAGGCGATCAGCCCGCAGGTGTGGCGTGCAGACAGCTTCTACGCCATGGCCGAACTGCTGATGCGCGGGCTGGGCTGGGCCTGGCTGCCACGGCACGTGGTGCAGTACCCGACCTATCAGGCGCACATGGTCGAGCTGGACAGCGAATGGCGCCCGCCGGCACTGGTGGCAGAGCTGGCCTGGCGCCGTGATGAACCGCTGGGCCCGGCCGCGCAGTGGCTGGCCGAGCGCTTTGCAGTGCACCTGCGCGCGATCGGGTAAACTCCGCTGCCATGAACAGAACACTTTATACCTTGCTGTTTCACCTGGGCCTGCCGCTGGTTGCGCTGCGCCTGTTCCTGCGCGCGCGCAAGGCTCCAGCCTATGGCAAACGGATTGGCGAACGCTTTGCTCTGCAGCTGCCGGCCATGCGCCAGGGCGGTATATGGGTGCACGCAGTGTCGGTTGGCGAGAGTATTGCTGCCGCGCCGATGGTGCGTGCCTTGCTCAAGGCCTACCCGGAGCTGCCGATCACGCTTACCTGCATGACCCCAACGGGTTCCGAGCGCATTCGCAGCATGTTTGCCGATGAACCGCGCGTTCAGCACTGCTACCTGCCCTACGACCTGCCTTGGGCGGCGGGGCGTTTCCTTGATCATGTGCAGCCGAAGCTGGGCATCATCATGGAAACCGAACTATGGCCCAACCACATTCATCAATGCGCCCGGCGCGGCATCCCGGTGGCCTTGGCCAATGCTCGGCTGTCCGAGCGCTCGGCACGTGGTTATGCCCGTTTCGCCAACCTGACCCGGCCGATGCTCGCCGAGATGAGCCTGATTGCGGTACAGACCGAAACCGAAGCGCAGCGCTTCCGCGACCTGGGTGCTCGCCCGGAAAGCGTGCAGGTGACAGGATCGATCAAGTTCGACTTGAAGGTAGACGAACAACTGCTGCCGCGCGCTCGCCACTTGCGCGAGCAGTGGGGCGCCTTGCAGCGCCCGGTGTGGATCGCGGCCAGTACCCACGAGGGTGAAGACGCGTTGATCCTGCAGGCCCATCGCCAGTTGCTGCAGCTGCACGGGGATGCGCTGCTGGTGCTGGTCCCGCGCCACCCTGAGCGGTTCCCTGCGGTGCATGCGTTGTGCAGCCAGCAGTTCGCCACGGTACGCCGCTCTGCCGGTACCCCTGTAGATGCCCAGACCCAGGTGCTGCTGGGCGACACCATGGGCGAGTTGCTGTTCCTCTACGCACTGGCGGACATCGCCTTCGTCGGTGGCAGCCTGGTCGCCACCGGTGGCCATAATCCCTTGGAGCCTGCGGCATTGGCCTTGCCCGTGATCATGGGCCCGCACGTTTTCAACTTCCTCGAGATCAGCGCAATGCTGCGCGAGGCGGGGGCGTTGCAGCAGGTGGACGATGCTGACGGGTTGGCCGGGGCTGTGCGCCGCCTGGTGGAGTTGCCACAGGATGCTCAGCGCATGGGCGAGGCGGGCAGGGCGGTGATGCGTGCCAACCA
>NZ_JABMCN010000297.1 GCF_013179515.1 Pseudomonas sp. CM27
TGGCTTGCCGGCGATAGGGCCAGGGCAGGCAACACACATTCAAATGAAAAACAAAAGCGCCAGATGACCCGGTGGCGCAATCGGACATGCCATTCGCGACATCTGGCGTGAATGGAAAGGCCCTGTCGTGATCGAACAGTTCCGGGGCGTTCTCGTGTAATTTCCCACAGCCCTGCGGAGCTTAAATGAACCCCGAACCGCACTGGCACGTTGCTCTGTGACGCACACCAAAGAACATCAACAGAACCCGAGCAACCTGTCGACTTATTGATTTCAAAGGAGATATTTTCGCCTACGCCTGCCCCCATCCTTGTGTCAGCAAAAAGAGAACAACATCAATGAACACCGTGGGATCTGATGGCAACCTTGCACAAGGTTTCAAGCCACGTCATGTAACGATGCTGTCCATCGCCGGCATCATCGGCGCCGGACTTTTCGTAGGCTCTGGGCACGCCATTGCGGCGGCCGGGCCCGCAACCATAATTTCCTATTTCGTGGCCGGGACCCTGGTAGTCCTGGTCATGCGCATGCTCGGCGAAATGGCCGTGGCACACCCCGATACCGGATCGTTTTCCACCTACGCCGACCAGGCCATCGGCCGCTGGGCCGGCTATACCATCGGCTGGCTGTACTGGTGGTTCTGGGTACTGGTGATCCCGATCGAAGCACTGGCCGCCGGGCATGTGCTGAACGCCTGGTTCCCGCAGGTGGACAGCTGGATCTTTGCCCTGGCCTCGGTACTGTTGCTGGCCTGCACCAACCTGTTCAGCGTGGCCAAGTACGGTGAATTCGAGTTCTGGTTCGCCATCCTCAAGGTCACGGCGATCCTGGGCTTCATCGGCCTTGGTTTCGCTGCCCTGATGGGCTGGCTGCCCAACCGCGAGGTCAGCGGCCTGAGCGGGTTGATCGCCGAGCACGGCGGCTTCGCCCCGAACGGCTGGTCGGCGGTGATCGGTGCGTTCATTACCGTGATGTTCAGCTTTATCGGCACCGAGGCGGTGACCATCGCTGCCTCCGAGTCCAGCGACCCGTCGCGCAACATCGCCAAGGCGACGCGTTCGGTGATCTGGCGCATCAGCACCTTTTACATCCTGTCGATCTTCGTGATCATCTCGGTGGTGCCATGGAACGACCCGCAGTTGGCGGTGGTGGGTTCCTACCAGCGTGCGCTGGAAATCATGAACATCCCCAACGCCGCGTTCATGGTCGACCTGGTGGTGCTGGTGGCCGTGACCAGCTGCATGAACTCGTCGATCTACATCGCCTCGCGCATGATGTACTCGCTGGCCAAGCGCGGTGACGCCCCGGCCTTCCTCAACAAGACCTCCAGGGTAGGCGTACCGCGCTCTGCGGTCTTTGGCAGTACCTTGATCGGCGCGGCGATTGCCATCCTCAACTACTTCGCACCGAAAGGCGTGTTCGAGTTCCTGCTGGCCAGTTCCGGCGCCATCGCCTTGCTGGTGTACATGGTCATCGCCATCTCGCAGCTGCGCATGCGCCGCCGCCTGGAGCGCGAGAACACCGAGCTGAAGTTCCGCATGTGGCTGTTCCCGTACCTCACCTGGGCGGTGATCATCTTCATTGCCGGGGCGCTGGCGGTGATGATGTACACCCCGGAGCACCGGGTAGAAGTGAGTTCGACACTGGGCCTGGCAATCGTCATTTCCTTCCTGGGGATCGTGACATCGCGGGGCCATGCGCAACCTGTAGGGGCGCGGTCGATGGGGTGATCGGGTTCACCTTGCGGTAGGGCGAAGGGCACCAGTGGATGGGTGCCCTTTGCTTTTTGAAACAAATCAGAGGTGCTGCCGGTGGCGGGGTGACGGCTCACCGGGGGTAGACTTCCTGGCGAATTCAAAAGGGAGTCGATGCATGAGCGCTGAACAACAAGAACCACAAGCGCCGGTGGCCCTTCCTTCGGTAAAGGATGACCGTTTCGAGGAAGTGCTCAGGTTGATTCAGGATGCCAGGCAGCGTGCGGTGCAGGCGGTCAATACGCAATTGATCGACCTGTACTGGCAGGTTGGGGCCTACATCAGCCACAAGCTGGAGCGGGCGGAATGGGGCGATTCGGTGGTCAGTCAGCTGGCTGCTCATCTTGCCCAAACGCAGCCTGGGCTACGAGGTTTTACGAGACCTAACCTGTTTCGGATGCGCCAATTTTATGAAGCCTATCGCCATGACGAAAGAGTCTCGGCACTGCTGAGACAATTGCCATGGACCCACAACATGATGATTCTCAGCCAGAGCAAGCTCACTCAGGAGCGCGAGTTCTACCTGCGCATGGCGATTCAGGAAAGGTGGTCAAGCCGAGAATTGGAAAGGCAACTCAAGGCCTCGCTTTTTGAACGCAGTGTCGCAAACCCGGCCAGGGCTTCGGCAGTATTGCGTCAAGATTATCCGGCAGCCATGGAGGTTTTTCGGGATGCCTACATGGTGGAGTTTCTCGGGCTAACGGGGGATCATGCAGAAGCAGACCTACATGGCGCGCTGATGAATCGGCTCAAACAGTTCCTCATCGAACTGGGCCGCGACTTCTGCTTCGTCGGCTCTCAGTACCCGCTTCAGGTCGGTGGCCGCGACTTCGCACTGGATTTGCTGTTCTTTCACCGCGGCCTCAACTGCCTGGTAGCGATAGAGCTGAAGGTCGGCCGCTTCGAGCCCGAGTACCTGGGCAAACTCGATTTCTACCTGGAAGCGCTTGACCGAAACGAGCGCAAGCCGCATGAAAACCCTGCGATTGGCGTGTTGCTGTGCGCCAGCAGGGACGATGAGGTGGTCGAGTACGCGCTTAATCGCAGTTTGTCGCCAGCACTGATTGCGGAATACCAGACACGCTTGCCGGACAAGGCCTTGCTGCAGGCCAAGCTGCATGAATTCTACGCCTTGGGTGCTGCAGGCGATCACTGATCAGGCACCGCCTTTCACGCTCTGCACATAACGCATCACCGCCGGCGCTTTATCGAAGCGCCGGTGAATCAGGCTGAGCCATGAACTGGCGTGGCAGTCGACGATCCGCCGGTAGTTCACTTGCGGCAGGCAGATGCGCTGCACCACCGATTCCGGCACCACGGCGATGCCCTGGCCGAGAGACACCAGGGTAATCACCGCCACCAGGCTGCCGGGCTGCGGGCCAAGCTGCGGGACGAAGCCACCTTGCGCGGCGACCTCCAGCGTGCCGGATATCTGCTCGGGCAGGATGAAGGTTTCATTGGCCAGGCGCGATGCCGGGATCTGAGGCACTTCATTGATCCGTGAATGGGCGGGCAGGGCAAGGACGAAGCCCTCCTGGTGCAGCGCAATGGCTTCCAGCTCTTCCGGCAGTTCCATCGGCGAGCGCACATACGCAAGGTCAAGCAGGCCATCACGAACCCTGGCGGGCAGTTCGGCCATGGGCAGTTCGCGCATGCTCAGGCGTACCTCGGGGCAGGCTTCGCTGAAGCGAAGCACTTGCTGCTGGAGCATGCCCGAGTAGGCGGCCGAAGCCACGTAGCCCAGTTCGATACGCCCGCTTTCGCCACGGGCGGCGCGTTGTGCCCCCAGTTGCGCCGCGTCGAACTGACGCACGGTCTGTTCGGCTTCGATGAACAGGGCCTGGCCGGCGGCGGTCAGGTTGACCTCGCGCTGGTTGCGCTCGAACAGGCGAACGCCCAGTTCGCGCTCCATGTCCTGGATCTGCCGGCTGAGGGTGGGCGGGGCGATGCCCAGTTGCTCGGCGGCACGGGTGAAATGGCCATGGCGGGCAACGCAGAGGAAATAGCGGAAATGGCGGATTTCCATGGGTGTTACCTGCAGGGTAATGACGGGGGCCGCCGAGGCTAACAAGGCGTTGGGTTGGCAGCGTTATGGTGAGGCCAACACTACAAGCCTGGTGGCCTGGGGGCAAAGATTACCTGGGAGATTGGCGGGGCCGCTTTGCGCCCCAGGCGATCCTGCAGGCAAACCGCCTTTCAGGCGAACCAGCCCACCCCCCGGAGCCCTGCCATGCCTTCTGCGCGTTTTACCCTGCTCACTGCCTCCCTGGTCTGCGCCCTGATCATCCTCGACACCAATATCGTCGCAGTCAGCCTGCCCAGCATCGCCCGCGACCTGTCCGGCTCGTTCGCCGATATCGAATGGGTGGTCAGCGCCTACCTGCTGGCGTTCGCCGCCTGCCTGCTGCCGGCCGGCAGCCTGGCCGACCGCTTTGGCCGGCGGCGCATGCTGCTGCTCGGCCTGGTGCTGTTCGGCATAGCCTCGCTGGCCTGTGGTGCCGCGCCCACGCTGTTGTTTCTCGACCTGGCCAGGGCAGCCAAAGGTGTGGGCGCCGCGTTGCTGTTGACCTCGGCCCTGGCGGCGATCGGCAACCGCTTCCACGAGCCGCAAGAGCGCATGCGCGCCTGGGCCTTCTGGGGCGCATGCATGGGCGCCACCATCACCTTTGCGCCACTGTTGGGCGGGGTGATCGCCAGCACCTTGGGCTGGCGCTGGATCTTCTATATCAACCTGCCCCTGGTGGTGCTGTTGGCGCTGATGGTGCTGCACAGTGTCGAGGAGTCGCGTGACAGCGCAGCGGCGCGGCTCGACCCGTGGGGCAGCCTGACCTTCGCCGGCAGCCTCGGCTACCTGATCTGGGCGATGATCGATGCCAACCAGGTGGGTTGGGGCAGCGCGCAAACCCTTGGCCGTCTGGTGATCAGCGCTTTCCTGTTCGGCCTGTTCGTCATGGTCGAGCGCAGCCAGCAGCGCCCGATGATCGACCTGCAGCTGATGCGCAGCGGGCGTTTCGTCGGCGCCTTGCTGGGCATGTTCGCCTACGCTGCCTGCGCCCAGGTGATGATGACCCTGCTGCCGCTGTACCTGCAAAACGGCCTGCAGCTGTCGGCGCTGGCCGCAGGCGCCGGCATGCTGCCATTTGCCGTCGCCATGCTGCTGACCCCGCGCGTTGGCATGCGCTTGGCCGCGCACCTGAGCCCGGCGCAGGTGTTTGCGCTGGGCCTGGTGCTGGTTGGCATGGGCAACCTGCTGTGTGCCTGGGCCACGCGCCAGGGCGGCTATGGCGCGTTCGCCCTGGCCAGCCTGGTGCTGGGCGCTGGCGCCGGGTTGCTCAATGGCGACACGCAGAAAAACATCATGGCTTGCGTGCCGCGTGAGCGCACCGGCATGGCCTCGGGGCTGAGTACCACCACGCGGTTCGGGGCAATCGTGCTGGCCATTGGTGTACTTGGCGGCGTGCTGGCCGGCCGTAGCGGGCAGCTGTTGCACGAGGCCATCGCCGCCGTGGCACCCGCGCACTCGGGCCAGGTTGCGGCAATGGCGACACGGGTTGCCGCAGGCGACCTGCAGGCCGCCCTGGCGCTGCTCGAACCCGCCCAGCGCGAGGCCGTGGCGCCCCTGGCCCGGCAGGCATTCATCGGTGGTTTCGAGGCCGTGCTGCACACCGCAGGTATTGCCGCACTGGTCTTCGCAGTGCTGGTCGGCCTGTTGCTGTCTCGCCCGCCAATCCCGCTTGCAACGGATACCAGGCAGGTGGGCCAGGACGCTGCATAGGCTACCCTCAGATGGCGCATTGCAATTAACTGTCCCCCGCGCACAACTATTTCATCCGGCAAATGTCATTCACAGCAGGCCGGCCAATTTATGGGGAAGCCGGCCTTTCAGCCCAGGAGCTAAGGTACATGGCAGCACTGCACGGCAGCACATCGGAAGCGATCAAGAACAACCAGGCGCAATTGCAGAAAGAATGGCTTTCTGGCCTGGAAACCAACGGCGCCACGCGAAATATCAAGGAACAGGTACTCGCACAGGAAACTCGCGAATTCCTGCAATTGCTGGTCGAGGGCCTGCTAAGCGAAGGCGGCAGCAACCTGGCTGCAACGGGCTGGGAAGGGGTGCGCCGTTTTCTGGAAAAACTGTCCGTCTCGCGCGCGCAGCTGGGGCATGACTCGCACCAGGCCGTGTACTTCATCTTTGCCCTGAAGGGGCCACTGTTCGGCCTGTTGCAATCGCACTTCAGTGATGAACCGGCGCGCCTGGCCGAGCAGCTGTGGGCGATCTCCGAGCTGATCGACGGCATGGGCATGCACACCATCCGCACCTTCCAGAAAACCCGCGAAGACGTGATCAAGCGCCAGCAGGAAGAGCTGCTGGAACTGTCCACCCCCGTGGTCAAGCTGTGGGACGGGGTACTCGCCCTGCCGCTGATTGGCACCCTGGACTCGCAACGCAGCCAGACCGTCATGGAGTCGCTGCTGCAGCGCATCGTCGATACCGGCTCGGAAATCGCCATCATCGATATCACCGGCGTTCCGACCGTCGACACGCTGGTGGCGCAACACCTGCTCAAGACCGTGACCGCGATCCGCCTGATGGGCGCCGATTGCATCATCAGCGGGGTGCGCCCGCAGATCGCGCAAACCATCGTCCACCTTGGCCTGGACCTGGGCACCCTGACCACCAAGTCCAACCTTGCGGATGCCCTCAAACTCGCCCTTGCGCGCCTGGGCGGCGACATCGGCAAGCAGGTATAAGCCTATGGAGCGCATTCCGATCCTGCAGATGGGCGAATTCCTGCTGGTGACCATTCAGGTGGACATGCACGACCAGCTGGCGCTGACGCTGCAGGAAGACCTGACCGA
>NZ_JABMCN010000298.1 GCF_013179515.1 Pseudomonas sp. CM27
CGCTTGTTGGGGTTGTGCTGGCGCTGAGCGCCGGGTGCCATGCCTGTCGTAGCGAAATCCGGGGTGACTGGTTCGCGGTTGTCCGAGGTAAAGGTGTCTACGTGAGGCTCGACAGCGGCACTGATCATACTTCTTCTCCGTCCCTATGCTTGGCCGGGTGCTGGCACCCGTGGCGATATCTCGTGTTGGTTCTCTCTGGTTCTAAATACTGCGTATTGCGTTCCATGCCCCTGGGTCGTGCGCGCAAACACAACGCGATCGGCACTCCGGCCGAAAGCGATGGGATTCATTGGGGTGGTGGGCCGAGCCTGGGAATGTCCCATGGGTTTGGCCTACTTAATTGCTGACCCGCCGCCTTTCCTTAAAGTTCGACTTATTTTCGTCACTCTTCCATTGAGCAAATCGCGGGCCGAAAACCGAGTGTAGGAGAGAAAGAGCTAAAAAGGTGACCCATTGGTCACTATTGTTATGGTGCGCAATAGACGCAAACGTTGGCGAGCGTAACCGGATGTTAACCAGGCCCGGCGGCGGTTCGAGCGGGGGAGGGCGACGCCCCGATCAGGGGCTGCTGGTGCGCTGATCTGGTGCATTCGACGGTGTGAATGCACCAGGTTTCGGGACTAATTCGCGGGCTGAATCGAGGAGTGATGGTGAGCTATCAGCCATTGGCCATCGACATACCGGTAGTTGAAGGTAAAGCGCGCTGCCTGTTGCTGGCCGGTGGCAGCGAAGGTGAAGGTATACAAGCCAGCCAGCGATGCCTGGTCACAGCCCCCGTAAACATGCGTTTCATGCAGTGTGCCTGCAGGGCGGTCGCGCAGGAATCGATTGAAGTAATCGATGTGGGCGGCTCGATCTTTTCGGGCTGTACCTGACAAGGTAGGCAACAGGAGTGCTTGATCCGTGTATAAATCGGCCACTTTTTCGGCCTGTCCCGCTTGCAGGCGGCTGTTCCACTCCTGGAACAGCGCCACGACCTGGCGTTCGTCGAGCTTGCGGCACTCCAGTTGACTGGCGGCGAATGCCGGATTCGCAAGGACAATCAAGGCCAGGGAAACGCCAAGGGGGATACGTTTCATGCAGTCAGCTCCGAATAGCGCTGCAGGCCGCGAAGTCAGCCTGCCCGATGCCGATTCTGGCTGGAGTGAGCAATGGACGTTATCAGACCGTGCCCGCACAGGGGTAGGACAAGTACGAAGCGCTTGGTTGCATGTACCGATCACGGCAGGCAGCCGGACCTGAAAACGCTACAAAGGGGGGAGGCAAGGTGGAGGCCATACAGCCCCCACTGAAGAAAGGTACAGCTCAGAGGCTGACAGCTTTATCGCCATCGCGCTGTTGCGCCAGCATCAGGTTCAACTGGGCGACCTGCTGACGCAGCTGGTCACGTTCGTCCTTCAGCTTACGCAGCTCATCACGGCGCACGGAGACATAGAGGGTCTGGGTTGGGGTTGCAGGCATCAGAGTACCCATGAGCACACCTCGCGGTTTTGGCTGGTGACAAATCAAAGCGTAGACGCTTCACGCGGGGCGCATTCTGAATTCTTTCACAGGCCTTGGGAACTTTTTTGTTTATCGTGGTCTCGCCATTCGTCGCTGAACCCTCGGGCGGCATGCTGGACTAACCTGAAAAGCTTAACTGTCGTCATCCATTTAAAAGGGGAGCATGGGCTCATGCAACTGGGAATCATCGGGCTGGGCCGCATGGGCGGCAATATCGCAAGGCGCCTGATGCGCGCCGGCCACCGCACCGTGGTGCATGACCGCAACCGCGAGGCCATTACCGGGCTGGAGGGCGAAGGCGCGCAGGGCGCGCACGACCTCGGTGCGCTGGTACAAAAGCTCAAGGCACCCCGCGCCGTGTGGGTCATGCTGCCGGCGGGTGAGCCCACCGAACAGACCATCGCCCAGTTGGCCGATCTGCTCGAACCGGGCGACGCGATCATCGACGGCGGCAACACCTTCTACAAGGACGACATGCGCCGCGCCAGCGAACTGGCCAAGCGCGGCCTGCATTACCTGGACGTGGGCACGTCTGGCGGTGTCTGGGGCCTGGACCGTGGCTACTGCATGATGATCGGCGGCGAAAAGGACGTATTCGAGCGCCTGGAACCGCTGTTCAAGGCGCTGGCGCCGGGCGTGGGTGATATTCCACGCACCCATGGCCTCAGTGGCGAACACCAGCGTGCCGAACATGGCTATATCCACGCCGGCCCACCGGGCGCCGGGCATTACGTAAAAATGGTGCACAACGGCATCGAGTACGGCCTGATGCAGGCCTACGCCGAAGGCTTCGACCTGTTGCGCAGCAAAGGCGGCAACGAGTTGCCGGAAGACCAGCGCTTCGACCTGAATGTGGGCGAAATTGCCGAAGTATGGCGGCGCGGCAGCGTGGTCACTTCGTGGCTGCTCGACCTTACCGCCGATGCCTTGGCGGCCGACCCGCAGCTGTCGCAGTTCAGTGGCTCGGTGTCCGACAGTGGCGAAGGCCGCTGGACCATCGACGCTGCCGTCGAGCAGGCGGTGCCTGTGCCGGTGCTGTCCAGCGCACTGTTCGCGCGGTTCCGCTCGCGCCAGCAGCAGGGCACCTATGGTGACAAGATTCTCTCGGCCATGCGCCTGGGCTTCGGTGGCCACGTCGAGAAGAAAGGCGAATGACTAAACAGACCATACCGGCTGCACCCGCTTGTACCCTGTTCCTGTTTGGCGCCAATGGCGACCTGGTAAAGCGCCTGCTGATGCCGGCGCTTTACAACCTCAGCCGCGACGGCTTGCTGGACCGCAACCTGCGCATCGTCGGCGTCGACCACAACCCGGCCAGTGCCGAGGACTTTGCCGGGCGGCTGCACAGTTTCATGGCCGAGCGCGACAAGGGGGGCGAGGGGGCAGCCAAGTGCCTGGATGAGAAGCTGTGGTCACGCCTGGCCAAGTGCCTGGACTACCAGACCGGCGACTTCCTGGACCCGGCCACTTACCAGGCCATCGGCAAGCGCATCGACAAGACCAGCCATGGCAATGCCATCTTCTACCTGGCAACGTCGCCGCGGTTCTTCCCGGAAGTTGCCCAGCGCCTGGGTGAGGCCGGCCTGCTGGACGAGTCCGGCGGCGGCTTTCGTCGTGTCGTGGTGGAAAAACCGTTCGGCACCGACCTGGCCAGTGCCGAGGCGCTCAATGCCTGCCTGTTGAAGGTGATGGGCGAGCGGCAGATCTACCGCATCGACCATTACCTGGGCAAGGAGACGGTGCAGAACATTCTGGTCAGCCGTTTCTCCAACGGCCTGTTCGAGTCGTTCTGGAACAACCACTACATCGACCATGTGCAGATCACGGCTGCCGAAACCGTTGGCGTCGAAACCCGGGGGGCGTTCTACGACAACACCGGCGCCCTGCGTGACATGGTGCCCAACCACCTGTTCCAGTTGCTGGCGATGGTCGCCATGGAACCGCCGGCGGCGTTCGGTGCCGATGCGGTACGTGGGGAAAAGGCCAAGGTGATCGGTGCGATTCGCCCCTGGTCGGCAAAGATGGCGCTCAAGAATTCGGTGCGCGGCCAATACACCGTGGGCAAACAGGGCCGCAAGCGGTTGCCGGGTTATCGCCAGGAAGCCAACGTGGCCGAAGATAGCCAGACCGAGACCTATGTGGCGCTGAAGGTGATGATCGACAATTGGCGCTGGGCCGGCGTGCCGTTCTATTTGCGCACCGGCAAGCGCATGAGCGTACGTGACACCGAGATCGCCATCTGCTTCAAGCCTGCGCCGTATGCGCAGTTTCGCGAATCGGAGCTGGAACGGCCCAAGCCCAACTACCTGAAAATCCAGATCCAGCCCAATGAAGGCATGTGGTTCGACTTGCAGGCCAAGCGCCCTGGGCCAGAGCTGGTAATGGAGAATGTCGAGCTGGGCTTCGCCTACAAGGACTTCTTCAAAATGACCCCGGCGACTGGCTACGAAACACTGATCTACGACTGCCTGACCGGGGACCAGACCCTGTTCCAGCGCGCCGACAACATCGAGAACGGCTGGCGTGCGGTGCAGCCGTTTCTTGATGCCTGGGCCAAGGATGGCGAGGTGCATGAATATCCGGCCGGTCAAGATGGGCCCGAGGCTGGCCATGAGCTGCTGACGCGGGACAAGCGCGAATGGCATCGGTTGGGATGAGCGTTTTGCAGTGCCTGTGCTGGCCTCTTCGCGGGTAAACCCGCTCCCAAAGGTACTGCGCATTTCAGATCCAGTAGTGATCCTGTGGGAGCGGGTTTACCCGCGAAGAGGCCAGCACAGGCAACCAATGAAAGGAGACCCAATGCCCGCCCATATCGAAGATTACGCACTGCTGGGCAACTGCCGCAGCGCCGCCCTGGTCAGCCGCGATGGCTCGCTCGACTGGCTGTGCCTGCCACGCTTCGACGCACCTGCAGTATTCGCCGCCCTGCTGGGCAACGAAGAAAACGGCCGCTGGCGCTTGGCCCCCTGCGACCCGGTCGAACACAGCAGCCGGCAATACCTGGACGACACCCTGGTACTGGAAACCACCTGGGTCACTGCCACCGGCCGCGCGCGGGTGCTCGACTTCATGCCGTTGGGCGAAGCCAATTCGGTGGTGCGCATCGTCGAGGGCCTCTCGGGTGAAACCAACTTTGAAATGGACCTGGTGATGCGCTTCGACTACGGGCGCAGCGTGCCGTGGGTGGAACGGTTGGAGCCACTGAGCCTCAGCGCCGTCGCCGGCCCTGACCGGTTGATCCTGTGCAGTACCGTCCCACCTCAGCCTCGCGACCATCACACTGGCGCGCGCTTTCGCGTGGGTGCTGGCGAGCGGCAAGTCTTCAGCCTGCGCCACCAGCCCTCGCACCTGCCGGTGCAGCCCGACTGCGACAGCGATCAAGCCCTGGCGCAAACCATCGACCAATGGCAGGCCTTTGCCGCTCGCTGCCCGGAGGTAGGGCCTTATACCGCGCTGGTGCGCCGCTCGCTGCTCACTCTCAAGGCCATGACCTATGCCCCCACCGGCGGCATCGTCGCCGCCGTCACCACCTCGCTGCCCGAGCGTGTGGGTGGCGAGCGCAACTGGGACTACCGCTTTTGCTGGCTGCGCGACGCTACCATGACCCTGCTTGCGTTCATGAACCTTGGCTATTTCGACGAAGCCCAGGCCTGGCGTGAATGGCTGCTGCGTTCGGTGGCTGGCAACCCCGAACAGATGCAGATCATGTACGGCCTGGCTGGCGAGCGTGATTTGCAGGAGTACACCCTGCCATGGCTGGCCGGGTACGAACATTCACAGCCGGTGCGCGTGGGCAATGCCGCGTCCGGGCAGATGCAACTGGACATCTATGGCGAACTGGCCGACGCCATGACCCAGGCGATCAAGGGCGGCTTGCCCCGGCTGCCACGCAGTGCCGCGATTGCGCGGCTGATCCTGCCGTATGTGGAAAGCATCTGGCGCAAGCCCGACGAGGGTATCTGGGAGGTGCGCGGCGGTCGCCAGCAGTTCGTGCATTCCAAGGTCATGGCCTGGGTCGCCTTCGACCGCGCCGCCGGGCTGGCCGACACCACCGAGGAGGACCGTGAGCGCGGGCGGCATTACCGCCAGGTGGCCGACGAGATCCGCAACGAAGTGTGTACACAGGGGCTGGATGCGAGCGGCAAATTCTTCGTCCAGGCCTACGGCTCGACTGAAATGGATGCCAGCCTGTTGCAGATTGCCCTGACCGGTTTCCTGCCGGCGGACGACCCGCGTTTTTTGCGCACGCTGGAGCAGATCGAACAAAGGCTGCTGAAAAACGGCCTGCTGATGCGCTACGACAGCGACAGCTGCAGCGATGGCCTGACCCCAGGCGAGGGCACTTTCCTGGTGTGTTCGTTCTGGCTGGCTGACGTGTATGTACTGCTTGGCCGCCAGGCCGAGGCGCAGGCGCTGTACCAGCGCCTGACCGGTCTGTGCAACGATCTTGGCCTGCTGGCCGAGCAGTACGACCCGGCCGGTCGGCGCATGCTTGGCAACTTCCCCCAGGCGTTCAGCCATATCGGCATCATCAATACCGCGCTGAACCTGCACCGCGCCCAGTGCCCGGTGCGCGACCGGGCCAGTTGCGGGTAGTGCCCTTCCTCAAATCTCAATGCGTGCGCGATCCCTGTGGGAGCTGGCTTGTCGTGGCGACGAACCGCGGCGATGGGCTGCGCAGCAGCCCCTCTAGCCTTAACTGATTGGCATTAGGCCCCCGGGTTGTTTCATGCCGCCTGATGTAAAACTCTCAAGTGACCGGAGTAGACTAGGTCAAACCCCTTCGGCACGGAGCACACATGGGCATTCGCGGTACTGACCGGCAGATCGACAACATCGAGTTCAATGTCAGCGACATCGCACGGAGCAAGGCCTTCTATGGCAGCGTGTTCGGCTGGACTTTCACCGACTACGGGCCTACCTACAGCGAATTCGGCGATGGCCGGCTGACAGGCGGCTTCACCACCGGCGAGCCGGTAAGGCCGGGTGGGCCGTTGATCATCCTCTACGCCGACGATCTCGAGGCCACGCAGAAACGCGTCGAGGCCGCAGGTGCGAAGATCAGCCGCGCGGCCTTTGCCTTCCCCGGTGGCCGGCGTTTCCAC
>NZ_JABMCN010000299.1 GCF_013179515.1 Pseudomonas sp. CM27
GAAAGTGGCCGAAGCCAGCAAGCCAGGGCAGGCCACCCCGCAACAGCCGGTGAAGCCGAAGTACGACTTCTATACCCTGCTGCCGGAGTCCGAGGTGATCGTACCGCCCGAGGCGGTGCCCGAGAAAACGCCACCCGTGCCAGCCCAGCCGGTAACCCCGGTGACACAGGCAGAAGCGGCGAAGATCGACACTGCAAGGGCGCAGGCGGCACTGCTGGGCCAAACCCCGCCACCGGCACCACCGGTGATCAAGCCGGCGGCGACTACCCAGTTCTTCCTGCAGGCCGGCTCGTTCCGCAAACAGGCGGACGCCGACAAAGTGCGCGCGCAGATCATTCTGCTTGGGCAGTCGGTGAAGGTGGAATCGGGTACGGTCAAGGATGAAACCTGGTACCGCGTGCTTGTCGGGCCGTTCAGCAACCGTGAACAGCTGACCGGCGCGCAGAAACAGCTGGCCGGAGCAGGCTTCAGCAACCTCTTGCTGCAACAGCGCCAAACCCGCCAGTAACCTGCACACAGGGGGCGCTTTGCGCCCCCTGTCACGTCACGAAGCCCTCATCCCCGCCCGGCGTTCCTTTCGGAAACCTGGCTGTTCAGCGTCCAGAAGTCATACAGCACGCCCACCAGGAACAGGCCGCCGGTGAAGAAGTAGATGATCGCGGTCACCCACTTCCCCTGATACAGCCGGTGCAGGCCAAAAATCCCGAGGAAGGTCAGCAGGATCCAGGCGATGTTGTAGTCGATGCGCCCGGACTGGAACCTCAGGTCAGCCTCACGGTCCATGGACGGGATCAGGAACAGGTCGATCAGCCAGCCGATACCCAGCAGGCCGAAGGTGAAGAACCAGATGGTCCCGGTTATCGGCTTGCCGTAGTAGAAGCGATGCGAGCCGGTGAAGCCGAAAATCCACAGCAGGTAGCCAATGACCTTGCTGTGCGTGTCGTGAAAGGGCGCCCCCTGTTGATAACTGTTCATTCATAGCCCCTTTGGGTTATCTGAAAATTTTCTAAGAAAAAATGTGACTTTTTGATCGCAGGCCGACGTATGGCAGCCGTTGAATCGACCAACGGATCAAAGATTGATCAAAAAGCTGTTATAAAGTTGCGCGCCCAACACATAACTATTCATAAGAGCTTCATCTATGCCGCCTTTACTCAAGACATGGCTGACCCTCTGCCTATTATTGCCCCTGGCAGCCCACGCCACCAATCGTGAGCAACGTCTTCCCAATGGTTTCACCGGCTACACCACCAATGCCTCGGTGAAACACGCACCGGTCAAGCAGAGCGCGCTGCGCGCCCGGCCTGGCAACGCCGCCAGCAGCAGCCGCAGCATGCCGGTCGCCGCCATGTCGCCGAAGCAGAGCAGCGACGTGCTCAGCCGTGCGGTGAACGTACTCGGCACCCCCTACGTCTGGGGTGGCAGCAGCCCGAAAAAAGGCTTCGATTGCAGTGGCCTGGTGAAGTACGCCTTCAACGATGTCGCTGACGTCGACCTGCCGCGCACCTCCAACGCCATGGCCCAGGGCCACGGCGTCAAGGTAGCCAAAGGTGACCTGAAGCCCGGCGACCTGATTTTCTTCAACATCAAAAGCCGCCGGGTAAACCACGTTGCCATCTACCTGGGCAACGATCGCTTTATTCACGCCCCGCGGCGTGGCAAGCGGGTGAGCATCGACAACCTGAGCAAGCCTTACTGGCAGAAGCATTACGTAGTGGCCAAGCGGGTGCTGCCGAAAGAACAGCAGCAGCTGAGCCTGGCCAAGCGTTGACAGGTGCGGCCTCTTCGCGGGTAAACCCTTGAAGAGGCTGGCACAAACACTACCAGTCCCTGATCAACCCTTTCTCTTTCAGCCTCCGCAAAGCCCCCTCCATCGTCCGCATCCCCTGCGCCCCACCCGCCTGCATCACCGAACACAACTGCGCCATCCGCCCTTCCCTGACCAGGTTGCGCACCGCCGGTGTCGCCACCAGCACCTCCCGCGCGGCAACCCGCCCACCATCTGCACGCTTGACCAGCACCTGCGCCACCACCAAGCGCAACGACTCGGCCAGCATTGCCCGCACCAACGGCTTCTCCTCGGCAGCAAAGACCTCAACCAACCGGTCAATGCTGCTCATTGCTGACCGTGTGTGTACGGTCGCCAGCACCAGGTGCCCCGTCTCGGCGGCCCGCAGCGCCAGGCGAATGGTTTCCAGGTCTCGCAGCTCACCAATCATGATCACGTCCGGGTCCTGGCGCAGCGCACTGCGCAACCCCTGGGCAAAGCTGCTGCAATGGCGGCCGATCTCGCGCTGGTTGATCAGGCTACGCTGGCTGCTGTGGATAACCTCGACCGGGTCTTCCAGGGTGATGATATGCAGCGCCCGATCCCGGTTCAGCTGATCAATTACCGTCGCCAGGGTGCTGGACTTGCCGCTGCCAGTCGGCCCACCCACGAGAATCAAGCCATCACGGCATTGCGCAACAGCTTGAAACACATCAGCGAGGTCGAGCTCATCCACCGTGGCAATGCACCCCGGGATCAGGCGCCAGGTAACCCCAGCGCCGTTCAACTGGCGAAACAGGTTGAGCCGGAAGCGCCCGAGTCCGGGCAGTTCCAGCGCCAGGTCCAGTTCATCGCCTTGGCCCCACTGCCGGCTCTGGTCTTCATCCAGCACCGCGGCCATGGCGTCGATCAGCGCAGCCTGGCCCAAGGGTGGTAGCGCCATGCGCCGCAACTCGCCATCCAGGCGCAGCATCGGTATCTGGCCCGCTGCCAGGTGCAGGTCCGAAGCCCCTGCGTCCAGGGCCCGGGCCAATAGGTCGGTCACATCCATGAGACTCCCCAACGGCCTTCAAGTAGGTAGAATGCGGCAGACCCTACAGCTGCCGGCATCGATCCATGTCCACCCTAGCAGACAACCTTTCCGCGATTTCCGCCCGCATCGCCAGTGCTGCCCAGGCTGCCGGGCGTGAGCCGACCAGCGTCCAGTTGCTGGCCGTGAGCAAGACCAAGCCCGCCAGCGCCATCCGTGAGGTCCACGCCGCTGGCGTACGCGACTTCGGTGAAAACTACCTACAGGAAGCGCTGACAAAGCAGCAGGAACTCAGAGACCTACCCTTGATCTGGCACTTCATCGGCCCCATTCAGTCGAACAAGACCAAAGCCATTGCCGAGCATTTCGACTGGGTACATTCCGTGGACCGCCTGAAAATCGCCCAACGCCTGTCGGAGCAGCGCCCTGCCGGGCTGGCGCCGCTGAATATCTGCCTGCAGGTGAATGTCAGTGGCGAAGACAGCAAGTCCGGCTGCGCCCCCGCCGACCTGCCAGCCTTGGCCAAGGCGGTGGCTGCGCTGCCCAACCTGCATCTGCGCGGCCTGATGGCCATTCCCGAGCCCACCGATGAGCGTGCAGCTCAGGAGCGCGCCTTCGCCAGCCTGCGCCAACTGCAGGAAGAACTTGGGCTTGGCCTGGACACCCTGTCCATGGGCATGAGCCACGACCTGGAAGCCGCCATCGCACAGGGCGCAACCTGGGTACGGATCGGCACCGCCCTGTTCGGTGCCCGCGACTACAGCAACCACGCCTGACTCCATGCTTAACTCACTCTTTTCCAAAAGGACCTGACATGAGCAAGACCCGTATAGCCTTTATCGGCGCCGGCAACATGGCCGCCAGCCTGATCGGTGGTCTGCGTGCCCAGGGCCTGGACGCCTCGCATATCCGCGCCAGCGACCCGGGCGCCGACACCCGCACCCGCATCCAGGCCGAACACGGCATTGCAACCTTCGAGGACAACGCCCAGGCCATCGACGGTGCCGACGTGATCGTGCTCGCGGTCAAGCCGCAGGTCATGAAAGCCGTGTGCCAAGCCTTGCAACCCCACCTGCAGGACGGCCAGCTGATCGTGTCCATCGCCGCAGGCATCACCTGCGCCAGCCTGCAAAGCTGGGTGGGCGCTCGCCCGGTGGTGCGCTGCATGCCCAACACCCCGGCACTGCTGCGCCAGGGTGTCAGCGGCCTGTATGCCACCGCCGAAGTGTCCGAAGCACAACGCCAACAGGCCGAACAACTGCTGTCAGCCGTCGGCACTGCCCTGTGGTTACAGCAGGAACAGCAGCTGGACGCCGTGACCGCCGTCTCCGGCAGCGGCCCGGCGTACTTCTTCCTGTTGATCGAGGCCATGACGGCAGCGGGCGAAAAACTCGGCCTGCCGCGCGAAACCGCGTCCCAGCTGACCTTGCAGACGGCCCTGGGCGCCGCCCGCATGGCGGTAGCCAGCGACGTCGATGCCGCCGAACTGCGCCGCCGTGTGACCTCGCCTGCCGGCACCACCGAAGCGGCGATCAAGTCGTTCCAGGCCAGCGGCTTCGAAGCCATCGTCGAGCAGGCGCTGCAGGCTGCGGCCACACGTTCCGCCGAGCTGGCCGAGCAACTGGGCAAATAAGGAGCTTTAAATGAATGCACTGTCCGGCGCCGCGATCTTCGTGGTGCAAACCCTGGTCAGCCTGTACCTGGTGATCGTTCTGCTGCGCTTCGTCCTGCAACTGGTCAAGGCCAACTTCTACAACCCCCTGTGCCAGTTCGCCGTCCGCGCCACACAGCCTCTGCTCAAGCCGATCCGCCGTGTCATCCCGAGTGTCGCCGGTCTGGACACCTCGTCGCTGCTGCTGGCGATCATCATCCAGGCCCTGTTGATGGGCTTTGTGCTGATGGTTACCTACGGCACCTTCGGCGACGTGCTGCACCTGCTGATGTGGGCGATCATCGGCATCACCTCGCTGTTCCTGAAGATTTTCTGGGTAGCGATGATCGTCATGGTGATCGTTTCGTGGGTTGCCCCCAACAGCCACAACCCCGCGGCCGAGCTGGCCTACCAGATCAGCGAGCCGGTGCTGGCGCCGTTCCGCCGCATCGTGCCCAACCTGGGTGGCATGGATATTTCGCCGATTTTCGCCTTCCTGGCTATCCAGGTGATCCAGTCGTTCGTCATGCCCCCGCTGGCTGCCTACGCCGGCATGCCACAAGAACTGTGGCGCATGATCTGAGCCTCAACTGACCTTGGTTGCCCCCGGCGCAAGCCTTCGCTTGCCGCTGGGGGTAGCGCTCTTTAGACTTACGCCTCCGTCAAGCGTGAGCAGGGTCGATGTCCACTGTCTTTCCCGAAGATTCCGTCGGTCTGGTAGTACCGCAAACCGCCCGGTTCGATGAACCGCTGGCCCTGGCCTGTGGCCGTTCGCTGGCCAGTTATGAACTGGTCTACGAGACCTATGGCACCCTGAACGCCAGCGCGAGCAACGCCGTGCTGATCTGCCATGCCCTGTCCGGCCACCACCATGCCGCTGGCTATCACGCCGCCACCGACCGCAAGCCGGGCTGGTGGGACAGCTGCATCGGCCCCGGCAAGCCCATCGACACCAACCGGTTCTTCGTGGTCAGCCTGAACAACCTCGGCGGCTGCAATGGCAGTACCGGCCCCAGCAGCACCAACCCTGCCACCGGCAAACCGTATGGCGCCGACTTCCCGGTACTGACCGT
Source organism: Pseudomonas sp. CM27 (assembly GCF_013179515.1). Lineage (GTDB taxonomy): Bacteria > Pseudomonadota > Gammaproteobacteria > Pseudomonadales > Pseudomonadaceae > Aquipseudomonas. Next base: position 5,523 of record NZ_JABMCN010000299.1, read on the forward strand.
GGAAGACTGGGTGCACAGCCAGGTACGCCTGGGCGAGCGCCTTGGCATCCAGCAATGGGCCGCCATCGTCGGCGGCAGCCTGGGCGGCATGCAGGCGCTGCAATGGACCATCAGCTACCCCGACCGCGTGCGCCACTGCATCGACATCGCTTCGGCGCCCAAGCTGTCGGCACAGAACATCGCCTTCAACGAAGTAGCGCGCCAGGCCATTCTTACCGACCCCGAATTCCACGGTGGTTCATTCCAGGACCAGGGTGTGATCCCCAAGCGCGGGCTGATGCTGGCGCGCATGGTCGGCCATATCACCTATCTGTCCGACGACTCGATGGGTGAAAAATTCGGCCGTGAGCTGAAGAGCGACAAGCTCAACTACGACTTCCACAGCGTCGAGTTCCAGGTCGAAAGCTATCTGCGCTACCAGGGCGAGGAGTTTTCCGGGCGTTTCGACGCCAACACCTACCTGCTGATGACCAAGGCGCTGGACTACTTCGACCCGGCAGCTGCCCAGGGCGGCGACCTGGCTGCCACGCTGGCCCACGTCAAGGCGGACTACTGCATCATGTCGTTCACCACCGACTGGCGCTTCTCCCCAGCGCGCTCACGCGAGATCGTCGACGCATTGATGGCCGCACGCAAGAACGTCTGCTACCTGGAGATCGACTCGCCCTATGGGCACGATGCCTTCCTGATCCCCACACCTCGCTACATGCAGGGTTTCTCGAACTACATGAACCGCATTGCCATCTGAGGACAGCATGAGAGCCGATCTGGAAATCATCCACGACTGGATCCCCGCCGGCAGCCGGGTACTCGACCTGGGCTGCGGCAGCGGCGAACTGCTGGCCTCGCTGCGTGACCGCAAGCAGGTCACCGGCTATGGCCTGGAGATCGACGCCGACAACATTGCCGCGTGCGTGGCCAAGGGTGTCAACGTCATCGAGCAGGACCTGGACAAAGGCCTGGGCAACTTCGCCAGCAACAGTTTCGACGTGGTGATCATGACCCAGGCCCTGCAGGCCGTGGAGTACCCTGACCGCATCCTCGACGAGATGCTGCGTGTGGGCCGTCAGTGCATC
>NZ_JABMCN010000003.1:0-15722 GCF_013179515.1 Pseudomonas sp. CM27
TGCCCGTCACCTCCCTCCGCAAGGCCTGCGTTCGGCCTCCTGAAGTCGCGAAGATCAAGATCAAGATCAAGATCAAGATCAAGATCAAGATCAACGGCAGGGGGAGTTGGTTTCAGGTGACTACCTGATAGCACGGCACATACGCTGCGCCGCCAGGCAGCTTCATCCGGTGCTGGTCGACGAAGGCCTGCAACAGCCGGCCCAGAGGATCCAGTACGGCGCTGTCGCCACGGATCTGATATGGCCCGTGCTCTTCGATCAGGCGGATGCCCTTGTCCTTGACGTTGCCTGCCACAATCCCGGAGAACGCCCGGCGCAGGTTGGCGGCCAGTTCATGGGGCGGCAGCTCGCGACGTAGCTGCAGGTCGGCCATGGCCTGGTGGGTGGGGTCGAACGGGCGTTGGAAGCTCTCCTCGATCTTCATCAGCCAGTTGAAGTGGAAGGCATCGTTGCGCTCGCGGCGGAACTGCTTCACCGCTTTCAGGCCTTCGACCATCTGCCGGGCAACTTCCGCCGGGTCGTCGATGATGATTTCGTACAGGCGGTGCGCCGCTTCGCCCAGGGTGGCGCCGACAAACGCGTGCAACTGCTGCAGATACGGCTCGGCGCTGCGCGGGCCGGTGAGCACCACCGGGAACGGCAGGTCGCGGTTGTCCGGGTGCATGAGGATGCCCAGCAGGTACAGGAACTCCTCGGCCGTACCGGCGCCACCGGGGAAGATGATGATGCCATGGCCGACACGCACGAAGGCCTCCAGGCGCTTCTCGATGTCCGGCAGGATCACCAGTTCATTGACGATCGGGTTGGGCGCCTCGGCCGCGATGATGCCCGGCTCGGTCAGCCCCAGGTAGCGGCTGCCGTGCATCCGCTGCTTGGCGTGGGCGATGGTAGCGCCCTTCATCGGCCCCTTCATCACGCCAGGGCCGCAGCCGGTACACACGTCCAGTTTGCGCAGGCCCAGCTCGTGGCCGACCTTCTTGGTGTACTGGTATTCCTCGGTGCTGATCGAGTGGCCGCCCCAGCACACCACCATCTTCGGCTCCACGCCCGGGCGCAGAGTACGGGCATTGCGCAGCAGGTGGAAGACGTAATCGGTGATGCCCTGGGAGCTTTCCAGGTCGATGCGCTGGCTGGCCAGCTCGCTTTCGGTATAGACGATGTCGCGCAGGGCGCTGAACAGCATTTCACGGGTGCTGGCGATCATTTCGCCATCGACGAAGGCGTCGGCCGGGGCATTCAGCAGCTCCAGGCGTACGCCGCGGTCCTGTTGGTGGATGCGCACCTCGAAGTCCTTATAGGCCTCGAGGATGGTCTTGGCATTGTCGACATGGGCGCCGGTGTTGAGGATGGCCAGGGCGCACTGGCGGAACAGGGTGTAAAGGCTACCGGTACCGACTTCACTCAGTTGCTGCACTTCACGTTGTGACAGCGTCTCCAGGCTGCCTTTGGGGCTGACGGATGCATTGATGACATGGCGTTGAGGCATCTAAGTCTTTCCTGTGCGGGTAAAACATCCTTCTTTGACACCACCATACCTAGAAATGTGGACGGCAACGAGGGGGGCTGTGAAAAACCTTGAAGCCGAGTCGCCTGCTTCGCGGGTCTACTTGCGAAGCAGGCGACCCGGTCTCCAGTCAGCCCAGCAGTTTCTGCACCCCCAGGGTAATCGCCAATCCCCCACCCATCAGCCACAGGTTCAGGATCGCCCCGGTAGCCAGCGCCCGTGGCCCAGCCTGGCGGATCTGGCTGAAGCGCGTCTCCATACCCAGCGCGGTCATGGCCATGGTCAGGGCAAAGGTGTCCAGGCTGTTCACCGCCTGGGTCACGCTGCCCGGCAGCACCTGCAGCGAATTCACCAGCACCAGCGCCAGGAAGCCGAAGGCGAACCAGGGCATGGCGATGCGCCCGTTGCCTTGCGCCTGGCCCGCCTGCCGCGAGCGGCTGATCCACAGGCCCACCACCAGCAACACCGGTACCAGCAGCATTACCCGGGTCATCTTGACGATGGTGGCGATATGCGTGGCCTCGGGGCTGACGTTGCTGGCCGCGCCCACCACCTGTGCCACCTCGTGAATGGTCCCGCCCAGCAGCAGCCCGGCACCCATGGTGTCCAGGTGCAGCCAGCCAGCGTTGATCGCCAGTGGGTAAAGGAACATCGACAAGGTACCGAACAGCACCACGCTACCCACCGCCATGGCGCTTTTATGCGGGGCGCTGCGCAGCGCCGACTCAAAGGCCAGCACGGCTGCGGCACCACAGATGGCACTGCCGGCAGCGGTCAGCAAGGCGGTATCGCGGTCCAGCTTGAACAGCTTCATGCCGCACCAAAGGCCGATCAGCAGGGTGCTGCCCACCACCAGCAGCGACACCAACAGCCCCGACCAGCCGACTTCGGCAATTTCCTGCAAGCTAACCCGCAGCCCAAAGAACGCCACGGCAATGCGCAGCAGGCCGCGGGCGGAAAAGTTGATGCCCGCCGCCCAGCTTGCCGGCACGCCATCGCGCAGGGCATTGCTGTACAGCGCCCCTGCCACGATGCCGACGATGAGCGGACTGATGCCCAGGTTGGCGATGGCCGGGATGGCGGCCAGCTCGGTGACTGCAAACGCGAACAGCGCGACGAAAAGGATGCCATTGAGCCGCCCTCGGGTAGAGAGGGTAGGTGCAAAAGCAGGGTTGGACGGAACCGTGGCCATGTGAGTCCTCCGGGAAGGTGTTTCGACAAGCCCTACGTTAATCTGGTTATAAGCTTATAAAAAATCGTAATTTAGAATGGCAAATATCCGCATAGCTGATATTTTCAATTCATGACCCCAGAACAGCTGATAACATTTGCCACTGTTGCCGAGCACGGCAACATCAGCCATGCCGCGCAGGCCCTGCACCTGTCGCAGCCGGCGGTGTCCGGCCAGCTCAAACTGCTGCAGGAGGCCTTTGGCGAGCCCCTTTACCAGCGTGCCGGCCGCGGCGTGCGGTTGACGGCGGCTGGCGAGCAGTTGCTGGCGCATGCCCAGCGCCTGCGCGAAACCTTTCGCCAGGCCCAGGCGCTGCGCGAGGCCATGCGCGGGTTGGAGCGCGGGACGCTGCGCATCGGTGCCAGCACCACACCGGCCAGCTACCTGCTGCCGTACCTGATCGCCGATTTTCACGCCCGCTACCCGGATGTGCTGGTGACTACATCACACGGCAACACTGCAGAGATCGTGGCTGCGCTGGACACTGTCGATATCGCCCTGATCGAAGGGCCCCCCGGGCAAGAGCTGCCGTTGGGAACGGAGGTGACGGCATGGCGCCAGGACGAGATCGTGGCAATCGTGCCGCGTGGGCATCCACTGGCAGAAAGTGACCAGCAAACGCTGGTGTCGCTGGGTGCTTATCCGTTAGTGCTGCGCGAGAGCGGATCAGGTGTGCGGCAGATCGTCGAGCGGGCGTTTGCCCGCGACGGCGTGGCGATGCGTGTAGCGCTGGAGATTGCCGGTGTGGAGGGCGTGAAGGAGGCGGTGCGGGCCGGGATGGGGATCGGCTTTGTATCAGCGATGTCGATACGGCATGAGGATGGGGCGTTGCGCCGGTTGCAGGTTGCGCCGCAGGCGCTGGTCAGGCGGTTTTCCATATTGATGCCGCATGCGGCCACGCCTTCCCGGGCTGCTGCGCGGTTTCTGGAGTTGTGTGTGGGCATGCAGCGAGAGGTGGGTTGACTGCAAGGTCCGCCTGCAGGCACAGGTTTAACCGCAATGAATTTTCAAACCGGGGGTTGCTCTACTGCATACACGTAGATGCATTCAGGAGTAGCGCAGTGCCCCGAATCATTACACCGCAAACCCCTGAGCATGAGGTGACGGAACACAATGCCAGGATGTTCGGTTCGCCCAAGGAGCGACTGGATTTCTACCGCAGAGAGATTCAGTACGAGACCAGCATCCTGGCCAACCGCACTGATGCGTATCTGGCCGCCCAGTCCTTCCTGGTCATTGCGTTCGTATCTTCCATGGGCAATCTGAATCAGTCATGGGGAGAGATGTTCACCCTGATCGTGCCCGCGTTTCTCGCGTTATTGGGCGTTCTCAGCTCTCTCAATGCCTGGCCGGGAATACGTGCGGCCTATCGCATCATCGACCACTGGCAGTTGAAACAGAGCCACCTGCTGCGCAGCGAGCCGCTCATGGGGCTGGCTTATGATGAGTCGCCGCTGTTCTGCGAAGCCGAAACGTCACAGGCAGGGCATCGGAAATCGCTGCTGTTCTCACTTCGAACGCCTTGGATCTTTCTCGTATTCTGGATGCTGCTGGGGTGTTACTCGGTGTACATCCAGCTGGCGTGAGCTTGGAACAGGCGGGCGGGTAGTGGCCTCGTTCGGGAAAGCCTGACCTCGCTATAAAGCCGGGCGCCATCTGCAGTATACGATTTGCGGGCAAAAGAAAGCCCGCTGCTAGTCGGGCAAGGTCTATCACGTAGGGATGGACCAAGTCTGCCCTCGAAGTAGTGAAAATTGAGTGAAAGCAACATCTGCAAAACGTCAGCGACGTCCAGCCCAGCCAACCGCGGCTCAAGTAAAGGGTAATGGCTTGTTGGTTAGCAGCTGTGTCTATCAGGTTGAACGAGTCGTCATAAAGGTGAGTCTTCAGGGAATAAGTCTCTCTTCGCTACAACGAGACGGATATGAACCCAATGACGAGCTGAGTGTGTGCATGCGGGACAATAAAGCGCGAAAAGCCAAGATCAAGGCCAGGGCGACGATAATTTGCCTTCGAAGCGGCAAAGTCCTGCTGGTTCGGAAAAAAAGTGGAAAGTGGAATTTCCCGGGCGGCGCAATCGAGCAGGGCGAGTCGCCTGTCGCGGCCGCAGCACGGGAGCTTCGGGAGGAGACGTCCATTGAAGGCCACGGTTTGTTTGCGCTGTGCACGGTGAAGGTGGGGTGTACAGTCCACCACGTTTTCACCACACATTTCGATGATGATCAAAAACCCATGGCTTGCAATGAAATCGTGGCCTTGAAATGGGTAGTCAGAGACAAGCTAAGCCCCGCGATGTTGAATGCAACAGCCGCTGGGCTCTTGTCCAGCCAGTTGCCGGCACTGACCGTGTAGCGCTTCAGCGGCGCCGGCGCTGCGCATGGGTGATGATCAACCCGGTAACGAAACCGATGACTGCGGCACTCACTAATAACGGTATTTTGTCCTTACGGGGCAGACCGCCGTCTGCGAGCCATGGCTGCGTAACAGTTGGCGCGAGACTTTTTTCGCCAGGTTTCACGTCGCTCAGCTCGTGGTCCTGCGCAGCGTCGGCCTGCACCCGATCAGCTGCCTCGACGTCTTCAGGCATGGCGCTGACTTCCATCCTGGAAAGCTTCAATGCTGTGCCATCCACCAAGGTCAGTGTCAGGTCTTCTACCTCTCCGGCCACGCGGTCAGGAAAGACCGGTTCACCCGCAGCGTCCAGGTTGTCGTAAATGAAGCGTTTGCCCTCCACCCAGCCTACGGCTGTCAGCAACTCGGGGCCAAGATAGTATTTTCCATCGAGAAAGAAGCCAGTGAACTGGTGTGCACGTTCAACATTCTCCACCGAGTAGCGCTGACCTGCCTTCATACCTGTAGTTGGATCAATCATCACCTTCACCTCCATAGCTGGTATAGCGATGGAGATTGAGCCAGGCAGACCTGTTCCGAAGGGCTGACCAGCGGGCTAAAGCCTCGGTTGCAACCGGCCATGGCCAAGGCAACGATTACGAGAACGCTTTCGCTCATCAACGGTCTTGTTTGACCAGGCCAAGCTGGTGGTCGAGCGCGGCTTCATCGCCGCAGAGGATCACGCCCTCGGCGGCCAGCGCGCCACAGGCCTCGATGGCGCCTGCCTGGGTGAGGGCGCGGCAGGCCGGCAGGTACAGCAGCACCTGAAACCCGGCCTGGCGCAGTTGGCGGGCGGTGGTCTTGACGCAGTAGTCCAGGGCCAGGCCGCCGACGATCACTGCGGCTACCTGCTGCACCTTCAGAAATTCGATTACCCCGGTGGAGCGGCGTTCGGCCAGGTCGTGGTAGCAGGCGCCGTAGGGGTGCAGGTCGGGTTCGACCCCTTTCCACACGAAATAGTCGTAATCGATCGGCGCGGGCAGGCCGGGCAGCAGTTCGAAGCCTGGCGTGCCAGGCACGCAGTGGCTGACCCAGGTCAGGTCGGCGTTGGCCAACTGCAAGGGTTGCAGCATGCTCGCGGGCTCGGCCACCACCCACGCGGCGTTGGCAGGGTGGGCGTCCTTGCTTCCCAGGCGCAGGTCGGCGCGCAGGGCCATGGCATTCAGATCAGCCGCGATTTCGTCGCCTTCGGGGACGGGCAGCTCGTGCGGGGCGTTGGCGGTGAAGCCGTTTTGCGCGTCGACATCGAAACTGGCGATCTTCATGACGATTCCTCCTGGCCGTGGGGCGCGGGCATTTGTGTTTGACCAAAGTCTGATGCCAGGGGGGAAATGAGGTAATTGGACCTGACATGAATGCCAGCTTACCAACCTGCTGAGCGTGCTTGCTGTGAATTTCGAAGTTGAATTGCGTGAGTGAGGTCAATGCTGTAATTGCCGCGCATGAAGGGGCGCGCGCCTTTGCGCAGGATGCCCCGCCAGCGTATGGCTCTTGGTTCTAGACCACTAATAAAGCGGCCGCTCCCCTCGATAGTATTATTCCTGTCGATCGAGCAGCCGCTTCACTTCAGTGCGCGCAGCGGCTGGTATCCCCTTGCTCAGCCGGGGCCTTGCGCGCTGCTGCCAGGATAGTCGCCAGCACGATCAAGGCAGCCCCCGCCGCCATGCGCAGGGTCGGCTGGTCGCCGAACAACCACCACGCACCCAGAATCGCGTACACCGGCTCCAGCGCGATGATCATCCCCGCAGTGCGTGCTTCCAGGCCCTCCAGGCTCTTGACGAACAGGAACTGCGAAAGCCCGGTGCAAAATACCCCCAGCAGCGCCAGGTTGACCCAGTCACTGCCGCCCAGGCTGGTATTGCCCAGATGAGTGAAGGCAAACGGGGCCACCAGCGCAGCCACCACCACGTTCTGCCAGAACGCCACCTGCATGGCGTTCATGTTCGAGGCATTGCGGCGGTTGGCCACGGTCAGCAGAGCGAAGGCCAGGCCCGAGCCCAGGCCCCAGAGCAGGCCGATGGTGCCGCTGTCGAGCAGGTCGAACGATGGCACCACCATCACCAGGCCGGCAGTGACCATCAGCAACAGCAGACCTTGCACGGCACCGATCCGCTGGCCGAACACGCTGCGCTCGATCATGGCGATAAACGCCGGGAAGCTGGCGAAGCCCAGTGTGGCCACAGCCACGCCGCCCACTTTCACGGCGATGAAGAAGGTCACCCAGTGGGTGGCCAGCAGGGCGCCAGTCAGGCCCAGCACGGGCAGGTTGCGCAAGGTGATTGCATCGAGCAGGCGGGTGCCTTTCAGCCCGGCAACGAAGCCCAGGGCGATGAAGGCGAAGGTGGCGCGGCCAAAGGTGATGATGCTGGCGTCGGCTTCGATCAGGTGACCGAAGATACCGGTCAGGCCGAACAACACAGCGGCGATATGAGCAACGCACAGGGCGTTACGGTGGCCGGTGGCAGCACCGGCTACGGGGATTGAAGTCGCGATCATGGCAGTCAAGTCTTCACAATGTGACGCGCGCAAGCACTCCCGGCTGGCGCGGCGCGGGTCTTTAATACTGGAAGTTTTATCGTTATGAGCCCGGACGAACTGCCCGGTGCAAAAAGGCGCCACAGCGTTGGAATTGTGAAGCGAGGCTGCTTACTCGCAGGTACCACACCAGCCAGCCCACGGCGCGGGGCTGGTCGATGTGTGTATTATTTTTGTATACAGGGATTGGCAGCCGGTTGCGGGCGACGTGTGCTTGTCTGATCGCGACATTGGCTGTTGCCTTGCTGCGCCGCGTGGTGTCTGGCGGCTTTGTGCGGGGAGGGGCGTTGTGGGTTGTCTGATCTGGCCTCTTCGCGGGTGAACCCGCTCCCACTCAGGTATTACCGAGGTTGAGACCCGTGTAGGGTTACCCGCTGAGAGGCCGGATCAGGCTGAATCAGTGCCCCATGGCAAGCTTGGCACTCGTCTGCCGACGACGGTAGGCACTGTCACGGCTGGCCAGCCACCAGTACAGGGGCGAGGTGATTGCCAACCCCACCAGCCAGGACAGATCGGCCCCGTTGATATGCTCGGAGATCGGCCCGACGTACAGCGGCGTGTTCATGAACGGGATCTGCACCACGATGCCGATCGCATACGCGATCAGCGCCTGCGGGTTGTAACGTCCGTAAATGCCGCCATCGACCTGGAAGATCGACTGGATGTCGTAGTCACCCTTGTGAATGACATAGAAGTCGATCAGGTTGATCGCAGTCCACGGCACAAGCACTACCAGCAGCACCAGCACCATGTCGACGAAGTGGCCGATGAAGTCTGCCGAGGCGAACACCGCCACCACGCAGCAGGCCGACAGCACGATCAGCGACAATACCGCTCGGCTCTTGGCGGTGGGGATCCAGCGGTAGGCGAAGGTTTGCACCAGGGTGATCAGCGACAGCACCGCACCATACAGGTTGAGGGCGTTGTGGCTGATCACGCTGAGCAGGAACAGCACCAGCATGACCGGGCCCAGGGTGCCGGTGGCCAGCTTGACCGCGTCCATGGTGTCCATGCCGGCCGGAATCGCCAGCACCGCCACGGCGCCAAAGATGAACGACAGGCTCGAGCCCAGGGCCGAGCCGAGGTAGGTGGTCCAGAAGGTAGAGCTGACTTTTACATCTGCCGGCAGGTAGCGCGAGTAGTCCGATACATAGGGCGCAAAAGCGATCTGCCACAGCGCCGCCAGCGACACGGTGGCCAGCCAGCCGGCCAGGTTGAAGCCGCCGCGGGTCAGGAAATCGTCGCTTTGCACGTGGGTGAAGATGTAGCCGAAGCCGACCACGATACCGATACCCAACACCCAGGTGCCAATGCGGTTGAGCACGTGGATGAAGCGATAGCCGATGATGCCGATGATGCCCGAGCCCAGCGCGCCGATGACGATGCCCACCGACACCGGCACGGCGTCGACCACGCCATGCAGCGATTTGCCGGCCAGCACGATATTGGAGGCGAAGAAGCCGATGTACATCACCCCGGCGATCACCACCACCAGCAGCGCGCCGAGGGTGCCGAACTGGGCGCGGCTCTGGATCATCTGCGGGATGCCCATTTGCGGGCCCTGGGCCGAATGCAGCGCCATCAGCACGCCGCCGACCAGGTGGCCGACCAGGATGGCGACAACGCCCCACACCAGGTTCAGGTGAAACAGCTGCACGCCCAGCGCGCCGGTGACGATGGGCAGCGGCGCGATATTGCCGCCGAACCACAGTGTGAACAGATCCCTTACCTTTCCATGGCGGTCTTGCGGGGGCACGTAGCCGATCGTGTGTTTTTCTATCAGGGGTGCCGTATTGGCTGCACTGGTCATGACTGACTCCAAGGCAAGGTAGGGCATCGGGAACTGCCCGGGGGCGTGCCGGCGAAGGGCGACGCGTTCTTGTTGGAGCGATGATGCGGGGCGCCGGGATAACGGGAAATTAGTAAATATGTGCCCACAAACGTTAAAAAACCTAAGGCTGACAAAAGCTTAAGCGGGTGACGGTAGCAAGGAGGGTGCCATTTGGCGCGAGGGCCTGAAATAGAGGGATCAGGCGGATGGCAAGCCGGAACGGATGATCCGGCGTGGTGCATGTGTGCGTTTATGGGGCAGTCGATGTATCAGTTGTAGCCGCCTGGTGGCGGACGCCTACATAGGTAATAACCGATCCTGGATGACCTCTTTCATTACCAGGGTCGAGCTCAAGCGCTTCACATTGGGAATGCTGGTCAGGTGTTCGTCATACAGCTTCTGGAAGGCGGGCAAATCCCTGGCCACCACATGCAACAGGTAGTCCGGGTCGCCAAACAGCCGCTGCGCTTCGACAATCTGTGGGATCTCGGCCAGTGCCGCTTCAAAGTCCGCTACCGGCTGGCGGGTCACCTCGCGCAGGGTCACGAACACCAGGGCGGCAAAATTCAGCCCCAGCGCGCTGGGCGCGAGGCGGGCGTGATAGCCCAGAATCGCGCCCGAGTCTTCCAGCGCCCGGAGGCGCCGATGGCACGGCGACAGGCTGAGCCCCACGCGGTCGGCCAGCTCCGTCACCGAGAGCCGACCGTCTTTTTGCAGCTCGGCAAGGATTTTTCGATCAGTCCGGTCCATTGAGAAGATTCTTCCAGTCATTAGGCGCTCGGGGGAAATATACGAAAGATAATCCTCCAGTGGAATCCGTAATCTTTCGATATCCCCAAGCAGTGGAAAAGGAAGATACAAGTGGCTATCAGTGTTCTGACGGCGTTCTGGGCTGTGTCGATGCTGTTCGTGATTACCCCGGGTGCGGACTGGGCCTACGCCATTTCGGCGGGCATGCGCGGGCGCTGGGTGATGCCTGCGGTGGCGGGCATGTTGTCGGGGCATTTCCTCGCCACTTTGGTGGTCGCTGCCGGGGTGGGGAGTTTACTGGCCGGCCACCCGCTGGCGCTGACCCTGCTGACGCTGGCCGGGTGCGCTTACCTGCTGTGGCTGGGCGGCAACCTGCTGCTGAGCCCGGCCTTGCCCGAAGCCGGGCGGGCCGGGGCGGGGGAGTCTGGCTCGCGCTGGGCGTTGAAAGGGTTCTGCGTCAGTGGCCTGAACCCGAAAGTGTTCCTGCTGTTCCTGGCTTTGTTGCCGCAGTTCACCGACCCGCATTCGAGCTGGCCGGTGCCATTGCAGATATTGCTGCTGGGGCTGGTGCATCTGTGCAGCTCGCTGGTGATCTATTCGCTGGTCGGTTACGGCGCCAAAGCCTTGCTGAGCACGCGGCCTGGGGCGGCGAAGCTGGTCGGGCGGGTGTCGGGGGTGGCGATGATCAGCGTGGCCCTGGGGCTGATCGCTGGGCAAATGGGATGAGTGCGCTCGGGCTGTCGCTGGCCTGCCTTATGGTCCGCACCCATGCCAGCTAAATGGTGCTGTTGATCTTGCCCAGAAAAACCGCGGAACGAACTGTTGATTGCAGCTCTCCTATCCAGAGATGGATGGCAATATGCCCGGGACTACCCAGACATGAGATCGCTTCAGCAATCGACAACCCCTGTGAACCCGGCGCTCGGCTTTCTGCTGAACGGCGGTGCCATCGGCAGCCTTCTGCAGACGATGGACTGGACCGAATCACCGCTGGGCCCACCAGAAACCTGGTCGCCGCACCTGCAGGCCGTGATGACCACGCTGCTGCCGGCCCAGGCGCAATTCGTGCTGTTCTGGGGCGCCGCCTATGTGGCGTTGTACAACGATGCCTACGCCCCCACCATCGGCACCAAGCACCCGCAGGCGCTTGGCCGACCGGCGCAGGAGCATTGGCGTGAACTGTGGGACGACCTGGAGCCGTTGCTGCGCGGCGTGCGGGAGACCGGCCAGACGTTCGCAGCCAAGGATCGCCCGTTCTATATCGAGCGGCGTGGGCTTGGTGAAACGGTCTACTTCGATGTTTCCTATTCGGCCGTGAGGGAGGCCGATGGCAGTGTCGGCGGCGTGTTGTGCCTGGTCACCGACACCACCGAGCGCGTGCGTTTCCAGCAGCGCCAGGCGTTTCTGCTGCAGCTGGGCCGGACCTTGCCAGGGTTGGGCTCGGCCGAGCGCATCGAGGCCTGTGCCGTGCAACGCCTGGCCAAGGAGCTGGGCGCGGCGCGGGTGTGCTTTGGCGAGGACCAGGGCGATGGGGTCTGCTTCAAGGTGAGCCAGGACTGGGCCGATGGCGTGCCATCGCTTGTTGGCCAGCATCGATACCAGGACTTCGGTGCTTCGTTGCACGCCCAGTTGACTGCAGGGCAGACGGTGCAGCAAGCCTATGAAGACTCGCCCGCCCGATTACCGGGCCTGCACTTGAGCCTGCACGTACCCATTCTCAGGGCAGGGCGCCTGGAGGCGATGCTGGGCTTGTATTTCCATAGCCCGCGCCAGTGTTTCGAAGACGATTGCCAACTGGTCGAGGAAACCGCCAAGCAGGTCTGGGCAGCCATCACCCACGCGCGTGCCGAGCGGGCCTTGCACTTGCTCAATGAAAGCCTTGAAGAACGAGTGGCGACTGCGCTGGCCCAGCGCGAGGCGGTCATGCTGCAGCTGCACGAAGCGCACAAGATGGAAATGATCGGGCAACTCACCGGGGGTATCGCCCACGACCTCAATAATATGCTCACCCCGATCATCGGCTCGTTCGAGCTGTTGCGCCGGCACCCGCATTCAGAGCGCGCACCGCGCTTGATCGACGGTGGCCTGCAGGCGGCCGAGCGCGCGCGCAACCTGGTCGGGCGCCTGCTGAGCTTTGCCCGCCGGCAAACCCTCAAGCCCCAGGCGGTGGCATTGTCGGCACTGGTGGAGGACATGCGCGAGCTGATGGCCCGTTCGCTGGGGCCGACCATCGCCGTGCAGCTGCAGATCGACCCGGCATTGCCGGCGGTGATTGTCGACCCGCATCAGTTGGAGCTGGCGTTGCTCAATTTGGTCGTCAATGGTCGTGATGCCTTGGGCGAAGGTGGCGGCCTGCGTATCGTCGCGGGCCTGGAGGCCCAGGGGCCACCGCGTCCCGCAGGCGTGGCGGCTGGGCGCCTGGTGTGGATCCAGGTGAGTGATGACGGCTGCGGCATGGACCAGGAGCAGTTGCGCCGCTGCATCGAGCCGTTCTTCTCGACCAAGGGCGTGGGCAAAGGCACCGGCCTTGGTCTGCCGATGGTGCAGGGCCTGGCGTTGCAGTCGGGTGGCGGCTTTGACATCCGCTCGACACCCGGCCAGGGCACCCAGGCCACTCTGTGGCTGCCGGCCAGCGATGAAGTGGCGGCGTGCCGTGCTGCCGATGCCCAGGAGGTGCCGCTGGCCGAGCGGCCGAGCCGGATATTGCTGGTGGACGATGAAAACATCGTGCGCCATGCCACCGCGCTGCAGTTGCGTGACCTGGGTTATGAGGTGACCGAAGCTGCCAGCGCGGCGCAGGCATTGCGGCTGGTAGAGCAGGGCTGGATGCCGGACGTACTGGTCACCGACCATGTCATGGCCGAGATGACCGGTGTGCGATTTGCCCAGCAGATGCGCGAGCGCCAGGCAGACTTGCCCGTGCTGATCATCACCGGGTATGCCAACCTGACGCCGCGTGAGCTGAAGGGGTTCGAGGTGTTGCGCAAGCCCTACCGGCGGGCAGAGCTGGCGCAGAGCGTGGCGCGGTTGCTGGCCGGGCGGCGGACCTGAGCGTTCCATGCTCAGCGAATGAAGTGCACTTTGCCGGTGTCGTCGTTGCCCATGTAGATCCCGTATACACCGGCTTGTCGCTCAAGGATGTAGCGCTCGAGAATCTGCCGGATGGCCGGGTAGTAGATCTCCTCCCACGGAATTTCGTCGGCCTCGAAGAACTTGTACGCCAGCGTCTCCGGCCCGTACTGGCCGGTCTCTTCGGTAGCGATGGCGCGGAAGATGATGTACACCTCGCTGATCTTCGGCACGCTGAAGATCGAATACGGCGAGACGATTTCGGCGCGTACCCCGGTTTCTTCCCAGACTTCGCGCAGCGCTGCCTGTTCGGTGGTTTCGCCGGCTTCCATGAACCCTGCCGGCAAGGTCCAGGTGCCGGGGCGCGGCGGGATCGCGCGCTGGCACAGCAGGTACTTGCCATCGCGCTCGATGATGCAGCCGGCGATCATTTTCGGGTTGATGTAGTGGACGTAGCCGCAGCCGTTGCAGAGCAGGCGTTCGTGGGTGTCGCCTGTGGGAACGCCCCGGGCCAGTTCTGTGGTGCAGTGCGGGCAGTAGCGCGGGGCGTTGGGCATGATCAGCGACCTATACGGGGTTCTATGCGGGGTTCCTTGAGGGCCAGGGGCTCGACCATGTCGCGCACCTTGGCGTTGTCGTCCTGTTTCTGGCGCAGGTAGTCCAGGGCCACCTTGGCGGCGGCGCGGACGTGGTCGACCGAGGCCTGGTGGGCCACCAGCGGGTCGCCACCCTTGATCGCCTCGACGATCTTTTCCATTTCGCGGTTGCTGGCGCCGCGGCGGTTTTCCTGCGATACCGACGTGGCCCGCAGGTAGCTGATGCGCGCCTGCAACTGGCGCAGCTGCTGCGCCGCCACCTGGTTGCCGGAGCCTTCCAGCAGCACATCGTAGAAACCCTGCACCGAATCCAGCACCTGTTGCAGCTCGCCTTCCTCCAGCGCTTCGCGGTTGACCTCCAGCGCGCGCTCCAGGGCACGGATGTCCTTGGCCTTGGCGTTGAGGGTGAACAACTGCACGATCAGGCCTTCGAGCACGCAGCGCAGCTCGTAGATATCGCGGGCGTCTTCCAAGGTGATGATGGCCACGCGCGGGCCCTTGGCATCGGCGAACTCCACCAGGCCTTCGGACTCCAGGTGACGCAGGGCCTCCCGCACCGAAGTACGGCTGACGCCGAGGCGGTCGCAGAGGTCGCGCTCGACCAGGCGGTCGCCTGGCAGCAAGTGGAAGTTCATGATCGCGGCGCGCAGCTTGTCGAGCACGATTTCGCGCAGGGTAACGGGGTTGCGGTTGACCTTGAAGCTGTCGTCGAGTGGCTGGCGTTTCATCAAGTGCGCTCTTAAAGAGGCTGCCCGGCCGCAACCGCAACAGCACCACGAACCTGGGGTGCTCCTTGCGTGGGTTCGAACAGCCCGGTGTTAACGGGTTGACTCCGCATCGGCTTCAGCGAACGCTTCGCGGGCCAGGCGGAAACTGTCCACCGCCGCGGGCACGCCGCAATAAATGCCGACCTGGAGCAGGATCTCGCGAATCTGTTCACGGCTCAGGCCATTACGCAAGGCGCCGCGAATGTGCAGCTTGAGCTCGTGGGGCCGGTTGAGCGCGGAAATCATGGCCAAGTTTATCATGCTGCGCTCTTTGAGCGACAAGCCTTCGCGGCCCCAGACGTGGCCCCAGCAGTATTCGGTGACCAGTTCCTGCAACGGTTTGGTGAAGTCGTCAGCGTTCTGGATCGACCGGTTGACGTAGTCCTCGCCCAGCACCTGGGTGCGGATCTGCAGGCCTTTTTCGTACTTCTCGTTGCTCATGGGCAGTACTCCGGAATAAAAAGGGGCCGCAACCGAGGGTGAGACGATTAGCGCGACCCCTGCAAAGCAGGAAGATCGGTGTTGGATTCTTCGCGGGTAAACCCGCCCCCACAGGTATTGCACAGGTTTCGGCATCTGTGCGGTCCCTGTGGGAGCGGGTTCACCCGCGAAGGGGCCAGTGAGGTCTGTCAGCCAAGTGGCGGCAGGGCGCCCAGTTTGCCTTTGTGGTAGACCATCGGGGTCACCGGTTCGGCCGGCAGCACCAGGTTCTGCACCGCGCCGACGATGATCGCGTGGTCACCGCCGTCGTACTCGCGCCACAGTTCGCACTCGATGATCGCCGTGGCGTTGGCCAGCAGGGGATTACCCAGCTCGCTCAAGTGCCACTCGACACCTTTGGCCTTGTCCTTGCCCTTGCCGGCGAAGGCGTAGGCTTCGGCGGTCTGGTCGGCGGACAGCAGGTGAATCGCAAAACGCTTGCTGTCCCGCAGGATCGGGTAGGTGTCGGAGGCGTAGTTGGGGCAGAACAGCACCAGCGCCGGCTCGATCGACAGCGCGCTGAACGCGCTGGCGGTGATGCCGACGATGCCGCCGTCGGCGTCCAGGG